>CAYWTW010000014.1:876-17157 GCA_964461325.1 uncultured Candidatus Saccharibacteria bacterium | reverse complement strand
TTACCCGGCTAGCGTCTTAGCAGGACGCTGCTTTCAACCACTCAGCCACCCTTCCAGGTATAGTTGAACACCGCCAATACTACCCTCTAAAATCCGTTTCAACAACCCTCATCCGTGGGCCACCGTCAGGCCGACAACGTGAGTGGCGCCGGCCGCGAGGAGGGCGCGGCGGGCCTCGATGAGCGTCGCGCCGGTTGTGACGACATCATCGACGACGATAATTTTTTGCCGGCAGATTAGCGTCGGCCGCCTGGCCTTGAAGGCGCCGCGCAGATTTTTGAGCCGTTGAGCGCGCGCTAGTTTAACCTGTGGGGCGGTAACCCGGATTTTTTTGAGTCCACGAACGTAACGAAAGTTTGTCGGATCAGTTTGGGCGAGATGTTTGGCCAAAAGTTCGCTTGGCGCGAACCAACGTTCGCGCTGCCGTCCCGCCGAGGGCGGCACCGGAACCACGAGCCAGGGTTCTGTTGGGCCAAAACGCTCGCCTGCCTCGGCGAGCGTTTCCAACCAATCGTCTCGGATAATCGCGACGAAGATTTTACCAAGTTCGCTTCGGCCGCGGTATTTAAATTCGCGAATCAAACAACGAATTAGTGGCTCGCCGTAAGGGAGCGAGGCGTGGATCCAAGTCGTCGGACTGCTCGTTTCGCGCGGCAGGCGCGCGCGGCAGGCGGGGCAGAGCCAGGCGCCGGTCGTTTGGCAGCCAAAACAACGCCGCGGCCACAACCAATCGAGCGCGCGCGAAGCAATTGTGGATAATTGCTGACTCGTCACCGCTCGCTTCGCAACGCTCATGCTATACTATGTTACAATGATGGGCATATAAAGGCATGTTCGATTTGTTTGCGAAGTGGCGCCAAGCTCATCATTTAGCTCTTTGGCAGAAGAGAGATAACCGCGCGGTTGGCGTGGACGTTGGCCACGCCTCGGCCAAGGTCGTGCAGTTGAGAAAGGATCATGGCCAGGCGATTCTCGAGACTTATGGCGAAATGGCGCTTGGTCCCTACAGCGATTTGGCGATTGGCCAGGTAGCCAATTTGTCGGTTGAGAAAACGGTTGACCTGCTCCAGGCCCTGTCTCAAGAGGCGGGCGTGCTCGGCAAGACGGTGGCAATGTCTATTCCGCTTCGTTCCAGCTTATTGACTATTCTGGAGTTGCCCGAGTTAAGCCGCAACAATCTCGACCGCGTGGTGCCGATCGAGGCGCGCAAGTACGTGCCGGTTCCGATTAGCGAAGTGGAGCTTGATTGGTGGATGCTCCCCGAGACGCAGATGACGAAGGGGTCGGTGGAAAAGCGGCATTTGGAGGTTCTCGTCGCCGCCATTCATCGCGACATCATCAACCAATATCAAGAAATCGGCAAACGGCTGGGCTGGTCGATTTCTTTCCTCGAGGTGGAGACGTTCAGCGCTATCCGTTCGGTGTTTAGCGGCGCTCTCGACGCGACCGTCATTCTCGATATCGGTGCCGGCACGACCAAGTTGTCCATTGTCGATTATGGTGTCGTCCGCGTTTCCCATACTATTAGCAAGGGGTCGCAAGATATCAGCATGGCCTTGTCGCGGACGCTTGGCGTCGACTTCGCCAAGGCGGAAGAGATTAAACGCAAGGTGGGTTTAAACGAGAGTGTGGAGGACGGGCGCTTAAATCGAATTGCCAGCGTGGTGGTTGAGTATATTTTCGCCGAAGCCAATAAGGTGATGACTATGTATCAGGCCAAGCACAAGAGAGCAATGTCGAAGATTGTGCTCATCGGCAACGGCGCTTTGTTGCGAGGGTTAGAGGATATGGCTAAAGAAAGTTTTGATGTTCCGATTGAACTCGGCCGCCCGTTTGATAAAACCGAATACCCGGCTTTTTTAGAGAAAATGCTTTCCACCACCGGTCCGGGTTTTGCCGTCGCGCTGGGTCTCGCCTTACGTCAGATTCAAGAATTAGATTAATAAATAAATGGAATTTAACACTTCAAATAGTTCAAATAGTAGCGGCCAGTCGTCTTCTTTCATTCCCAAGCAGGCCTTGAACCGTCCGACGCGCCGGCCGGCGCCGTTCGGCTTCTTTATGGTTTTGGCTGTGGCGGTGCTGTTGGTGACCGCCGTCTTTTTGGGTGGGGCGTATTTGTATCGTTCGGTCCTCGCCTCCGAGATTGATCATCCCTGCGATAACGAAGACATTTCCGGCGGTTTGGGCGGTTGCGGTTTACAGCAACGCATTAAGCGTCAACGGGCCGACCTCGTCGAAACGGAGATTAATAAAATTAAGCGTTTCGACACCAAGCTTAATCGGTCGAAGGATTTGTTCGCCGTCCACAACACCATTCTGCCCTTTTTCGCTCTCTTGGAAGATTTGACTCTGCACAACATCGCTTTCAATAGTTTCAGTTTTGATGGCGAGACGATTAATCTTTCCGGTCTGGCGCGAAGTTATGAGAGCATCGCTTTGCAGTCCGAGACTTTAGACGGGAATGAATTAGTGAATAAATTCGTGTTTTCGGATTTCAGCTCGCCGTCGGATCGGGGAGTGCCTTTTCGTCTGACGATGGTGGTTGATCCGGCCCTGACGGTTTATCAAAATAGTTTGCCTTCCCTATGACCCGTTTTCTCTTCCCCCTACTAATAATTGTTTTGTCGGTTGTCGCTTTCTTTTCTCTTGGCCGGCCGTTGATTGATGAAATTGGCGTCCTTAAAACCGAAAAGGCCGACCTTGTGGCGGGCGAGGAAAGTTTGCGCCAATTGCTTGCCCGCCAGAATGAGTTGCTCAATCTTTACAACCAGTTTTCGGACGAGCAAATTGAGCAGATTGATAAATTTTTGCCCGACAACATTGACCACGTCCGTTTGATTATTGATATCAACGGAATTGCCGATCGTTACAATCTGAAATTGAGCAACATCGGGATTAAAAGCGCCGAAGCTTCGGCCGACGAGGGTGAAGCGAGCGGTGAGGATCTGATTGACCAAGACTCCGTGATTTTGAGCTTTTCGGTCACGGCGACTTACGGCCTGTTCAAGCAATTGATGGACGACTTGGCTCAAAGTTTGCGTCTGCTTGATCTGACCGGCCTGTCTTTCTCGGCGACGGAAACCGGTCTCTATAATTATAATGTCGAGGTTCGGACTTATTGGCTCCCTTAGTTTATGTCTGGTAACAAAATTTTAAATTTGGCGTTAGGGCTCCTGCTCGTTTTGGCGGCGGTTTTCGTTTATTTTTATTGGCGGTCGGAGCCCGCTGACCCGGGCGGCCTCTATTCGGCTTCGGAGTTAGCGGGGGAAGACGGTGAATTTTCTGCCGCTAATCGCGAATTTTTGACCATTCTCGATACCTTAAACGCCATTCGCTTGGATGCCGCGATTTTGAATAACCCTCATTTCCAAAATCTTAAAGACTTTTCCGTCACGTTGACGCCCGAGCCGCTCGGCCGAGATAATCCCTTCGCGCCTTTCGGGGTGGGTAATCGGCTTAACGCCGGCACTTCGCCGAATAGTGATGACGACGACACCACTGAAGATAGCTTTGATTTATTAAATTCCCTTAATAATAACGGCTCGGCCTCCGGGTTGTCCCCAAGCGAGCAGGCGCGGACGCTCGACAATCTATAAGGGCCGTTAAACGGTTATGGAGACCGACACCCTAATCCCCAAACGCGCCTTAAAGCCGGACGAGAAAATCCCCGCCGACGTTCTTAATTACGTTTCTAAGAACTCGGTGTCGCACTACCGGTTCGCACCGCTGGCTCTAGCAGACGGCGTGCTGGAAGTCGGAATGGTTGACCCGTCCGATATCGAAGCGCGAGACGCTCTCCAGTTTATCGCTTCCAAACTCGGTTTCCCGTTCAAGATTTTTCAGATCAGCGAAGCTGATTTCAATCGAGTGCTCGACGGTTACGAGGGTTTGACGACCCAGGTGACGAAGGCCTTGGGCGATCTTGATGTGGAGCTCCAGGCCGAGGCCGAAGAGCTTAGAGCTTTGAAAAAAGAAACGGAAGTCGAACGGCCGCAAATTGTGGAAGACGCGCCGGTGACGAAAATCGTGGCTGTTCTTCTCCAGCACGCGACGAGCGGCAACGCCTCCGACATCCACATCGAGCCGGGCAACGAGAAGGTTCGCGTGCGTTTTCGGGTGGATGGCGTGCTCTACACCAGTCTGTTTCTGCCGAACAAGGTTCACGATGCCGTGGTGGCGCGGATTAAAATCATGACCAACATGAAGTTGGACGAGAAGCGTAAACCCCAAGACGGACGCTTTTCGGCGAAGATTGATAATCGCAAAATTGATTTTCGTGTTTCGACGATGCCGACTTATTTCGGCGAGAAGGTGGTGATCCGTATTCTTGACCCGGAAAAGACCTTGCTGACGCTGGAGACTCTGGGCTTGAATCCGAGCGGGATTGAGAAGGTCCGGCGAGCCGCTAGCCGACCCTATGGCATGATTTTGGTAACCGGACCGACTGGCTCGGGTAAGACGACGACGCTCTATGCGATGTTAAACGAGCTCGACCGCGAGAAGAATAATGCCGTTAGTTTGGAGGACCCGATTGAATACAATCTGGATGGCGTCAACCAGTCGCAGGTCCAGCCCGAAATTAATTATACTTTCGCGAACGGCCTGCGGAGCATCTTGCGCCAAGACCCGGATATCATTATGGTCGGCGAGATTCGCGACGGCGAGACGGCCAAATTGGCAATCCAGGCCTCGCTCACCGGCCACCTCGTGCTCGCCACTCTGCACACCAACAACACGGCGGGCGTGATTCCTCGTCTGATTGATATGGGTGTTGATTCCTATCTAATCGCCGCCACCCTGCTGATGGCGATGGCTCAGCGTCTGGTTCCCACCTTGTGCCAAGATTCGAAGGAGTTGGTGCCGGTCGAGGGCAGTATTCAGGCGATGATCGATCGTTATCTCGCCGACGTGCCGCCCGAGGCCCGCGGCCAGATCAAGGTTCCGGAAGGAGTTTATCGATCCAAGCGTTCGGCTACCTGCCCGAGCGGGACGCGCGGCCGGACGGCGGTTTTCGAGATTTTGGAAATGAATCGCGAGCTTGAGCACGTTATTCTCAATAACCCGGTCGAGTCGGCAATTTACGAAGTTGGCCGCAAGCAAGGCTTCCTCACGATGCGCGAGGACTGCCTGCTCAAGGCCTTTGAGGGAAAAGTTCCCTTTGAAGAGGTTAGTAAGTTATAATAGAATGTAGCTTATGGAAAACACGACCCTAAAAATTTTGATCGTAGATGACGACAAGTTTTTGCTCGATATGTATTCGATCAAGTTCTCCGAGCACGGCTATCAAATCGAGACGGCCTTTAGCGGGGCCGAAGCGTTGGAGAAGTTGAATCAGGGCTTTGAGCCGGACATTTATTTGGTCGATATTATTATGCCGGTGATGGATGGCTTTGAGCTGATCCGCCAATTGCGGGAGAAAAAGCCGACTGGCCGCCACGCCATCGTCGTCCTCTCCAATTTGGGCCAGAAAGATGATATCGACCGGGCTCTGGCTCTGGGCGTAGACGGTTACATCGTGAAGGCGAGCGCCACGCCCTCCGAGGTCGTCAGCAAGGTCAAAACGATTTTTGAGAGTAAAAAGCCCGTGGCCTAAATGACCGATTACCAAAAAGAAATGGAGGACCTGGTGGTCGTCGTGACCCGCGAAGGGGCGTCCGATCTTCACTTGACGGTCGGCCGGCCGCCGACCATCCGCATCGCCGGCGACCTGATCCCGATCGTTAAAAAACCGCCCCTGACGCCGGAGGATACGCTGGGGCTGGTGACGGCCATTTTGAGCGAAAAAAACCAGAAAGAATTCCTCGAACATCACGACATCGATTTTTCTTACAGCTTGCCTTCGGGCGTCCGTTTCCGCGGTAACGCTTTTTTCCAAAAGGGCGTGGTTGGGGCTTCGTTCCGTTTGATTCCGATGAAGATTAAATCGCTCGAGGAGCTTGGTCTGCCGTCGCAATTGGCCGAATTCGCCCGCCGCGAACAGGGCTTTTTCTTGGTCGTCGGGCCGGTCGGCCAAGGCAAATCGACCACCCTCGCTTCGCTCGTCGACCTCATTAATCACGAGCGCGCCGAACACATCATCACCATCGAAGACCCGGTGGAATACATTTTTACCAACGACCGTTCGATCATCGACCAGCGGGAAGTCCGTTTCGACACCGCTAACTTCCATTCCGCGCTGCGGGCGATGTTCCGTCAGGACGTCAACGTCGGGATGGTTGGCGAAATGCGCGACCCGGATGCCATCGCCACGGCCGTTACCGCCGCCGAGACGGGTCACCTCATTTTCTCGACCCTGCATACCAACTCGGCCTCCCAGACGATCGACCGGATTATCGACTCCTTCCCGCCCAATCAGCAACGCCAGATCCGCGTTCAGCTGGCCGGCTCGCTCATCGGCATCTTCTCCCAGCGCTTGGTGCCTCGCGTCGCCGGCGGTCTCATCCCGGCCTTTGAGCTTTTGATCAACACCAACGCCGTTGCCAACCTCGTTCGCGAGGGCCGGACGGCCGAGATCGACGTCTTGATCGAGACGGGTTCGGAGGAGGGGATGGTCGATCTCAACCATTCGCTCGCCGAGCTCGCGCGCCGCGGGGAGATCAGCCCCGAGAGCGCCTTCCGCTACTCGCTCGATAGCCGCGCGCTTGAGCGCCTGCTTGGCTGATTCCCCCCGCGTCCACTCCATGATTTTTACCTATCAAGCCACGACCAAGGAGGGTGAGCCGAAGCAGGGGACGATCGAAGCCCCCAACGCCAATCTCGCTATCAGCTCGCTCCAAGCCCGCGGCCTCATCATCCTCGACATCAAGGGCGATGACGCGGGCGGTCTTTTCGCTTGGCTCTCGGCCTTCGGCCGCAAGGTCAAAACCAAAGACATCGTTTTCCTGTCTCGCCAAATCGCCACCTTATTCGAGGCCAAGGTCTCGGCGATGTCGACCTTCCGCCTGATGGCGAGTGAGGCCGAGAACCCGATTATTCGTCGGGCGCTTACCGAGGTCACCGACGACATCAAGGGCGGAATGTCGATTTCGGAGGCCTTGGGCCGCCACCCGCGCGTCTTCTCCGATTTTTACGTCAATATGGTCGCCTCGGGCGAGGAGTCGGGCAAACTTTCGGAGAATTTTAGCTATCTGGCCGAGTATCTGGAACGGGCCTACGAACTCGCTTCCAAGGCCAAGAACGCCCTCATTTATCCGGCCTTGGTCATCGTCGCCTTCGTCGGCGTCGTTATCTTGATGATGATTTTCGTCATTCCGCGTTTGAGCGAGATTCTCAACGAAGTCGGCGGGGAATTGCCGATTTACACGCGGCTCGTCATTGGGGCGAGCGACTTCGTCGTTAATTACGGCATTTTCCTCTTCATTCTCGTTGTCGCCTTGGCTATCTTCCTCCGGCGCTACATCGCGACGAAGATGGGTTCGATGAGCTTCGACCGCTTCAAGCTCGCCGTGCCCTACCTCGGCGTGCTCTATAAAAAAATTTACCTCTCGCGCGTGGCGGATAACTTGAGCACGATGGTCACGAGCGGCATCCCGATGATGAAAGCCCTGGAGACGACGGCCAAGGTGGTGGACAATAAGGTCTATCAAGAAATCTTGAACGACGCGGCCGAGGGCATCAAGGGCGGCAATTCCATTTCGAGCGCGTTCTATAAATATCCGGAGGTGCCGAACGTGATGGTCCAGATGATTAAAGTGGGCGAGGAGTCGGGCAAGCTCGGCTTTATCTTGCAGACTTTGGCCCGCTTTTACCGGCGGGAAGTTGATAACGAGATTGCCACGCTGGTTGACCTGATCGAGCCGGCGCTCATCGTCGTTCTCGGTTTGATGGTCGGCTTCCTCTTGACGGCGGTGCTCCTCCCGATTTACAACTTGGCCTCGAGCATTGCTTAAAGCCCGACCAGCCGCAGGCGGGTTTAGGGCCTTATCCACACTTGGTTTTGCTTGTGGGCCGGTGAGGGCTATAATGAGCCCATCCAAAATAAGAATTATTAGTTAGCTAAATGTAAAATGTTAAAACGAAATAAAGGTTTTACCTTAATTGAATTGCTGGTTGTTATCGCTATCATCGGTATCTTGGCTGGTATCGTCTTGACGTCATTAGGTACGGCGCGGAATAAAGCCAAGGATGCTTCCGCTAAAGCATCAATGTCTTCGATGAGATCTCAGGCGGAGCTCGGGACTGATAATAGCGGTACTTATATTCCGAATTTGTGTGCTACGGCCGCTACGACTCCTGGCGGGTTAGGTGATTTAGTTGACGCTGTGAATGCCCAGGTTCCCGCGGCTGGAGGTGTGATTTGTGGTATGAACGCAGTCGATGCAAATCGATCTAGTGCGTGGGGAGCAGTTGTCACCCTGAACGACGGTTCATTTTATTGTGTGGACAGTACTGGTTATGCTGGCGATAGTACTACTTACAGTGATATTGCCGCTAATGCCAACCCAACAACCGCCAGCACGGATGTGGTCTGCGACAACACCTAAGAAACGTTTGTCACTTAAATTCTAAAATTAAAAACCGGCCTTGGGCCGGTTTTTTAGCTGCCAGTTTTTTGTCAAGCCCCCCTTGTCAATGTCAAGGTTTAACCTTGACATTAGAATATCTGATTATATGGACCGAAAGTTTAATTTTGCTCCTGACGAGTATTATCATTTATATCAACGTGGTGTGGAGAAGAGGAAGATATTTCTGGACCACGGCGATTATTGGCGCTTTCTGGCTTTGTTGTATTTAGCCAATGCCGACCCCGTTTTGCATCTTAGCGATTTCACCTCTGGCGACAAAAAAGCGATTTTTTCTAAACCGCGTTCCAAATTGCTTGTGGCCATTGGAGCTTATTGTTTGATGCCCAACCATTTTCATCTGCTCGTACGGGCGACGAACAATGACGGTATTAGCAAATTTATGCAGAAATTAATAACCGGCTACACGATGTATTTCAACAAGCGGTATGGGCGCACCGGGGCCTTGTTTGGTGGAACCTTTAAGGCCGAGCATGCAGATGACGATGTTTATCTGCGCTATTTGTACGCCTACATTCATCTTAATCCAGTTAAAATTAGCGACCCAGAAGCTTGGGCCGGCAAGCGCATTGATGATCCGCAGGAAGCCAAAAAGTTTTTAAGCAGTTATCGTTATTCCAGTTACCAATTTTACAATCACGGCAATGGCGGTTCTAGGATAGAGGACGGTATTCTAAGCCCCAGTCTTTTCCCTGAGTATTTTTCCGAGGAGCGAGATTTTGCCGATTTTATAAACGACTGGATGTTTGCTTATGACCCCACTGTCAAGGTTTAACCTTGACAACCGATAAATGTGTAGATTTGGAGGATTGTTGTATAGATTTGGTTAAAATGGTAGTATGATTTGTATGGAAGAAAAATTGCTTACAATTGGCCAAGCGGCCGAGTATCTGGGCGTTTCTCAAAATACGCTTCGCCGTTGGGACGAAAACGGCAAGTTGGTGGCAATCAAAAAAGCTGGCGGCGCTCACCGATATTATCGGGAAAAAGATTTGGAAATTTTTTCCAGTGATTTGATTAAACTCGCCTTCGATTGGATCGAAAGGGGCGCGGAGTTCCCAAGTGTATTTTACTGCCCGACGAGCTCAATTTTTAACGTTCGACTGACAAAAATGCAGGATGCCTTAATGAAAAAGCCGGGGTTCGAGCAGCTGTACTCTCTAATCGTTTTGATTGCCGGAGAGATTGGTGACAATTCTTTCGCCCACAACTTAGGGAAATGGCCCGATACCGCCGGGATATTTTTTGGCTATGATTTAGAAAAACGAATCATTGTATTGGCCGACCGGGGGCTTGGGATATTAGAAACCCTGCGTCAGGTCAAACCGGAGCTCTCAAGCCACGTCGCGGCGGTGAGAGTCGCTTTTACTGAATTTATTTCCGGCCGGGCGCCAGAGAAACGCGGCAACGGCCTCAAGCTTGTCCGCGAAGTGGTTATCAGCCAACCGATCAATTTGTTTTATCAAAGTGGCGATGCCGAAATTCGTCTGAACAGATTAAACAAGATTTTTCAAGTGACGCGCGGGGATCGCTCCGTTCGAGGTTGTTTAGCAAAAATAGAATTTTAAAGTATATGAAATTACAATTAGAAAAGTTTGGCCAAACGTTGATCTCGCGGGAATTGGGCAGTGAGGCTTTCAAAGCCCTTGCTCCGACTCTGCGCGAATTGCCCAAGGACGAAGAGCTGGAAATAGATTTTTCTGGCGTCTTAACCTTGTCACCATCATGGGCGGACGAATTTTTAAGCCCCTTACTTAATCAGTTGAATGAGAAACTCGTACTTCTACCCAGTGGCAATCTGTCGGTCCGTGCGACGCTTAAAATCTTGCAAGAGGCCAACAAACGGTCATTCATAACTAAAAACTAAAACACAAGCAGGCCGAACTCGCTTCTCTCCGGTTTTGGTGGGTGGGGGGGGTGGCGAATGAAGCGGGATGATTGACGGACGATTTTTTGGTGATAGGATAACGGTATGTTGAAAAAACTCTTTAATTTGACTGCGGTTATCGAGCAAGACGAAAATGGCTTTTTCGCTTTCGCTCCAGAATTGCAGGGTTGTTATACCCAAGGTCAGACTTATGAGGAGGCGGTAAACAATTTGCGGGAGGCCGCTCGCGCCCATCTTTTGGACCGGTTGGCAGACAAGCAAGACTTGCCTGTCGCAAACGAGATGGTCAGTTTGTCTCGCTTGGAGATTGTGCTGTAACAAGACGTGCCGAAAATCCCCCGGTTAACGGCATCAAAATTTATAAAGATTCTTAATCGGCTTGATTTCTACGAGACCCGTCAAGAGGGTAGCCACAAGATATTTAAGAATGATGGGGGCGTGCGGGTAACCGTCCCTTTTCATCGCGGTCGGACTATCCACCCTAAAATCATCAAAACCTTTTTAACCGACATCAAAATGACGCTGGATGATTTTATCAGTCAGCTCTAACTCTTACCGTTCTCCCCAGTTTGGGGGCAGATTGTTGGCGCGGTGGCGGGGGAGTGGTAGAATTGGGAGCATAATTACCTAATTTTAATTGCAATCATATGAACAAGAAGCGAGGTTTTACGTTGATTGAGCTCTTGGTGGTTATCGCGATTATCGGCATCCTCGCGAGTATTGTGCTCGTGAGCTTGGGCACGGCCCGCCAGCGCGCCCGTGACGCCGCCGCCCAGGCCGCCCTGTCCTCCGGTATGCGCTCGGAGATGGAGTTGTATTACAACAACGCGACGGGGTATGGAACTAACGGTTTCGTTAGCGATTCTGGTGGGACAGTAACAGTTAATCCTCCCGCCGTTGATAATGGGTGCAATCAGACACACGCCATAAAAATTCTTTCTTATGTGCGCCAACAGGCTCCTATAAATAATCCGCAGTTAAGTGCTTGTGAGGTTGGTTTAGGTGGTGGGAGTTGGCGCGCAAGTTACTTAATACAGAACAGTTCTAATCCGTGGACATATTATTGTGTTGATAGTCGGGGTTTTGTTGGTCAAGTGGCGGTAACCGATCTCGTTGGCACGTGGAACACCGGCGACGTTTTTTGTAAGTAGTGTTTACGGTTTGGGTGGTTGGCCTCCTCGGCTTGATTGTCGGTAGTTTTGTGAATGTTCTTGTCTTGCGCTGGAACACGGGGCGGAGTTTCGTCCGCGGCCGGTCCGAGTGCTTTAGTTGCGGCCGCGCGCTCCGCTGGTTCGACCTCCTCCCGCTATTGAGCTTCGTTCTTATCCGCGGCCGTTGCCGGCAGTGCGGCGCGCGGCTCTCGTGGCAGTACCCGCTGGTCGAGCTCGCGACGGGCGCGCTCTTCGCGCTCGCGGCGTGGTCGGCCCCGACGGCGGGAGACGGCTGGGCATGGTTACCATTCTGGTGGCTCGTGCTGGCGCTTTTAGTGGCGATTACGGCTTACGATTGGCGGCATCAGATTATCCCCGACGTTTTCGTCTATTTGCTCATTGCTCTGGGTTTGACGCGGGTGTTGGTCGTGGCCGGGCCGGGGCTCTGGTTCAACCTGCTCGTCGGCCTCTTGGCCGCCGGTTTTTTCGCCGGGCTCTGGTTCTTCTCCGGCGGCCGCTGGATGGGCTTCGGCGATGCCAAGTTGGCGCTCGCCCTCGGCTGGTTCCTGCCGCCGGCCCTCGCGCTCACCGGTTTCGCGCTCGCGTTTTGGATCGGGGCGGCCGTCGGCCTCCTGCTTATCCTCCGCGCGCGCTTGTGGCCGCGCGCGCGACCCTTTGCTCCCTTTCTTATTCTCGGCGCGCTCTTGGCCCACTTTGGGGCGTTCAATGTTTTTTCTTTTCTCCAAATTTTTTAGACGAGAATGGAAGCGGGGATTTACCATCGCCGAGATGGTGACGGTTATTGCCATCTTCTCCATCGTGGCGGCGGTGGTGCTGGCCAATTTGCCGGCCTTCCGCGATGAGGCCCAGCTCCAGTTAACGGCCCAAGAGATCGCCCTCGTCGCCCGTCAGGCCCAGTATTACGGCCGCGCCACGCGCGGTTTTGGCGGCGCGGGCACCGATTTCCCGTCTTACGGGCTGTATTTTAATTTAAGTTCTAATCCTGAAACGGACGACAAAAGTTTTGTGTTTTTTGGTGATAAAAACGATAACAGTGGTTATGAAGAAGCGAGCGGAGAATTGTTAGAAAAATTTATCATTGGCGGGACGGTGAAAATTAAGAATATTTTTTCTTACACTTTGCCGGCCGCGACATTGGACGACCTTGTGGTCCTGTTTAAACGTCCGGAGTTAGACGCTAATTTTTTCAGAGCAAACGGAATCCAACTTGATACCGGCAACTTTAGCGCGGCGGTCATTCGTTTAGTTTCAACCCGCAATCCAGATTCTTGCCGCGACCTAGTGATTTGGAACACCGGCCATATTTATACCGAGAAGCCAAGCGGTGGTTGTTAATGTTATGCTTAGGATGTTGAAACACAAAACCGGTTTTACACTCATCGAGATTTTGGCCGCCTTGGCCATCTTCTCCATCGTGGCGACGATTGCCGCCGGCGCGACGGTGGCCATCAGCAACGTCAACCGCAAGTCACAGGCCATCAAATTGGCGCTCGATAACCTCAACTTCGCCCTGGAGAGTATGGCGTTGAATCTATCGCGCGGCGCGAATTATACTTGTCTAGATAGCGTTGATACCCCCAGCGTGATTCCCGATGGATTCACTGGTCTCGATTGTGAGGGAGTAGCCTTCGATGCTTTTTTGGATAAAAACGACCCGGAAGCCGAAACTCCACGGGCCTATCTCTTCGACACCGTTAATGTTGACGGAACAAATGCGGGAGTAATCAAATACTGGCGAAATCTCAATACTTCCGATCCAGCCGGGGTTATTACTTCCGCGCGCGATATCAACATCAAAGTTTTTCAATTTGATGTTCACTCCGGCGACTTCGGTTCCCCTAAGCCCTATGTGGTGGTGAGATTGGAAGGAGTTGTCGCCGAGAATAGCCGTTATAAAACGGAGTTTGCTCTGCGCTCGGCTTTTGTGTCTCGCGGTGGCGGTTTTTAATATGAAAAACAGACATTTAATCCAAAACAGGCGAGGATTTACCATGGTCGAGGTGCTCGTAGCCATCGTTATTTTGGGCATCGGCGTGTTGGGGCCTTTGGCCCTCGCCGTGCGCAACGTGCCCGACGGCAATTTTTTGAAAAATAAGTTGGCGGCGACTTATCTGGCCAAAGAGGGTTTGGAATTAGTGACTAATTTATTAGATTCAAATTATGAGGCGATTGCCGATGGCACGACCAGCTTTTCAGATTTAGTGCGTATAACCGGGCAATCATATTCTTGTGCTGACGCCAATGATCCGGGGTGTCGTATCTATGTCTCCGGGCTAAACAACCTTCCGCAAATCGCGGGATGCAACTCGGCCTCAGACAGTTGCAACGTTACCGTTGGTGGCACTGATTTTAATCAGGTGATGAGATTAACAGAAACAGCCTCCGCTGAAGAGTATCGTGTAGATATGATTGTGAGTTGGCGGGAGCGTAATCGTGACGAGCGGGTAATTTTGTCTAAAGTCGTTTATGTCAGCCAGTAAACCAAAAAATTCCGGCTTCGCTCTTTTCTACGCCGTGTTGCTCTCTAGCGTGGTGCTCACCGTCAGCTTGAGTCTGTTCAACATTACTTATCGTCAATTGGTAATTTCCTCGACGGTTAATGATTCGCAGACGGCGCTTTACATTGCCGACAGCGTCCGGTCTTGCGTTTTGCACGCCCGGAAAGAGAACACCCAACCGTTTTTGCAGGCCGGGTCTAATATCGAGGTTAATTGTTTGGGGGTTATTGTTAATGTCGACTCGACCGAAAATTTGGGGGTTGTAACTACTGATGGAGATTTTGTACGGGCTGAATTTGATGACGGCCAAGCTGTTCGTTGTTTCGAATTCAAGACCACTTATCACTGCGGTCCTTTAGATAATTCGTTTTGTTCTGGCGTTTCTAGTGACACTTCCCGACAAGGCAAATTAGAAATCACGGCTTCGGGTTATAGCCGGGCTTGTTCGGAATTGGATCATCCGCGGAACGTCCAACGCACCATTTTTACTCGCTAAACTTCCGCTATTCCGATTTCAAAAATCACCCAGCTGATGATATGATGGGGCGGTGATTAGCGGAGACGAAGTCGAACGTCTGGCCTTATTGGCTCGATTAGCCCTGCCCGCGAACGAGCGCGAGGCCTTGGCTCGCGAGTTGGGCGCGGTGCTTGATTACGTCGGTCAATTGGCCGCCGCCCCCTTGCCGGCCGACGACGCGCCCACCGCCGCGGCGCCGGTTTCGGCGCCGCTTGGCCGCCCCGATGAGGGCGGCCGGAGTTTGGTCGCGGCGCGTGAGGACTTATTGGCGCAAGCGCCGGAGCGTCAGGGAGACTACTTCCGCGTGCCTAAGGTTTTGTGACGACGATTGACCTAGACCGGTTAACAATCGAGAGTTTTGGCCGCGGTTTGCGCCAAGGCGCTTTCTCGGTTCGGGACGTTACCGCCGCTTACCTCGAACGGATCCGCGTCCGCGACGGCGAGCTCCACGCCTATCTCGAAGTGTTTGACGACGCTTTGGCCCAGGCCGAGGCGGCCGACCGCGAGCTCGTGGCTGGGCGCGACCTCGGCCCGCTCCACGGCGTCCCGCTCGCGATTAAAGACAATATTCTCATTCGCGGTCGGCGGGTGGGAGCGGCTTCGTGCTTGCTTGAGGGCTATCGCGCAACCTACGACGCGACGGTGATTGAACGTCTCCGCGCCGCCGGCGCCGTCTTTCTCGGTCGGACGAATATGGATGAGTTTGCCATGGGGAGCTCAACCGAGCACTCGGCCTACGGCCCGACGCGGCACCCGCGCGACGCGGCGCGGGTGCCGGGCGGCTCCTCCGGCGGCTCGGCCGCGGCCGTCGCCGCCGGCCTCGCTTTGGCCGCGCTTGGTTCCGACACTGGTGGTTCAATCCGCCAGCCGGCCAGTCTGTGCGGCGTGGTGGGTGTTAAGCCGAGTTACGGCCGGGTCTCGCGTTCCGGGCTTATCGCTCTGGCTTCGTCGCTTGACCAGATCGGGCCGCTAGCCAAGACAGTGGCTGACGCCAAACTCCTGCTCGCGGCGATTAGCGGTCCGGACGAACTCGACGCCAACGCCCGTCCCGCGGCCCCTTCGTTGGACGAGGCTCCGCCGCGGCCTCTGACGCTTGGGGTGCCGGAGAGTTTCCTCGCGCGGGGTTTGTCGCTGGTGGTGGAGAAGAATTTTCGCGCCGCGTTGGCGCGTCTCGGCGCCGCGGGTTACGAGATAAAAACAATTGATCTACCGGCTTTGGCTTACGCCCTGCCTTGCTACTACATCATTTTGCCGGCCGAGGCCTCGGCCAATCTAGCTCGCTTCGATGGCTTGCGTTATGGTCGCCGCGCGCCGACGACCGAGGCCACCCTGCTCGCGGCCTATCGGGAGACGCGCGGGCAGGGTTTCGGTCGGGAAGTGCGCCGGCGGATTATGCTCGGCACTTACGTTCTGTCGGCCGGTTATTATGACGCTTATTATCGGCGGGCGCGGCGCGTCAAAAATTGGTTAGTAGCCGAATTGGCCACGGCTTTTCAGTCAGTTGACGCCATTGTTACGCCGACCACGCCGGGCGTCGCCTTCCGCCTGGGCGAAAAATTGAATGACCCGGTCGCGATGTATCTTGAAGATGTTTTGACGGTGCCGGCCAATATCGCCGGTTTGCCGGCGCTGTCGGTGCCGAACGGCATGAACTTCGTGCTGATGGGCCCGTCGGGCAGCG
>CAYWTW010000014.1:0-866 GCA_964461325.1 uncultured Candidatus Saccharibacteria bacterium | reverse complement strand
TAAAAATTTATTCCCCGGGTGGCTTTTTTTCTTTATTTTTTTTTGCGGGGGCCGGCAATTAGCGCGTGTTTGCGGGGGGGGTGGGTGCCGAACGGCACCGACGAAGCCGGTTTGCCGACCGGTTTGCAGATTATGGCGCCAATCGACCGCGAGGCTTTGATGTTCCAAATTGCTAGCCACCATGAATCCAGTTTTTGAGCCAAATTACATTAACGTGGAATTCGTTTTCAATTGGGTGTTAACCGCTCTCGGTTATTTACTGTCGTTCGAGTGGTTAACGGCTTGGCTTGGTCCTCTCGCTTCCCTCCGCTATCTCTTCGCGGTGGTGGCCTTTTTGCTGGTAATCCCGACGGTGGTTTTATTCGTTCGTTTGTACAATTTGCGCCGTGAGGAAGACCGGGCTTTGGCCTTGGCGGCTCTTGCCACCGGCGCGGCTGATAAGACGCGAGTCAATCAGGAATGGGAACGAGTGCTTAAATATTTGAATTCGGAAAATTCGGCCGATTGGAAGCTCGCGATTATCGAGGCCGACAATATTTTGGACGCGTTGGTTAAGAAAATGAATTATCCGGGCGAGACTCTGGGCGAACGCCTAAAGGCGATCGAGCCAAGCGACTTTTTAACCCTGCCGCAGGCGTGGGAGGCGCATCGCTTGCGCAACCGGATTGCCCACGAAAGCGATTTCGAATTGACGGCTCGCGAGACTCGCCGGGGTATCGCCTTGTTCGAGCAAGTTTTTCGGGAGTTTGATTATATTTGACGCTTGACGTTTGCGCCGACCAAGGTTTATAATAGCGGTCTGCCGCGGGGTAGAGTAGTGGTAACTCGGGAGGCTCATAACCTCCAGACCCCGGTTCAAATCCGGG
>CAYWTW010000013.1:0-17596 GCA_964461325.1 uncultured Candidatus Saccharibacteria bacterium | reverse complement strand
ATGGCATGGAGGAGGCGGGAGTTCAATTCTCCCTAGGTCCACCATACGAAACTTGTTCGGAATTAAATAAGCGGAGCGATTTTGCGGAGAACCCCGACTAACCGGCTCGCTCCGCTCGCCGGACACTCGGGCGCGGCGGAATTCCCCCCACACCCCCCTTCCGCCGCGCCCTCGCTTGGGCATTCAAATTTTTTGGCGGACTATTTCTCAAACAATCCATTCAGGGTATCCTGAATTTCTTGCTGATACAAGTGAGCTTTCTCCATTGATTCTTGAACCTTTTTTTCTCTCGCGATAATTTCGCTTACAATTCGATTTTGCTCATCAAGTGCGGGCAATGGAATTTTAATCTCTTTAATCACTGAAAGGTTTAGGGATGGCAATGTTGTCCGATTTGCGTATTGCCCCATGTCAATTTTTTTGAGAGCGTAGTAAAGATATTGTGGGTCGATTTTATCTTCTTTTGGTTCAAGAATCGCAAAGTGGTTAACAACATAGCAATCTTCGCCCAAGATTGCCCGCTTGTTGTGCAAAAGCGAAATGCCACTTTTGGGGAATATAACCGAATTCTTTTTAGCTTTAGATAATCGTTTTTCTTTGACTGCCAAATCATTTACTTTATCTCTCGTTTTTACAACATATTTCCAATTTTCCGGAAAAGCCAAATCTTTTACGCGCACGAATAAGTACTCGCCGTTTTCATAATGGTTCCTATTTTGGGAAGCAGTATTACCGGCAGAAATTTCTGCAATATCCTCCAATTTTACAAGGGAATATTTGCTCTGTACTTTTTCGTGCGCTCTGTAATCATCTGGTTTTAAGCTAAAACCATTCTTTTCGATTTTATCAATTTCTATCCACCAACTTTTTTTAGATTCTGGCTTTTCCTCCCATTTTTCCAAAAGATCGGGAATATCGGTGCCTTTAATCGGCCGCCTATTTTTATTCAACTCAAATCCATCATTTGTAATTTCATAGAACCAAACTTTTTTGGTTGGTTTGCCTTTCTCAAAAACAATAACATCTGTTTTGACATCAGTGTAAGGCAAGAATACTCCCGAGGGTAAAGATATAACCGATTTCAAGTCGCAGTTTTCTAAAAGATATTTTCTGACCTGCTCAAAAACTCCACCCCTAAACAATAATCCTTCGGGGACAATAACGGCCGCCGAGCCACCTTTTTTCAAAGTGAGAATAATATGTTGAAGAAAAATTGGGTCTGCTTGTTTTGAGGGGATAGGAAAATGTTCTCCAAAATCTGTTTGCTGACTGTAAGGCGGATTGGTCAAAATTATTTCACGACTATTATCTCCCTTTGCTTTCGGTGCTAAAGAATCTCCCTGAACAATGTTATTGTGTCCATCACCTATAATAATCATGTTCATTTTTGCAATCTTGTAGGTATCGGTTAACTCAACGCCGTAGATCGTATCTTCGGTGAGTTTTTTCATGATTTGCTTATCTTCTGTATTGCAAGATTTTTTGATGTGTCTAAACGCCTCAATCAAGAAACCACCAGTGCCGCAGCAAGGGTCATAAACTGTTTGGCCATATTTGGGATTAACAATGTTGGTCATCAGTTTTACAACATGACGGGGCGTAAAATACTCTCCTAAATCGTTGCCCGAAGCCAACTCTTTCAAAAAATATTCAAAAGCATCGCCCTTGATTTCCGATTCAGTATTTATGAGGGTAAGTTTTGAAAGTTTATTTACTATCGCCTTAACAGTTTCGGGATTTTTGATTTTCAGTGTCTCCTGAAAGATGTCATCGCTGTGATTATATTTTTTTGCAAAACCATCTTTTAATACTGAATTGTTAATATAGTTCAGCATTTTTTTCGCATCTTTCACATCAGCAAAACTTTCCCAGCACAAAGAAGAATCTAGCCGGCGACCTTCTCCATTTGTTTCGCGTTCAGCTTCAATCTCGCTCATGATTTTAATGAACAAGATATTTGCAAATTCAACAAATCTATCGAGGTTTCTTAGCCCCTCTTTTCTCAATAGATCATTTGCCCACCGGAAAATTTGGATTAATTCCTCGCGCGAGTGCCTAACGGTATCAGGAGCTTCCTTAATATCAGCACCCTCGTTAATGAAGCGGAGTAATTTTTTCTCTGATACCAATTCTCTCACCGGATCGGCATCAAGTGTCAAAACGGAATTATGAGAAATAGAAAATGCCTTTACAAAAGTGCCGTCAATCGCGAAAACAATATCTACCCCAAGAGGTCGAGCATACCTCTCAATACCTTGTTCAAGTGCCTTATCTATGGATTGTCCTTTGCGTTTTGCTTCAATAACAGCGATTGGTTCATCGGTGCCAGATTTATAAAGAACAAAATCCGGTTTCTTTCCAAGAAACTTTTGATTTTGTTCTTTTGTTTTCGCGCGTTCCGTGAAGCAATTACAAGACGGCGATTCCTCATCAATATTCCACCCCAGCTCTTTCAGCCAGTTATCAATTCTTTTTCTGGTTGCGCTTTCTAAAGATTTTGTTAGCTCGGTCATATTATTTTCCGTTTAACAAACTATCCACAGTAACACCAAGACCCTTGGCGATGAGACGCAAGGTATCTACTCGTGGATTTAGGGTTGCGCCGGATTCGATTTTAATAATCGTGTTATAGGTGACTCCGGCTAGTTTAGAAAGTTTATCCTGCGATACGCCCTTTTTCTTCCTATATTTTTTGATATTTTGGGCAATCATATTAAAATTTTGATGTGGATAGTAAATATTTACTATGTAATTGTGATATACTACAATTACAATATGTTATCCACACCTACCTATATGTTAGCACAAACCGATAATCGTTCACAAGGGGTGGGTGTTTGTTTCTTTATGTCCGCCAAAAAATCCGTCAGGCCAAGCGAGGGCGCGGCGGAAGGGGGTGTGGGGGGAATTCCGCCCGCCGAGCTCAGCCAGTTCCGTTCGGATATTTTCAAACAGACACCGCCAAATTTTAAACTAAAAACGGCCCCGCTAAGTGAGGCCGTTTTTAGGCTTTCCCGTCCGGGTCGGGAACGTCGTCAGGCGATGGAAGCTGGCTCATGTTCGATTAGTTTAGACTGGCGACTAACTGGCAAGCTCTGGCGGTCGAGATAGGCCACGCCGAGCATCGTGCCCAGCGCACAACCGCAAGCGTAAACGAGAACGAGCGGCCAATTATTAATGTCGGAGATGATAGTCTCCAGCACCAGATACCAAATCAGCACGTTGACGAAGGTAATCGCGCCACTCATTACTACGCGCGAGCCGACAACCACCTTCGTCCAAGCCGTGACGATAAAGAGTTCGATTACCCCAACGGTGAAAAAGAAAAATAGGGTCATGAGAATATCTGGGAATAAAGTTGATAAACGTCGACCAAGCCGTCCTGATTAAATCGGGCGGCCGAACCTTCTTTATATCACAATATGGCTATATCGTCAAAACGGAGGAGGTGGGATTCGAACCCACGGTCACCGGTAAGGGCGACACCGCATTTCGAGTGCGGCCCATTCGACCACTCTGGCACTCCTCCGCCGAAAATACTAGCAAAAAACAAGCCCCGGCCAAAGCTGGAGCTTGTTTTTATAAACACCGACGCGGTTCGACTATTTGCAACCGCAATCGCAAGAACCGTCAGACTTCTTGTGTTCGTGTTGGCATTGCTCGCAGGTCTTACCCTTTTCCATAATGTTTTTTCCGGATTAAGGCGAATAATCTCGACCCCGTGTCGGCAACGTTATAATTATCCTCCTGTCCGCCAACGGCGCGCAACTTGGCAAGCAAAATAAAGAGTGTTAAAGTTTAAGTTAAGGCCTCATCGTCTAATGGTTAGGACAGCGCTCTTTCAAGGCGCAAATCCGGGTTCGATTCCCGGTGGGGTCACAAATTGAAACTTCGTAGAAATAAAAGGCGCCCGTACCATCCGTGGTACGAGCGCGATTAGACCCTGAAACAGGCGGTGGAGTCGTCAACCGGGAAAAGCAAACAAGTAAGGCGTGGAGGAATGCCGCGGCTTCTCTCACGTTCTTTGGGCTTCGACTTTGTTGGCGGCTCTATCTGGCCTTCGGCCGTTAATGGTTTTGCTTCTTGGCGGTTCCCTGCCGCCTTAACCACCAAACCGTAAGGCAGATTGGCTTCCGGTGTGAGACCGTGAATTCGAAACCGAATGTTATTCTTAGCTTGTAAACGACTTCCCGCCTTCGTTTTGCCAAGAAACATGAGAGATCCATCCTCCATCTCTCCGTAAACAAGATATGGCATTTGACTCTTCTGATCCTGGCGATAATGTCGCCGATTGCTCTTCTTTTTCAAGACCCATCACCTCCTTTCTGCCAGCACTCTAGCACATTTGGGAGAAAAATGCCAGTATTGGGAAAAATTAAATGAGAACCATTCTCGCGATTGAAACGAGTTGCGACGAAACCGCGATTAGTCTAGTGCAAGCCGAATGGCGTGACGACCAACCCCACTTTCTCGTCCGGCACCACGCCGTGGCTTCGCAGACAGCCGTCCACGCCCCCTTCGGGGGCGTCGTCCCCCGTCTCGCCCGCCGCGAACATGAAAAAAATCTGCCGATTCTCATGGCCGGTCTGCCGAGCACGCCGGCGCCCGACCTCATTGCCGTGACCGTTGGCCCCGGCCTCGAGCCCGCCCTCTGGGTCGGGCTCGAGTTTGCCCGCGCGCTCGCCCGCGAACGACGTATCCCCCTCTACCCGACGAACCATCTCGCCGGCCATCTCTACTCGCCGCTTATCCGGCTCGGGGAAGTAGGCGCCCGAGCCAACACGTCCCTGACTTTCGTTTTTCCAGTTCTCGCCCTGATCGCCAGTGGCGGTCACACTGAGCTCGTTCTCGCGCCAGCGTGGGGCCGCTACGAACGTCTGGGCCAAACACGGGACGATGCTGTGGGCGAGGCCTACGACAAGGCGGCTCGCCTGCTCGGCCTCCCCTACCCGGGCGGGCCGGCCCTCGCGGCCTTGGCGGAACAGGCGCGCCAGACTCTCGCGCCGAACGCGCGCCTCGACCCGCCCTTCCCTCGGCCAATGATCGCGACCGCGGACCTGGATTTTTCTTTCTCCGGCCTCAAAACGGCTATCCGCTATCGGCTCCAAACGCTCTCTCCAGAAATGACCGCCGACCCCCTGATTAAACAAAAATTCGCTCTGGCGTTCGAAGAAGCGGCGCTCGACAGCTTGGTTGCCAAAACGGCTCTCGCCGTTCGTCGCGTCCAACCCCGAACCCTGGTTTTGGGCGGGGGCGTCGCCGCTAATCGCGCGCTCGCAAATCGGCTTAACGCTCTTGCCCAAGAACAAATCGGCCGGCCTCTCCTCGCGCCCGCGTCTGAACTAACGGGCGATAACGCAACGATGATTGCCGCGGCGGCCGAAATCGAAATTGCGGCCGGCGCCCGGCCGCTAAATCCGGGCGAACCCGATTTTGAAGAACTGCGCGCCCGCGGCCAATGGCCGCTTAACCATTCGGTCAATCGTCTGTTAGAATAAGGAGGTGACACCAGCCAACGTTAACTGGGACCAGATAATCATCGCCAATCTCCAAAGTTTTGATTTTTATCTGGCCCTGCTCGGCGGCCTCTTGCCCGCCGGTCTTTGGCTCTGGTTCTGGCTTAAAGAGGATAACGCGCGGCCAGAACCCAAACGACTCATCCTCGCCACTTTCCTAGTTGGTGGCCTAGGCATTTTTCCCGCCTTTATGCTCGAGCGCTGGGTTAAAGACTTTTTTTTCGCCGACAACGGCGGTTGGGCGGTTGGCCCACTCACCATTTCGTTTGGTCTCGTTCTGGTTTGGGTTCTGATTGAAGAATCAATCAAATTTGGCGCAGTTTGGCTCACAAGCGCCCACAATCGCGCCTATGACGAGCCGGGCGACGCGATGGTCTATTTGATTACGGCGGCTCTCGGTTTTGCCGCGTTGGAAAACACTCTATATATTCTGGGCGACCTCCGAAACACTTTTGAACTTGATTTTGTCTCACTCGCCATCACCGGCAACCTCCGCTTCATTGGAGCAACGATACTCCACGTCACAGCTTCAGGTTTATTCGGTTTTGGTCTGGCTTTGGGCTTTTACGCGCGCGGTTGGGCACGCTGGCTCTGGGGATTATTTGGCCTTTTGCTCGCGACCGCCTTGCACGCGGCTTTCAATCTTTCTATAATTAATCTTAGCCAGGCGGGAGCGGCCGAACATCAGACCGGGTTGTGGCAAATTTTCCAAATTTTTCTTCTGCTGTGGCTGGTGACAATCTTGGTTATTTTATTATTTGAAAAAGCAAAAACGATTAAAAATCCATGGCCAAAGGACGACGCTCATTTTTTGAAAAGCTGACTGGCGGCTTCTCCCCGCTACGCGGCGAGGAAGAAGAACTTGAGCCGGACGATTACGTCGCCCGACGCAATGGGCCAATCGTAAGTGACGGTAGCGAAAAACCGGCTTGGCCAGAAGCGGCCGAGGAAGAAGGTGAGCTCGCGGTCGACGTCTACCAAACCCCCTCCGATATTTATATAAAAACCATGACGGCGGGCGTTCGGCCGGAGGACCTGACGATCAACATCACCCGCGATATGGTAACTATTCGCGGCCGGCGCGAAATCGCGGAAGAGGTCCGCGCCGATGATTATTTCCAACAAGAGCTCTATTGGGGTTCCTTCGCCAAGACGATATTGCTACCGGCCGAAGTCGAGGCCGACGAAGCCGAGGCCACCGAGCGGCACGGCTTGCTCACGATTCGTCTGCCCAAAATTGATAAAGACAAAGTCAAAAAAATCAAAGTCAAATCGGTGTAATTAATCTTGGTGCCGAGGGCCGGGCTCGAACCGGCGACCTACCGCTCTTCAGGCGGACGCTCTACCAACTGAGCTACCTCGGCGCGCTAAACCTATCTCGGCGGGGTGGAAGTCCCCGTCTCGCCGGTAAAGGCGGGCAAATTAACCCCCGCCTCTCCCAGCGTTTGCCGGATGGCCTCGTAACCCTCCAACCACCGACCCAGCATCGGCTCCAGATAATAATACAAACCGAAAGCACCGCCAATCACCAAGAGCCACTTCAGCCAGACGAACAGGCGCGCCCAGCGTGAGGCGCGCTGGAGCCGGCGCAAAATCTGGTTATTTTCCTCCACCAGCGCCTCGACTTTGCTTAAACGATGATCAGGCCATTCCACGATTTTAATATAGCAAAATAGTGATGCCTTGAGCAACAAAAAGGCCCCGAGCGGAAGTGATTCCACCCAGGGCCAGAACTTTGTTTAGCGATGTTGTCATTGAGCCGGGGTCGAGAGTAGTGGATCCTTCAACAGGACCAGCGCCATTGGGCTCTTGAACCACCGGATATCAATTTCCCGCGCCAGAGCTCGTGCCAGACGCTCCCAATCGTCACGAGCTTCCTTGAGTTTCTGAATCAGGGGTTTCTGTATCTCCTGAAGATCTTCGTGCAAAGACAGCTCGCGCTTCATCCTTGTCACTGCGCCTTCAAGTATATCCATCCGTCGTGCCTGGCGCTCGAATGAACGGGCGGCTTGATGGACCTCTTTGGCCTCCGCCGTACCGGCCAGATAACGACAAAGCAAGTTATTGTCGGGAATGTGATGGGTGCATTGGCCCGCCCTCTCTTGATTGCTGGTGTAGCGATGATTCCCGATCACCACTTCAATCCATGCCTCCCCTTCTTCCGCGTATACTTGGCCAGGACGTTGAGGGTTAAAATAGGGCTCCTTGCTGATTTCTAATTTTCCATCTTGCGACCAGTCCAAACCCACAAACCCGCAAGATCCTCCACTGTCGATCAACGCCAACACCCCCACCCTTACTGTTGGACATGGTGAGTAAACTGAAAACGCCTCCACCAGACCGTCACCAGGAGCAAGGCTTGTTGGCACGCTAGAACCAACAACTCTGTATTTATTACCTGTCAGAGAAAAAATCGACCCGGCACCGTTACGACAGCTGAATTGGAAAAACAACATGACGAAACTCCTCCCAGCATCACTGGAAAAGAACTGACGGCTGGAGGCCACTGGCCCTACCAACCTACGCGTACCCCGCGCTACGGGCCCGATCGCCATCGGCGCATCTGGAATCTGCCACTATTGTATAAGCATCAATTGTTTTTGTCAATAGGCGGCGATTTGACCAGATTTTGCCCCATCCGCGTCTCGGACGGAGTGATATCAAGCGTTGTAAGGGTTTCTGAGCAGCAATTCAATTAGTATCTTGACCTCTCCGCATAGGGGGTCATTTTCCAAAAACCGCGTTTTGTAAATGAGACACTCCTAGGTGCAGTTCGTTTCTGTCTCATTTACAAGAAAAGTGGCTTACCTCTTACACCTTTGACACTAACATTTTAATTGATAAGTTTTGGCTCGTACTTATTTTTGCCGAAAAATCAAAAGTGTGATAGTTATAAATCAGCGTTGGGCAGAACAAAACAAGGTCTTTACAAGGAGATAAACGTGAAAGGTGTCGAAAGAATTCTCGCGGCCATTGGAATGGGTAATATTGTTGAGACGCTCTCGTCTGAGGACGTCAATTGGGCAGATTTTCATACCCTGCTTCTGCACATCTTGGAGAAGAAGATCGGACAGATCAGTCCCGCTGAAATTATGCGGAACTATGCGAAAAATCGCTTCAGTCTGGCTGGAAGCACAGACCCAAGAGATCTAATTGCGATCGACGGCTTGCTCTACTCGATTCTTCCCGACTATTTTTCAGCGGTGGAATTGTCACCAGTCGGCCCAGTAGGAGCAAATGCCACGCTCACCACCCTGGATCCAAAGGTGGTGTTGCCCACGATAAGAAACGTGGAAGTGATTGGCGATTCGAGCATGGCATCGGCGATCGAGTGTGCTCGCCGGCGCAGAGCAAAAGGCCCCAGTCAAAAAAACCAGGAAGTACATCTGGCGGCAAGTCATCGCGCTCTTCGGCTCCAGAATTTTCCCAAAGATTCTGGGTTAACTTCCCATTTCAGATCTTTTGCTCTTGCCTCGGCGGGCAGAGACACAACGGGATTCAACAAGTTTGAGCTGGCTTCTTTGTCAGCCCATCTTGAAATCTGGTTGAATTTTCTGACGCGCTCAGTGAGTCTGGGATACGGGACGCGGAACATTTCTGTCGCCATATCACACATTGGGATTGTGGAGAGGCTAATTTCCGAAGGCCGCATCAGCCGAGAGGAAGTGGTGCTGGTTGGGAAAGACGGAGCGTTTAATTTGCTCGATGTCTGCTCAATTGATTTACCTGGCCGAATTGATCGCGCGCGAGAGATTCCCGACGAGAATCCAGAGTTGGAAACTTACATCAGGGAGTTGCAGTTCACCGAAGGGCAGATTATTGACTCTCTGAGAAGTAGGTACCCGCACGCCCATTTTTACTTCGATTTGGCGAGGTACTCTGGGCTCGGATATTACTCTGGGCTTTGCTACAGACTGACAGCACAAAATGTTGCTGGTGACAAATATCCACTGGCGGGCGGAGGAGCCTGCGATTGGACAAAGAAATTACTCAACAACAGAAAGGAGCACCTGGTCACCGGGGGTTTCGGAACGGAGATATTCAGTCGTTTCTTTAAAGAGACCAGACAACGCCCCTGACAACAAAAGGCCCCCGTGCATCTGCGGATGTGGGGGCCTATTTTTATAGAACGATTTTGACAACATCTCCTATGTTGGCGTTGATTTCAATCGCTCCGTTCTGACGCACTTTTCCAATCTCTGGCAGTCCGAGCGAGCTACCGGGATATAAAACCCATTCTCCAGCATCTCTACTCATCATTCTCTTAGTGTAAACTGCGGGAAAAGAGTTTCCAGCGATCTCGATTGTTAATCTATCGCCCTCATTAAGCTTAGGTAAAACGCCCTTGAATTTGATCAAGCCAAAGTTGTCGATGTGCAGTATCGTCCCTTCTGATATGTCCAACTTAGCCAGACCACTGGAGTCAAATTTGGTTCCAATCAAGCTAAGCAGACCACCAGAAGCAATCTGCGCGGCGGTAGGAGCGTGGACATATTTCCCTCCAAACGGGAAGAAGCCAGGATCGTGAATCTCATACAGTTCTTCAATCCCAAAATCACGAAGAAACCAATCGAACACTCCCGTGTTTGCGCCCAAGAAATAGAACCTCTTGGTTTTGGTTTTGCCGGTGAGGCGAGCCGGCCGCTCTTTCAGTGGGTTTAAGATCACTGAAAATATTGTGTCTTCTGGATAGGCCTCTGCCATTAACCGCAAAACGAAGCTCCCGTTTATCAACGAGAGAGGCTTAACAGGAATCACCGGCTCGATCTCTAACTCGATATTATTCCCCAACTTGCTTAGTTGCGACAAGACGGTCCCGCGCAATTCGTTATACGCAATGTCTACACAGTCAGTGATAAATACGATTCGCTTTTTCATGCTTTCTCCTTTGATTCCAGGATTTGATGTCAAGGCTGAGAGCGTTCTCAGCGAACTAAACTGCTGTCGATACTAAACGTTTTTTAGATTAAGTCAACGCGAGATCAGATCATTGTCTTTTTTCCGTTCTCAATGATGACCGCTTGGGAATTATCCACTCTTTCTATTCTAGTTTTGTTTCTCTCTTCGAATGATTTTATCTCTGCCTCAAGGTCGGGAGCATAATGGGGAAAAATAATTAGATTTACGATATTGAAACCAGAAAAATCAGTAAGACCGACTTCGTTTTTGTCAGCGTGAACTTCGTTGGCTATTTGGATTGATGGCCCAACGATAAGACTACCGGCGCTAACTCCAATATAGACACCGCCCTTTTCTAGCAACGATTTTACGTCTTTATCAAAACTTACTTGCCTAGCAAATTTCATAAGTTTAAAAGTGTTGCCACCGCACACATATATGGTGTCATAGGAAGAAAAAGCTCCGGGTCCCTGATTTTCAAAGTCATAAAAATCTACTGCCTCAAAACCCACTGACTTTAATTGAAAGAGGGCCTGTTGGGAATATTGGTTATCTTCTTTTCCCAGAGCTGCGGTTGTGATAATTACCGCTTTTTTGAGGTCCCTTAACTTTTTGACTTCTACAAATTTGTCATAGACATTCCGGCTAGAGAGACCGGTAGAGGTGAGCAAGATTGTTCCTTGTTGGTTCATATAGTTTAGTTTTCCATCTTACATTCTTAGGAGCTAAAAAACAAATAATAAGGGTGTTTATCTCCATAGTTTTCTACTCCCACATCACCACCTCTTTCTCCGGGCCCGCTCCCTTGATGGCAAAGTGTTCGGCGGGGTGTTTCTGCAAACGAGCTTCGAGTTTGTCGAACTCAGCATAGTCTTTAAACTCAAGTATCAGGATAGGACAACGGTGGTCGGTTCTCGCGCAGGGATTCACGACAAACTTGGTGATGTTTGAGCCAAGGCTGTTAACTAATTCCTTCCATTCCCATTGATATTATCTCCTTGACAGGTTTAAGCTTAATTCCATTAAGCCGGGTAATGTGCACACACATTTGGCGGTTTCCCCTAGACTGGGGCAATGTGCATTACCATGGCTAAAACAATCAAGGAGGAGCGGCTAAGATGGGTGGAACCAATAGCGCGAGGTGAAGTAAAACTGGTCGAAGCAGCCAAGGTCTGCCCACATAGTCAGCGAAGTCTGGAACGTTGGCTGGCTGCGTACAAACAAGGCGGTGAGAGAGCCTTAGAGCCCAAATCCACCGAGCCCAAGACTCAACCCAACGAGACGCCAATCTGGATCAAAGAACAAATCATTGCCATCAGAAAGAAAACCAGAAAGTGCGCCTTGAAAATCCACTGACAACTAAAGAAAGAAGGGCTGGCGGTGCCGTCTCGGACCATCGGCAAGATTTTGAAAAAGGCGAAACTGGTGCGAAAGTATCGGGTCAAGAAAATCAAATACAAATACCTGCGAGCGGAACGACGGCCCGGCGAATTGGTAGAAATCGACGTGAAGTATGTCCCCGGGCGCGTTGCTGGCAAGCGATATTACCAATATACAGCGATTGACACCGCCTCACGTTGGCGTTACCTGAAAATCTACGAGGAGCAGAGTAATTTCCATTCGGTCCGATTTTTGGAAGAAGTGATCAAACGATTATCTCATCCAATTAAAGCCATCAAAACTGATAACGGACAAATTTTTACCAATTACTACCTCGGGACCGGAAAACGAAGTGATGGGACAGTGAAAACGATTCATGCCCTCGATCGTTTCTGTGCCGAGCATGGCATCATTCACTACTTGATTGACCCAGGCAAGCCGGCGCAAAACGGCACGGTGGAGCGCAGCCATCGCGAAGATCAAGAGAAATTTTACGAGCGAAACGAGTTCAAAAGTTTTGCCGATTTGCAAAAGAAGCTGAAACGATGGAATATAGATTACAACAACCTAGAGCATTGCGGGTTGAACGGCCAGAGTCCAAACGAATTTTTGGCCAATTATCAATTAATCAACCCGCCAAATGCGTGTGCCTAGAACACTACCTGCTTGACGGCGGTGGACTTGCGGACCTCAAATTTCCGCAATTTTGGTGCGAAAATACCTCGCAAGGAAAGTTCATGCTCAACATCGCCTTCGGGCAAAGCAAATACTACGTGGATTCGCTTGCCGAGAATACTAAAAGAGGATTGCGCCAAAAAGTGAGGCGCGGAGAATATCCCTGTCTTGCGCCTATCGGATATATCAATGATGTGCGAACAAAAACAGTTGTGGTGGATAAAAAACGCGCCTCACTCATTCGTAAAGCGTTTGAGCTGTATGCCAAGAACGGCTCACGACTAGAGGACATCTCAAACTTTTTGGCGCAATCCGGTATTCATTCCAAAAACGGCAAGCGACTCCACCGAGACAGAATTACTTTTATCCTCTCCAATCCATTCTACTACGGACATTTTCGCTATGGCGGTGAAATCCACGAAGGCAAACACCAGCCAGTTGTCTCGAAGAAAATTTTTGATAAGGCGCAGGAAGTTTTGAAACAACGAGGTCGTCCGCACCACAAACAGAAAAATGAACCGCAAGCGTTTTGCGGACTACTTTCCTGCGCCTCATGCGGAATGATGATAACTGGCGAATACAAGGTGAAGAAACAAAAGAATGGCAATGTCCACGAGTATGTCTATTACCACTGCACCAAGAAATCAAAACTCAAATGTCCCGAACCTTGTATTCGCCAAGAGGAACTGGATCGCCAGTTATCATCTCTAATTCAAAAATTTTCTTTGAGACCGGATTGGGCGGAAGAAATGCGCGGAATGTTGGAAAAAGAAAAATCAGAATCCGCCCAATCCGCAACCGCTTTTGTTCAGGAAGCCGAAACCAAAATCCGCGCCATACAAATAAAACTCCAGCGGCTTCTTGATGGCTATTTGGAACAAGATATTGAGCGCGAAATCTACCGAAACGAAAAAGCAAAACTACTTTCCGAAAAGAAGTCGCTGGAAGAGCAAATGGCGCGGATTGAACAAAAGCGGGCGGGCTGGCTCGAACCTATGGCGGAATGGATAAAAGAGGCAGAGAATCTGCCTAAAATCGCGCGGGAGAGCAACCTTTTTCACAAAAAGGTTGCGGTCAAAGAAATCTTTGGCTCGAACCTCGTCTTGGCCAACCGCGAGGCGCGCCTGCGCGCGCCGAGCGGAGAGGATTTGTCGGGGCAAAATGCATGGGCGGCACTTCGTGCCGCCACCAAAATGGTCGGGAAATTTGAAAAAAGTTTGATTATGGTGCCCCCAGCAGGAATCGAACCTGCGATTACTCCTTAGGACGGAGTTGTTATATCCATTTAACTACGGGGGCGCGGGGTTTAATTAATCCCCAACGCGGCCATTAGACCCTCTTGGTCGAATCCGATGATTACTTTTTCTTTCGAGCCATCGCTCTCACTCACAGTGATAACAGGCACGCCGAGCTGACCGGTTTTGGTCATCATCTCTTGGCGCCTAGTGACGTCGGCCGCCACGTCATGGTCTTCGTAAGCCACATTGTGTTCTTTAAAAAACTGCTTGGCCATTTGGCAATAACCGCAGGTTGGCGTGCTATAAATCACTACTTTTTTATTCATAGAGGCACATTCTAGCAAGTGCCGCCGCCGGAAAGCAAGGCGAGCGGGTCATCTCCAGCCACCAAGCGAACGCGCCGCTCCAAACCACAACGCTCGCAACGATGGGTTACCCGGTAAGCTCCCCGCCGGCCGGTAGTGGGCTCCACCGCGACCGGCGCCATCGGGCCGCCGCATTGGGCGGCCCGATCGCCCGGGAATTCGTCGACATGCCGGCTCCACAAGCAACGCGGGCAATGGTTGGTGTAGCCATTGCCGCGCACCCGCGCGCCACAGCGCAAACAGGTAAAATTTTCGATTTGGCGCTTAAATTGGGTGGACATCGAATGATGCGGGATGCGAGAATCGAACTCGCGTCTCATGCTTGGGAAGCACGCATTCTGCCCCTGAACTAATCCCGCGGTCACCAATCATTATTCACGGACGATGGGGTCTAAAATTTGGAGCACTTGTTCACCAGGACGAGCGACTGGCAAATTCTCTCGCAGAGTGGCCTCTCGGCCTCGTTCGGTCGCCCAACCAGCAATCGCCGATTCGAGCTCAGCCGCTCGAGCCTCCAGTCGAACCAGTTCGGCCGCCGCCGCCGCCCGTTCACCAGCGGCAACCAAATTTTTCTGATACAAACCCCAAACCGCCCGGGCGGTCAAACCGATTACCGCCAACAAAAAAAGTAGAGTCACCGGTGAGGTCAGATAATAACGGAAACGTTTGATTTTTTTGATTCGGGCCATGGCTTAATGCTATCATAGTCGAAAGTTATGCTTTGGCAAACTAAATATCAAAAAGGCCTACGTTGGCTCTGGATAATCACTGGAATCATCGTTATTTTAGGGATGGTTCTGTTGTATTCCGGCCCCTTATTTTTCCCCGCCTAAGAGCTTAAGATAAACGCTTGGCGGGATGGCCACGCGGCCTCGTTCTTGAAGGCGCTTTTTGCCGCGTTTCTGCTTGGCCCACAGCTTTTGCTTGCGGGTGATATCTCCGCCGTAGAGATAGCCGGTGACGTCTTTGCGCAAAGCGGCCACGGAACGCGAAGCCACAATCCGTCCGTCCGCCCGGGCTTGGATTTTGAGCACGAAAAGCTGGCGGGGCAGAAGTTCGCGCAAGCGCTCGACCAGCGCTTTGGCCTCCTCTTCCAGCCGGCGGCGACCAACAATGCGCGAAAGAGGGAAAACCGGCTCTTCCGCCACCAGGACGTCAAGCCGCGCCACCGAGGCCGGCCGATAATCGAGCGGCTGATAAGAAAAAGAGGCGAAGCCGGAAGACACGCTCTTCAATTCTTCAAAAAAACGCCGCATCATCTCTCGCAGAGGCATCTCCACGATCAGACGGGTGCGATCGCCTAAAGTATTCGTTTCCCGCACGATCGCCTCGTGGTCGTAAATAATTTTCATCAAGCCGCCCAGATACTCCGCCGGCGCGATGATCGTGGCCGCAATCCACGGCTCGGACACTTCCTGATTTTTCAAATTTTCCGGAAACAGCGGCGGAGAGGCGACAAACAAACGCTCGTCGCGGGCGCGGTCGTAAACCTCATAACGGATCGAGGGCGTGGTCATTACGATTTCCAAACCAAATTCGCGCTTGAGTCGCTCCGTTACGATCTCCAGATGGAGCAAACCGAGAAAGCCGCACTGGAAGCCGCGACCCAAAGCGGAGGAGAATTCTTCACTATAAGACAGAGCGGCGTCGGAGAGCTGCAGGGTCGCGAGCGATTGGCGCAAAAGCACGAAATCGTCTTGACTCTCGGGATAAAGCGAAGCGAAAACCACCGGCCGCGGCTCATGATAACCGGGAACCGGCTCCAAACGGCTGCTGGGACTCAACAAGGTATCACCGACTTTGGCGCTCCGAGGCACCTTGATCCCCGTAATCAAGTAACCGATCTCTCCGGCTTCTAGTCGTTCGAGCGGCCGCGGTTCGGGATTAAAACAGCCCAATTCGTGCACCACAAACTCTTCCCCGCCAGCGGCCAAACGCAAACGGTCGCCACGGCGGACCTCGCCGTCAAACAAGCGCGCGTAAACAACCAGACCGCGATGAGAAGAAAAAGAAAAATCGAAAACTAGCGCCCGAGCTTCGTCTGGTCTAGTCCGAGTAATCGGCGGGGGCGGCAAACGCTCGATTACTCGCTTAAGTAAAACGTCCACCCCCAAGCCGGTTTTCGCGGAAACGTTCAAAATTTCTGTCGATGGGCAATTGAGGAAAGTCATCAATTCTTGGCGCGTCTCTTCGGTTTGAGCGGCCGGCAAATCAATTTTATTAATGACGGGGATAATCGGGAGATTCAAAGCACGCGCCATCTCCACGACGCTAATCGTCTGGGCCTGCACACTCTTGGTCGCATCGACCAGCAAGATGACGCCCTCGACGGCCCGAAGGGCTCGCGACACCTCGTAAGAAAAGTCGATGTGCCCGGGCGTATCAATCAAATTCAGTTCATAGGTCTGGCCGCTTAGCTCGTAGCTCATCCGAACCGGCTGCATTTTGATGGTAATCCCCCGCTCGCGCTCGAGCTCCATGCTATCAAGCACCTGGGCGCGCATTTTTCTTGCCGGAATCGTTTTAGTTAACTCGAGCAAGCGGTCAGCCAAAGTTGATTTGCCGTGATCGATGTGGGCAATAATTGAAAAATTGCGAATCTGGCGCGCTTCTTTTTTCATCGCACTAAATCTGGTGATTCGGCCGCCACTTCCGCTCGCCAAAAACGACGGTGAAGCGAAGCCACCAACTCCCGCAGTTCGCGATTGCGCCAGCTAACTAACGACCCCACAAACGCACCCAAGCCGAGCAGGCCGGCCAGCAAACCTTGGCCGAAGATACCCCAAAAACGATTGAGATCGAACCAGTCATCAAACCAATTTAGTCCGAAATAAGCCGCCGCGCCCGCCAACAACGACGCGGCAATTAATTCCCTGGTTGTTCGCGCCAGCGCGGTCGGCAAAGGCCCAAAATCACGCGCAAACGCCGACCGCAACCAAATAAACTGCCCCAATGCTCCTAAAGAGAAGGCGAGGGGTAAAACAACAATGGCCGTTTCGGTCAAATCCCCAACCCGCAACCAAATTGCCACCGTGCTGGAAACTTCCGGCGAGTTAAACCACCACCACAAACCGGCGGCGGCAAAAATAATCTGGCTTGCCGCCGCGGCCAAACTGATTAATACCGGCCGCCGCGTCAAACCGGCGGAGTAATAAGCGCGAATAAACAGCAACGACAGACTCTGAACGGGGACGGAAACGGCGAATAAGGCTAGCGCGGCGGCTGTCAATCGCGTATCGCGCCAATCAAACAGACCAGAACCAAGAATCACTCGGACGATTTGCGCCCGCAACACGACAAACAAAACCACGGCCGGCAAAGACCAAAACAAAATATGCCGCGCAGCATTCCCCACCTGCGCCAAAAAAGAGTCACGCGGGCCGCGGGCCAGGCGAACAAGCGTCGGAAAGGCGGCAACCGAATAACTAACCCCTACCACGGCCAAAGGCACGGACTGCAAATTAAAAGCGAAATTGAAAACCGTTACCGACCCCTCGCCGAGAAGCGTCGCCACCGCCACGAG
>CAYWTW010000012.1:11649-17939 GCA_964461325.1 uncultured Candidatus Saccharibacteria bacterium | reverse complement strand
ACGTAGATCATCGCCGCGCTGACCGCCACGTTGGCCACCGCCACGAGCACCAGCAAAGACAGATTTTGAGCCGACAAAGCCAGGGTGCGCGGCAACGACAATTTAAACACCGGCCACAGGGCTGACCAATCGCGCGGCCAAAGGGGCCAAGGCCAAATCCGACTTGACCAAACGGCCGGCGCCTGGATTAACCAATGGGCGGCGGCGCCGAGAACGACACCTAATCCTAAGCCAAAAATCCCCCAATTCGGCACCAACCACCACGCCCCAACGATAATTCCCAAATTATAAAAAATCGGGCTTAAGGCGTAGAGAAAAAACAAACGAAATGATTGGACGACGCTACCAAACAAATTAGACAAGCCAAGCAGAATCGGCGAGAGCAATAAAAGACGGGACAGGGCTACGAATTCCGTTTGCGCTTGAGCCGTTAATCCGGGCGCCAACCATGGTCCCAACCACGGCAAAGCCAAAAACGCAATCGCGGCAACAGCCAAAACCACCATCAAGAAACAAGACAAAATCTGGCCCAAAAAACGCCGCGTCGCTGATGGACCATCCCGCTCCAGGCGTTCGACGATAAACGGGATGAGAACGGTAATAGAAACCAAAGAAGCGACGGCCGCGTAGATTAAGTCGGGCAAACGGAAGGCTGCGTAATAAACATCGAGCGATTGGCTGGCACCAAACTGGCTGGCCAACAAGCGATCGCGAACAAGAGACAGAAGCTGTGACCCGATCGCCGCGGCGGCGAGCAACACCGCCGCTTCGTGCAAACTGGAAAATTCGCGAGTCAACAGACGGAGTAAACGTCTAACCATAACCTACCAGAATGCGCTAGTTAGACCCATCGGTCAAGCGCCGAATCGCTTCCTGCAGAGCGGGATGATCGGGATTAGTCTCCGCGACCAAACGCAAATTAGCCAAGGCTCGTTCCGGGTAACCCAATTGTTCTTCGCTCAAAGCGAGCAAAAAACGCGCGTCAGCTAAATCCGGATCGAGCGCGAGCGCCTGCTCTAATAAGGCCGCCGATCGCTCCCAAGCCCCCGCTTCAAAAAACAAATAGGCCACTCGCAGCCAGGCCCAAGGATCAGTGGCTTCCGCCGTCAAATATTTTTCTAATTCGATTTCCGCCGCGGCCGCATCGCCGGATTGAGTTAGCGCTTTGGCCAAGGCCAAACGTCGCAGAGGTTGCTCCGGGTCCAATCGGCAGGTCTGCTCATAAGCCTTAGCCGCCTGCGGCCAAGCCCCAGGCAAGCCGGCCGTCGCCAAAAATTCGTAAACATAACCGAGCGCGAACCAGTTGCGAGCATCGACGGGGTTTAAATCAACTGTTTGTTTGGCGTCTTCAATTATTTGTCTGGCCAAATCGGCCAAGGCGTCGTCGGAAACGGTGTCCCGAGCTCTCACCAAGGAATCTAGACGATTTAAGCGCGCGGCGGTCAGCACTCGCCAATAATCATCGTTCCCGTCGCGCCAATAAACCGCGCGCCGGGCAAAAGCTTCGGCTTGGGCCAAACGCTCAATCGAATCGGAGTCGCGGTCTGACCGAAGGAGCAGGCGTTCCGCCCGCTGGTTATAAAACTCGGCAACGGCTAGGCCGGCCAGCGCCGGCAAAGCCGAAACCAACATTAACGCCAAAATACCGCCCAAACTATAAAATCCCAAATTGGTTCTCCAGGATAGAATCCGGAACGATACGGAGCGCACAGCCGGCGCGGCCAAGCCGAAACCCAACCCCAACCAAGCGGCCGCCCAGAGAGTACCGACCAGACCAAGAGGCCAGAGCCACCAAATAATTAAAACAAACACCGCGAGCGACAGACTTAAACCAGGCTCCGGCGCCTCGGATGGAACGGAAGCGAGTCGCCACCAACGCCACAAAGCACCAAGCAAAAGCCACAACAAAACAACCGAGAAAACGAGCCAAGACAAACTACCCAACAGGCCATTCTCTACCGCGATGGTTGCCATCGTGCTTGGTCCACGATCGGGGTCAAGATAGAGACCGTCGGCCGACAAGGCCGTCGCCGCCGGCCGATGCGCGCGCCAAGCGTCGGCCCAACGTCCCGCGCCTACCCCCAACCACAGTGATTTCGATGGCAATTGAGCGATAATTGAACCCGTCTCGACCCAGGTCGCGACCGATTCCCCAGCAACCAGTCGACCCACCCGATCAGACCACCAATCGCCTAACGGCTGACCGGCGCGTAAGAAAATCAAAACCACTAAGCCTAAAATCAACGCCACGACCGAGGCGCCCAGCGAACGCGATGAAGCCGAAGAAAAACGCCAGCGCAGGATTGACCACCAGAGAGAAAACAAGACAACCAAAAACCAAACAATTATTTGATTAGCCAGCAACAAAAAAGCGGCCGAGGTGAAAACCGCCACCAGCCACCAACGGCGTTCGGACTGATTGCCGGCCGTTAAATCGAGAGCTCCCAATGACGCGATCAACGCCAACGCGGCCAGCCAAACCGCGTCAAACCAAAAATCAATCGGGGTCGACGGCAGACTCTCGGGCCAAAAATAATTAATCGTCCAAAAAATTATCTGCCAGATAACAAACCCCAGCCAAGCGCCAATCAACAGACGCCACCACCAACGCCGTCTTCCTGATTGGCGTCCGATCATGAAAGTTAAGAAAAAAACCAAGCCTAAAATCAATTGCCACCACCCACCGTACGGGCTGTTCCAACTCCCCCACCAAACTAATCCAGGTTGCGGCGCGGCCAACCAAGTTAAACCGGTAATCGCGCCGACGCCAAACAAACCATAAACCCATCGACCGCCGGGCCAAACCAATTCGCCAGAGCGAAAGCTGCTCCACAGGTAAAACAGGGCGGCGATGACGACTAGAGCGCTCAAAATTAAAAAACGAGAGGCGGGCGCGAAGCGCCAAGTCTCAAGCCACCACCAGGGAGCGATAAACAACGCGCCCCAAAGCGAAAAAAAACTTAGACGTTCGGCTGTCAATCGGGACCACATTGATTAGGCCCAGTATAACCAAAGCGCCGCTAGCTTTAAAGAGGCAATCAACCCGCCGTGGTAACGGCGGGTTGATTGTAAAAAACTGACGGCTCCGGCCAGTGACCGATAAGCCGAATTCTGTTCCGCCGAATCGGCGGATGATGATCATTTATCTGCCTCGCCTGTTACCAAGCGGGTCAAGCGGCACTCTCCACCAAGCGCGGAGCCCGGCCTTGCACCAAGTAGGGTTTACCACCATCTGGCCTCGCGGCCAAACGCTCTGCCGTGGCTCGCCTAAGCCAACCTCGGCAGACTTTTCACCTTTCCTCGCCTCATCGACGAGTAGTATTGTCTCTGTGGCACTTTCCCTCTCTCGCTCGTCACCGAACGGAGGGTGGGCGTTACCCACTACTATTTGAAGCGGTGTTCGGACTTTCCTCCTCCGCCAATGAGGCGGAAGCGATCATCTAGTCAAAGACCCGGCCGTCAGCTTTTTGATTATAACAAAAAGTTGGCGTCAAGGCAAGGTAGCTTAAGTCGAGGCGGAGGCGTCGGGCGCCGCGATCTCCACCTCGCAGGTACCCGAAGCGCAAGCCAGTTCGCGCTTGACCTCGGTCTGGTCTTCGTGCTCGTAGAGCACCAATTTGGAAAAATCGATCTCTGGAAATTTCTGAGCCAATTCGTGATAACGCTTTTCGTCGATCTCTTCGTAGGGAGCTAAGCGATAAACGTGATTTGAGCGAGGCAAGAAAGACAGCCCGCCAACCATTTCCCAGTTTTCATAAACCCAATTACCGACTTTCAGCCATTCCTCCTCGCCGACAGAAATAGTGGTCGAGGGGTTGTGTTCGGTATAATTCTCTTTCACCATTTTCCAATACTCCAACTGCTCAATTGCCGACAAACTATCGCGATAAACTTTCGATTTCGGCGCCGCGACGGGAAACTCCAAAACAAAAGTCGTGGCCGTAGACTGATCCTGACCAACCTCCGGGTGATGCGGCACGCCGAGATCGCGCAACATTTGGAAAATCGGATTGTGGCTCTCGATTCGCACTCGCCGGATGTAGAACGGGGCGTGGCGCGGGTGCATTCCGGACGAGGAATTAAATAATTGTGAACCGTTGCCAGAGGGTTTAACGGTCGTCACGCAGGTGGAAACGTTGATGCCAAACCGCGTGGCATATTTACGATTAGTTTCTAAAGCTACCTCTTTCAGTTTTCGAAGAGTTGACGGATTGCGTAAAGCTGGGCAGTCCCACTGACCGGTAATTGATACACCCAGCAAGGCTTCGGTCTCACAGTTTTTCCGCCAGGTTGCTGATAAATAGGGAAAATTGGTTAAGGTGGCTTGATAGGTCCCCAAAATCGCGGCAATCCGAACTTTCTCCATCAACGTCTCTTCCGTATCGTTAGCGCGGGCCACCACCTCCGACAGATTGCAAAATTGTTTGGATTTCAAGACAATCTCGCCGCAGGGGTTAGTGCCGCAACTGTGCAAATCCGGCTCAAACACTTTCCAGCGCCGGCTAGGCAGTTGGGTTTTTAGACCGCCGCGATTGAAAATGCCGCGCTCGCCCGTTCCCGATTTGGCTAGGTTGAACCACTCGTCGAGAAATTGGTTCATCGTCGGCCGTTCGTTATACACCGCCGAATTATTGGCCATCGCGCGTTCGGGATGATTGAGGTAAAATTGACCGTTTTTCGCTTCCCGCAAAGTCAAATCGTCCAAATCTGAAATCGAAATTAGCGCTGAACGCCGGACCCCGCCGGCCACCACCACCTCGCCGATCTTGCAAACAATATCGTGAGCATCGATGGTTTGGAGACGGCGACCCTGACGCGCCAACATCCGCTCGCGGGTAAAGTTGAGCAGGGCCCGGAGTGGTTCCGGCCCGGACGAGCGACCGCCCATCGTCTTTAACCTGGCGCCGCGAGGTCGCAGGAGAGAGTAATCGAATTGGATATCATGACCGGCGGCCCAGGTCTTCATGCCCAGAACTAAAGAATCGGCCCAGCCCTCGCGACTATCGGGAACAACATGAACGCGAGCCTTTTCTCCCGTCTGCCGCTTGATGATCGGCAGTTGGCCGATGTTCTGCTCTTCAACCGAGAAACCAACGCCGGTACCACACATCAAAACATAAACGATCTCGCCAAAGTCCTGCCAAGCGGCCGGAGCTAAAAAAGAACAATTATAGGCGGCGACATTGGAATTGGCGGCGGCTTTGCCGGCAAATTGAAGCAAGCGCATCGAACCTAGCGCCTCCATTTTGAGCATATACTCCCGAATTTCGGCATACTCCTTGTCGTGAAGCTTAGAACCAAGATTAGAGCGCATAAAATCAACGTAACGGTCAATGGTCTCCAACCAAGTCTCCCGCCGATTTTGCTCATCTAACCAGCGAGAATAGGTTGTGTAATACACGAATTCAGATAATTGGTTGGGAAAATATTTTTTGCTCTCCTTAACCAATTCACGGACTTCTTTGGGAATGTCGCCGCGCAAACGTCGCGCCTCGGAACGCCGTTCGCGATACAAAATATAGCTTTTGGCCACCCGAGCCAAATTATGAAAAATCAATTGGCGTTCGACGATGTCCTGAACCTCTTCCACCGAGGGAACATAGTTGGTGGGTTGTTTTTTTAGTTGCTCTTTAAGTTCCCTGGTAACCGCCTTAGCCACGACCACCCCATCCTTTTGTTCTTCGCCTTCACCAGCCGCCTTCATGGCTTTACCAATCGCGAGCACGATCCGTTGCTCGTCAAAATCCACCACGCTTCCATCGCGTTTGCGAATTTTTTTCAAGGAAATGACCGGTTTTTTCTGTTTTTTGGGGCTGGAAACCATATTTTTGCAAAATTGCGATTAATTTTTAAAACCGCCCCCAAATTATAAACCGCCCCCGTGGGGGTGGTCTCTGGGGATAACTCTAAAAAATTTAGTGATTGGAGCGAAGCAAGGCCATCGCGCCGTACAAGCCGCCGAAATCGTCGAGAGTGGCTTTTTTGAGCGGCGGCGGAGTATTAAAAATACGCAACACGGTTTTGAGATGTCGATCCACATCAGAGATTTTGATACCCGGGTCACGGAACATACTACCCCCCAATACCACCACCTGCGGCGACCAATGAACAATCGTGTTGTTTAAGCCTAGCGCCAGCCAATAGGCCAATTTGTTCCAAAACTCTGCGTCGGTAATTTCCCGCGGCGGACAACCTGTCTGATTCTCAACGGCCCGACCTGAAATGAGGTCCTGAAGAGTTTTTCCTGAATCGATAATCTGATGCCCAGGTTCAAAACTCAAAGCTCGTTC
>CAYWTW010000012.1:0-11639 GCA_964461325.1 uncultured Candidatus Saccharibacteria bacterium | reverse complement strand
ATCGACCAAACGCGCGCCCCCCACGCCCGTGCTGACCGTCAAATAGGCCACGATCCGCTCTCCCCGGCCAGCTCCGTAAACGGCCTCGCCAAGACCGACCAAGGCCGCGTCGTTTTCAACCAGCACGGGACTTTGCCACTTCTCCCGCAGGCGCTCGCGCAAAGGCGCCCCCACCCAGCCAGGCAAATTGGGCGCCGCAGTTAACGTGCCGAAACGGACGTCAAACGGTCCGGGAACGCCGCCAGCCGCCAGATTAATCGGCTCACCGGCAGCCAAGCGCAACCCTTCGGACGCGAGACGATCAACCCCGGTCTCAAAATCTGGCGGGGTAGGAAAAACGAGCGGGTCCCCAACCAGAGTTTCGCCATCGCGCGAAAGCGCCACGCGAACCTTCGTCCCACCGACATCAAATAAAATTTGGAGGCTCATAAACGTTTTTTAAAGGCTTCGATTTTTGGCACCGCGAGCGGGTTCTGGCCGAGCAAGCGGGCGTGATAAGTGGCCGTCCAAGTCGCCAACAGCGCCGTTGATAAAATCTCCGGCCAAGTGATGCCAATCGAGATCGTGCGAGTCCGGGCACCAGCGGCAACCAATTGTTCCTTCCAGACCTCAAATCGTCGTTTGAGCCGCGGCCCGTCGTTCGCCTCATCGGAGAGAAAGATAAAGGAAAATTTGGCCAAAGACGCGTCATCGAAACTTTCCAACTCATTGTGATTGGCTTCCGGCAAAACATTGGCAAAAGCCGGGCATTTGCCCGTTTCGTTCAAACTGATTTTCCAAAAATAAGCGAGCGGCCAGTGGCGCCACGCGGCGTAGATGAGCGGGATCGTCCCGCGCAGGTCCACGGCTAACGTCTGGCCAAGCGCTTCGCCCGCGCGTGGATCAAGCGTGCTCGCTAACGCCCGAAGAGCCGCCTCGGTTTCGGCATCACGCAGAAACAAAGCTAACGCCCGCAAATCAAAACCAAACGCCAGACGCGGCGGCCAACCCTCGGGCAGGCGAACCCGCGGCCAAGCCAGTTGCTCCGCGAGCGCCCAGAGCTCGCCGCCGCTCGTGATGACTCCCGGGACGAGACCCGTCGCGTGGGCAGCGCGAGCGGCCTCGAGCACCTCCTCTGTTTGGCCGGAATACGACGATAAGATAAGAGCCGGCGGCTTGGCTGGGCCGGCGGCAAACTCCGACGGCAAACCATAATCGCGGTGAACTCCAAGCGGCGCCGTCGGCCGGACATCAAGATAGAGATCGGCGGCCAGATGCGACCCGCCTAAACCGACGAGAACCGTCCTATCCGCGAATGGAAAGCGATTAAGGTCGTACGCTTCTAACTCGGCCCCTAATTGGGAGGGAAACTTGGCAATCAATTCTTCCATTACCCTTTATCATAAATCAAATTGAGCTCCTTTTGCCAGCGCCGGATAGGGGCATAACCAGAACGCCAAAAGTCGGGGCTTTCAATCGGGCAATCAACACTCTGGAGCAGGGTCAGGGGTTCAATGGACGCGCCGGCGGCTAAAACCGTCTCGATTTTAGCCGCAAAAGCCGGACCAGACGCGCGATACCGCTCATACAAAGCCAGAGCCAGCAATTGGCCGAAACTATAGGCGTAACAATAAAACGGCGTGTGGAAAATATGCGGAATATAGGACCATTCGTAACGGAAAAGGTCGGGCACCGTCACCGCCGGAGACAAATGCTCTCGATTCAATTCAAGCCAGCGCCGCGACAAATCGGGCTCTGATGCTCCCGCCTTAATTAACGTGTGCGCTTCAAGCTCGAAACGGACGATCCCCGTTTGCCGCAAAATGGTGGCATAAGCGTCGGCCAAGCGTCGCTCCAGCAGAACGGCCCGCGCGCGTGGTGAGGTCGTCTCGGCAAGCATCGCCTCAAACAAAATTATCTCGGCCAGAGTCGAAGCCGTTTCAGCGAGAGGTAAAGAAGCTACCTGCACGCTCGCCGGCAAGCGGCTCGCGAGATCAAAATGAAGGCCATGACCGAGTTCATGGGCCAGCGTCGCCACGTCACGAGCCCGATCGCTGTAATTGAGCAAGACGTAAGGCGCGACCGTCGGCGCGATGGCGGCGCAGAAAGCGCCGCTTTGCTTGCGTGGCGATGGATGGGAATCAAGATGTCCGCTCTCGATAATCCGTCGGGCGGCCGCGCCAAAAACTGGAGAAAAATTGTCGAAAGCGGATAGGACTAAGCGCTCGGCTTGCGGCAGAGAATATTCCGGCGCGAAACGCGCTGGCTCAAGCGGGGCGTAGAGGTCAAAGCGCGATAATCGCTTATGGCCCAAGCGGCGGGCCTTGAGCCTGAAAAAATCTTGAAAAACGCCGCGCTCCGACCACACCGCGTCGAGCAAAGCCGCGGGAACCTGGTCGGGAAGATCGTTATCGAAATTACGCACGGCAATAGCCGAAGGATAGTGCCGCCAAGCGGCGTTATCGGCCCAATCTCGCACGACCGCCTGGTAGACCAAGAAACTTTGATGGCTAAATTGGCGTTTGGTCGCCAACAACGCCTGATAAGCCGCCCGCCGCCACGGCGGACGGCGGTCCGACGTCAAAGCCATCAGTTTGGCCTGACTTTTAATTCTTCGGAGCGGTCGTTTAGGCAAACACAATTGATACTCCTCCTCCGTTTCGCGAATCTGGTGAAGTTCGAGCAGGGGGGTCTCGAGATTAAGGTCTTTATGAGTAATAATCTTCTCCTCCGCTTGACTCAAAAGGTGCTCGGCGGCGCGACGCTCATGCCAAAGATGATGCTCGAGCTCTGGCACGGCGGCAAACAGACGTCGCGCGTTAGCGTCATCGAGCCGCTCGCGGCCAAGAACCTCTCGTCCGGCCAGCCATTGCTCGAGCGGCCGAACGAACTCGGCGACCCGCAAACCCAAAGCGTGGATTTCTGGATTAAAGCGCGCGGCGTCAGCATCCTTCCAATCCAACGCTTCCGCTAGAGACAAGCGACTCGCCAAAATGGCAAACCGAGACCGCCAATCTTCCAGAGTGAGCAAAAATTGTTTAAATGACTCCACGGAATGTTGCGGGCTGAGAGCCGAGGAAATTGTGGCCAATTTGGTCAGATCATCGGCCAAAGCCAAACGCCGGGCTTCAAAATCTTTGATCGCGACCAGTTTCTCAAGATCCCAGGTTCGACGAACGGCCGGACGTTTAACGTTCATAAGTTAATCCCCACCTTATCAAGTTTTGGCTAAACTTGCTAGAATGGAGTGGCGATGACTATTTGGGGAACGTTTGACTTAATGAGTTTGAGCCGCGACCTAGCGCCATTCGTCCTTGTTTTGCTGGCCGCCATTTTTGGCCTCTCCATTCTCGTCCTTTGGTATCATTGGTGGCGCTTTGCTCTTCGGCCAGAACGCGGCGCGCTGTGGTTATTTATTTATGTCGTTGGCGGCCTTGGTTTACTCGGCACCATGATCGGCGCCGCCATCGCGCTTTAAAATTTAAATGAGAGAACCTATCGAACTTGGTCCCGGCGAACAAATCATTTTAGTCGTTCACAAACACTGGTTCGTTTTTCTCGCGCGAGTTTTGGGTTTGGCCCTCACCGCGATTATACCGTTGGCCGCCCTCTTTATCTTCTGGTTTGGTAATTTTTTGCCAGATTTGCGCCTCGCCACCGAAACCAGTCCGGCCGATTTGTGGTCGCTCGCGATTTTCCTCGGCGCCGGCTGGTTCTTAATTATCTGGATGATGCTCGGAGCTGTTTTCGCTGATTACTACCTTGATGCCGTCATTCTCACCAACCAACGCTTGCTCGATATCGAACAATTTGGTTTTTTTGCCCGCGACTTGGCCACCCTGCCCCATCAAAATATCCAAGACATTAAAGTGGAGATATTCGGCTTCTTCCCCACTCTGTTACACTACGGCGATCTCCACATTCAAACGGCCGGCATGACTAAGGAGGCGCGAGTTCGAGACCTGCCCCAACCCGAGAAAATAAAAGAAGCGATTCTTAAATTAATTTTACCAAACAAATAAGCGTGGGCTTAAACAATCCGAACAAAGCGCCGTTTGCCGATTTTCAACACCGTGCCGGGAGCCGGAACAAAGCGCGGGTCGACAATTTTCTCATCGTTGGCCAACCTGATCGCCCCCTCGTTCACCAATCGCCGCCAATCAGCCTTGGAACTAATCACGCCGGACTCAACGAGGGCCGTCGGTAAATCTTGGTTCGATAGTTTAATCTCTTGGACCTCGTCCGGTAAGCCGCCGGTCCGGAACGTTCGGTCAAAGTCGGCTTCGGCCGCGGCCGCGGCCGCGGCGCCGTGGAACTTGGTCACGATCTCGCGCGCCACCCGGGCCTTGGCGGCGCGCGGCCCAGCCGCTTCGATCGCCGTCCAATCAACCAGCGGCAAACGAGTGCAGGCGCGGAAAAAAACTTCCGTCAATTCGTCGGGCTGGGCCATAATCGCGCCAAAAAGCTCGGCCGGCGAGGTATTTAAAAACACGCCTGTTCCTCGCGATTTCGACATTAATTCCCCTGTTTTGGGATTGGCCAGCAATTTGAGCGCGACCACGAATTTTTCTTTATCGTGCCGACGACGCTGGAGCGTCCGCCCGGCCAGAGCGTTAAAAATCTGGTCCGTGCCGCAGAGCTCGGCATCAACATCCAGAACCACTGAGTCATAGCCCTGAAACAACGGGTAGAGAAACTCAAGTAGGCTAATCGGCTCGCCGTGGGCGAGCCGCCGGGCGAACATATCGCGTTCAAGCATTTGCTGGACAGTAAATTCGCCGGCCAAAGAAACAAGCTCGGGCATCGTCAACCTTTCCAACCATTCGCGGTTAGAAACCACGCGCGATGGGTTATTTTCGTCGGTAAAATCAAGCAGAGGTTGAATTTGCTTCAGCCAATTCTCGCCATTTTCGGTTACGGTTTCGGGAGTTAATCGCGGTCGAACGTTGGCCCGGCCGGAGGGATCGCCGATCTGCGCGGTAAAACCGCCAATCAACACAATCACCTCGTGGCCCAAGCGCCGCAGATCCTCCAAGAACATGAGATTTTGGGCGTGGCCCAAGTGCAAAGCCTCGGCCGTGGGGTCCAGACCAAAATAAATCCGCAAGCGCTCTCCCGACGACAATTTAGCCCGCCAGGCCTCAAGCGAAGGCAAGACCTCGGCCACCAAACCACGCTCGAAGAGGGCGTCGAGGCGGCTCGGATCGACGGGCAAGGCGCTCGACATGATTAACTGCTAGCAGAAACCGTCGTCGTGGGAGATGAATCGAGCTTCGCCGGATTAGCGCGCAGATTCCAGAGTCCGGCAACGGCCAAGATCAGGAACGAGAGCCAGCCAAAGGGCGGAATGAGTATAAACAAAGACAAGATAGCCAACCCGAGCGGTAAAGTAAGCAGGTGCAAGGTAATCAGATAAGCGCGACCATAACCCACTCGCCAGGCACGAACGAAAAGAATGAGCCAGATCAAGAGCGCGCCAAGCAAAGCGAACACGAGCCACGACAAACCGACGAACACAAAAGTAATCAAAAAGAAGCCCAAAAAAACCACCGGAACAGCCCACCCCGACCACGCCGCGAGAGCGCTTAACCACCTTGCCACACGAGTCGAATCAAGAGTAAAATCGGGCCAACTGGAAAAAGTTTGAATCACGGTCTTACCTTGGCCTTCCTGGTAAATAAATCGGTCGTGGCCAACAAGAATTAACGTGTCGGCCGTGGCCAAATCCCCCACGTCAACCGTCGCCTCTCCGGTCTCGAAAACAATTAGATTGGTCGGCGATGATTCGTTCTCATCGTTTGCCCAGGATGTCGTCCCCGCGCCAAAAACTTGCGTCAACGGCAACACATAACGCTCGTCGCCGTTAGCCGTTAGCCGACCATCAGCCATGGTAATCACCAGGTCAGCCGGATAGAGCTCACCCAAAGAGGCGAGCCAGCCCGGCCCCAGACGGGCCAGAGGCCAGCCGAGAGTTACCGCGCCGCCCAAGGCGGCCACTAACGACAGGAATAAAATTAATTTTACGTAATAACCGAAGGCCCGCTTGGCCGGCTCCACCATCACCTCTTGCCGGTAATACTCCGGACCATAAACACTTTTCCCCAACCGTTTAAAAAATGACATGATGGAATTAATTATAACCGGCCGGCACACAAAAACAAGAACGGTGGCATCCTCACACCAGAGGATGCCACCGTTACGTTACAACCGCCATCATACGATCACAGACTAGCCAATTTGCGCTGGATATTTTGCCGCGCCGCATTCTCGCACAAATCATAAAAAAACTTTGTCTTGAAAATGCGCAAACAGCAAAGACTTCGTAACATCGACGATCGATCGGCGTTGAATTGGTCCTCCGGAACCCAGGCATATTCTGCCCTAATCAATTGCCAGTTTTTCTCAAACTTCTCATGGGGTAAGGCCAAGCCAGACAAATCAATATCCGCAATCAGTTGAGAATCCCCACCCGACGCGGCTAATGAGAAGTGCTTGGTCGCCAGAACGAGACGCCCGACTTCTAGGCAAAATTTCGCGGGCAGTTTGGCGGCGCTCGCCACCTCCATCGCCAATTCCGCGCTCCGTTCTTCGTTGTCTTCGGCCTTCGGGTCGTAGACCGCGTCATGATACCAAAGAGCAAATTCCAAAGCCCACAAATTGGCCGCCAGACTTTGAACCATGTCCAATTGCTCAAGGCAGTGTTCGATATGCTCAAGCGTGTGATACCTGCGAGACGGTTCGGAATACCTCCGAATCAAATCAGCATAAATCGCCTTGTTATCAACGCTCGGTACTCCCAGCCGCCGCCACAATCTCATCCAGCGCTCCTCAAGCGTCATGGTCGTCTCCTTTTCCTGATAGTTTGAGAATTGAAAATAACTTTGTTCGATTCCGTTTAATCCTTTTCTATTTTAATATAAAGTAAACTTTCTGTCAACGATGCGGGCAACCGGCCCAGCAACAAGGCCGACGCCTTCCGCTTTGCAGTTTGGAGACAGCTTTCTCGACCCGAATGTCTCGCGTTTCCGCTTTCTTGCCCGACGTCACCCAGCAAATCCACTCATTACGGGCAAGGGGTGTGATATCGTCCCACGTCGCTCGAGCCGTTCGGCTAGAAACAATCGCCCGCCGCAAATCCGCTGGCAATTTGTGCGCCACGCCAATAATAGATTTTTTAGCCATCAAACTATTAGCGATTTTTAAAAATCTATTTCCAAAATTGCAAGAGCAACCCAAACACAATAAATATCACTAATTGGTATCCCCCCTGAATCAAGAACCGAGCCTGTTTCCTCTTGCCTCGCTCGTTGGTCCACATCACAGTGCCAGCCAAGGTAGGAATCACAAACGCTCCCCAAATCCAGAGCGCTCTCTCAAGCCCTCCGACTATCTTTGTATCTGCGATCAAATGCGCCAATACCAAAACCTGAAACAGCGTTAGAACGAACTGCGTCAAGTATAAAGGCGCGGCCTCTTTTTGCATCTTCTTTCTTGCTTCCAAATCAGCAGAAGTCGCGGCGGCTATCTCCAACCACTTTTTACCGAAAAACGGGCCATACCAGAGAGCGCCGATAACCATAGACAGTACCGCGCCAGCCACAACGGCAAAATAATTTATTGATAGTGTTTCCATAATTTTATTTATATTCCCGCGCTTATCATTTTAACAACAAAACTTTTATTCTGCTTTTCATTTATAAATCTTTTTCTTCTTTGCACAAAAAGCCCTTTCAAATTCTAACTGAGCGGCGGCAAAGCCACCGCGAGGCAACCTCTTTGAATTTGCAAAATCCTGATTGGCGGTGAGTGTATCACCTTTGCTCGAACCCACTTCGCACGCGCCGAGCGCATTTTTGCTTCCGATTCGGATTTCCAATTTTGGCGGGCTGGCAAGTACCCCATTCTTCAGACAACTTTGTTCATCTGGTTTAGATAATATTTGTACGGCGGCATCTTGAGCGCGGTGTGAATCCGCAGGTGGTTGTAGTAATAGATTTGTTGATAAATTCTTTCCACGATCTCGCCTTCACTGAGGTGGTTTAAGCTGCCCAACTCCAGCTTGAACTGCGAGTAGAATGATTCTTGGGAGGGTTTTTGCCAGGGACTCGCCTTTTGGCTCATCGAGACTAGGACCCCTCGACTCTCTAGGAGCTTTAGGTGTTCCTCCGATTGATATTCGGACCCCTGATCGGAGTGGAAGTAGTGGGGCAAGCGACCACGGCTGGTGATCGCCTCCAGTGTCGCCACTTTCACCAGCTGTCGGTTGTGTCGCCGCGACAGAGCGAAGCCGATGATGTCCTTGGTGTAGCCGTCAATCACTGTCGCCAGGTACAAGAAAGAATCTCTGACCTTCAAGTAAGTGAAATCGGCATACCAGACCACATCCGAGGCGAGGGGGCACCAGTTGGCCACCAGATTTGAATAAACTGTCGGTGCCAAACCTTGGTCGCTCTTTTTCTGCCATTTCTGGCTCCTTCTCAGCTTAGGCCTTAAGCCAAACTTTTTCATCAGACGGAGAACTTTCTTTTTGTTCCAGCCGAGATTTAGGGCAATCCGCTTGTGGCCGTAAGCCGGATTGCCGATCATCACCTCCTCAATCAGAGCCCTGGCTTCTTCGTCAGCTTGGGTTTTCCTCGAGCGGTAGTAGAGGGTCGAACGAGCCAATCCCAGTCTTTTGGCTAGGAGGGTTTTCGGGAGCTTCATCGCTCGAGCCTTAGCGATTTTTTTTCCGCCGCTCGGTGTCGAGAGTGAAAGCACCAATGATTTCTTTCAATTCCCTGTTCTCTCGTCTCAGTTTGGAGATTTCGAGCGCACTCGGATCGCCGCCAGCTTTTCGGCGTAGCCAACCGTAAATGGTGGTTTTGGACAAACCAAACTCGGTAGCGGCTTGACCGACGGTCAAGCCTTCGCTTTTTAACTTGTCAATGATTCGGTCTTTCAATTCTTGGTCGGTGATGTTTGCCATATTTAGTGAGCTTGCCCGCCAATGAGGCGGGGGGTTAATCCACTTGATTCTAGCTCGCCGTCCTCAATCAGCCCAGTTTTACTGCACAACTGTGTCTAGTATATGGGGTACCTGCCAATGCCAAATACATCCTCAAGGAAGGCACAAATGAGGAGAAGCGGGAGCTGATGGGGTGCTTCAGGTCGAAGCTGAAGATTACGAAGGGTCTAGTCGCTATCGAATAGCTATATTTCAAGACCTCCCTCGATAAGCTCATCGAGAGAAACTACATCGTAGAGATTTCGTTTCTTTGCAGATGCGCGACGAATGAGATCTCTGATCTTGTTCGTGGCAACACGACATACGAAAGTTCGGGGGCCACTTTTCTTGGGATCGTATTTGTTCTGAACAAGGAGGAGGTGGAGCATCACTTCCTGGAAAACATCTTCCCATTCCATGCCCGGAATGTGTGCCGTTTTAGCCTTGGCACGAATATCGTTCTGATAATTGAGTATATTGATGGTCATATGGCTGTCCTTAATTAGGACCTCCATCACCATGGGCGGGTATAAGAATACAAAAAGGACTCTCAACCAGACCCACAACAATGTAGGTTCGATTGACAGCCCTTTTTATCGCCATCTGGACCAGCCCTTAGCTGGCTTTAATAATGGCCGCTTCGATTGCGACGGGGAAATATTTCCTTACTAACAATATACGCTAAATGCCTCAAGAAATCCAACCCCAATCAATGGGGCGATCGCTTGTCTCGCCACAATCGGGACATTTTGCCTGTAAATCAAGGCGTCCATACTCCAAAGAAAGCTGAATCGGCACATTATTCTGGGTAGTTACGCTGATTGTGTTGCCAACAGCAAACTTCAGCAACACTTTTGCACCACAATAGTCGCAAAGCCATTCGGCGTACTTCATTTTCTTCCTTTCCTCGGCCGTACCAGACATAGCCTTTTTCTTTTCGCTTTCTAAGCACTCGTCGCATACAGCCTCATGAGATATCTGGCGGTCTAGGTGGGCGTAATGAAGCTGAACTGGATTCTTTCGGCATGCCGCGCAAAATGCGAGACGAGTTTGACCTCCAATTCCATGGAGTTCCGATCGCACACGGTCCAGTCGATCCAACCTTTCCTGGTGAGGTTTCTCGTACTCCTTCATCCCCTTAGTCCAGAACTCATGATGTTTGCGTGCGTATTCTGGATCAGTTCGCGGAACTTTTTCCCCGAATTCCTTCAACGCTGGTACATGAGACAGTTCTTTTTCACGCTCCGCTTTGTAGTGAAGCGGCCAAGTAGCTTCAGCTATCTGGTGTGCAATGTTTGATACCGAACGACCGATATCATCCAAGGTTCTCTCTATGGAAAAAGCAATTTCGTAGGCAAGAATTTCCTTCTGATCTTTTTCTGAGACTTTTCCTTTTTTCTCGTCAATCTTGAGTCTTTGCTGGAAAAGATTTTGTGCCCAATATTTCGTATAGTCGTCTAACTCCTCCAACTTTTTGTCTTCAGGTTTAAATCTTCGCGTTGATCCAACATAACGCCTATCACCATAACGTTTTTCATAATCATTTATCCGTACCTCTATTTTTGATAGAGCATCGTCGAGCTTCTCGCGTTCTATTGCGGGACGAAGCTCTTCTATCAAGTCAGCATTTCCTTTAATCCAATCACGCACTTTATTGAAAGCCGCACTTATTGCCTTTATATCTTCTCCGCTAGCATATTCTGCACGCTCCATAAGATATGGTTTTATGTCAGGATGGAGAAAATCTAAGAGTGGTGGAAGTTTCTCGGCATATCCTTTTTCCATGATTTCGTATGCGATATCACAAAAACCGTAAAGATCCTGAGCGACAGAGGCTAGTCCTTTCAATTGATCTCTTCTGGTACGCGAGTGTCGCTGAATATAGTTGAACCACCTTTCGAGAGGATCCATTCCTGTCGCAAGCGAGCCAACTGCCGCTATGACACGCTTAAGCCTCACTGGATTAAGTCCGTACTGATCTACATATGATTTTTCAATCGAATCGAGATTATAGGCGAGGAGAGGTGCTCTTGTGAACAAGCGACGGTTCTCACCTATGCGTTCGTACCTGTCTTCCGCCTTAAGACCATGGATCAAGTGAATGACTTTATGAAAATCATCTGCGATGGCAAAGATGTTGTACTCCATGGGTTGAGGTTCATCACTTCGCTTCGCTTTGTAGTGTTCTACCCACGAAGAAGAGCCGTCACCCCAAGTGATATACCGAGTGCCTTTTTCTTTATACCAATCCCAATTATCTGGACTACGAAGTTCGTCGCCGTCTATCTCATTATTTATAAGTCCTGCAACCAGAAAAATCTGGAAGGGGCTATAGTAGCGAATATCAACTTCTTCATCAGTTCCATCTTCTTTTTTTCTTTTTCCTTTCTCAATTAGTAAAGGAACAATCAAACCATCCTTTTCGGCGGCTAGGAGAAATTCCTTGGAGACGCGCCGTGGAAGTTTCCGTCCAGAAAATTCGTCTCTTTCACAGAAGTGAATGAACGTTTCTTCCGAATAGAGTTGTTCCTTGTTAATTGGAGACATAAATACATGATATCGGTTTTTCCAAGACACCTCAAAAGATGAGGCCTCAACATAGTCCGATACTAAAACCTAAGGGCGGGCTACTCGGGTATGGTACCCACACTTCCAAGCAACATAAGGGTATTTTAGC
>CAYWTW010000011.1:0-18441 GCA_964461325.1 uncultured Candidatus Saccharibacteria bacterium | reverse complement strand
GCAAGCAGATATCAATCGAAGTGGCACGATTAACGCTCAAGACATTACCGCTCTGGCTGACTTGTTGAATGGGGCCGGCGGTCAAACTCCGTGGATGGGCAAAACCCTTCCCGGTTGCTCGTCAGGAAATTCTGGCATGACAAATGCCATTCCCCAAATCGCCAATATCCTCAACTCTCTTAGGAATCTAATTGGAATATCGGAAAACTAGAAGGCGTTAAGACGCCTTGGCCGCCTCCACCACCTGGGCGAAGATGGCCGGGTGGTGTTCGGCGAGGGTAGCGAGGATTTTGCGGTCGAGCTCAATCTCGTGCTTTTTCAGCGCGCCCATAAAGCGGCTGTAGGAGAGGCCGTGCTCGCGGACGGCGGCATTAATTTTGATTTGCCATAAACGGCGGAAGTCGCTCTTTTTGTCTCGGCGGTGGGCGTAGGCGTGGCGGCCGGCATGCAGAACGGCGACGCGGGCTTCGCGTTCTTTCTTGCTTCGGGCGAAACGGTAGCCCTTGGCGAGCTTGAGCGTCGTCCGGCGCTTCTTCAAACTATGAACTCCTTTCTTGACTCGGGGCATGGTATTTTTTTAAAAAAAATTGGTTAAACGGCCATAAAGCGGGCCAAAGTCTTTTTAACCACCACAAATTTATCACCGCGCTTGTGGTCCAGCTGTTTGCTACGGCTTTTCTTGGCCTTGAAGTGGTTCTGCCCCGGGTGCCGGCGCAGGACCTTGCCCCGCTTGGTGACTCGCAGGCGTTGGCTGTAAGCTTTTTTGGTTCGCATGATTTTTAGTTTTGTCCGATTTGGTGGCACTTTTGCCGGTCTGGCGTTCGATAATAATAGTTAGACCCTTGTGACTTTTGGCCGACGGCACCGCGATTTTAAAATCTTCGCTTACGAACTTGAGCAGCCGGTCGAGGCGTTCGCGCAAAAATTTTTCGTCAAAATATTTGGCTCGGCCGCGCAGGAAAAGGTCGATTTTGACCCGATGGCCCTGGCGCAGAAACTCGCTCACTTTGCCGGCCTTGATCAGGAGATCGTGGTCGCCCGTTCCAATTTTAACCTGGATGCTCTTGGTTTCCGTCGATTGGGCGTTGCTCCGCGCCTGCTTGGCTTTTTTCTGCAGTTGGTACTGGTACTGGCCGTAGTCCATAATCTTGCCCACCGGAGGGTTGGCGCCAGGCGAGACTAAAATCAGGTCAAGATTGGCGGCTCGGGCTTGTGCTAGGGCGTTGGCCGTTGAAATAACGCCTAAATTACGGCCATCCGCGCCAACCACGCGCAACTCGGGCGCTCGAATCTGTTCGTTGATACTGATTTTATCTTTCAATAGCTTAAACCTCGTTTGGCGATTACGAACCTTGCTATGATAAACAAAGGCCGCTGATTAGTCAACAACCAACCCCTTTAGTTTTCGAGCCTTAGCCATCGCCCTAGGCAAGTTGGTAAAACTGTGTTCTAGGGCCTTAAGCGTGCTGGTAGAGCGTAGAGCGGCCGCGGGATGAAAAAGGGGATAGATATAGTCCTTTCCAGCTTGAAAAAGTTTGCCTTCGTCGCGACTGATTTTGCCTTGGGGGAGGAAGAAATTAAGAGCGAAGCGCCCGAGAGTAGCGATCAGTGCTGGTCCGATAATCGCAATTTGCCGCGCGAGATAGGGGGCGTAAACGGCGATCTCCTCGGGGAGCGGGTCGCGATTATCGGGCGGACGGCGTTTGACGATATTGGTAATGTAGATTTGCTCGCGCGTCCAACCGCGCTCGCCGATGAGGCGGGTCAGGAGCTGGCCGGATCGGCCAACGAAGGGGCGCTTTTGCTCGTTCTCGTGGAAGCCCGGCGCCTCGCCGACAAACAAAACCCCGGCGTCCGGATTGCCTTCGCCGAAGACCAGATTCGACTCCTGAAGTGGCAACGAGGTGTCGGCTAACATCTCTTGCTCCAGTTGCTTTAAGGCCGTCATCTTTTCCTCTTTACTCATGTGTGGAAAATTATAGCGCAGTTTTTCGGGGGGGGGTGCTATGATGGTTTCTGTTGTTAGTAATTATCAGATTTAGCTAATTATTATGAAATTGAACAAGATTTTGATGGCTTTTCTGCCGGTGGCCCTGATTCTGACTGGCGCGACGGTGGCTTACGGCCAGATTGCCGGTTATGAGGTGGTAACGAAGACTTTTCCTGGCCCCGGTGGTTCGTCAGCTCAAGCCGCTTGCCCGACCGGTAAGGTGGTAATTGGTGGCGGTTGTGAACTTTACGCCACAAGCGGTGGCGCGACACTGAAAGATTCTTACCCCTTTACTTCGCCCACTTCCGTCGGCAACGGTTGGGCTTGCCAGTGGAGTAATCCCGCCAACGCCGCTGGTCGCACGGCTTACGCCGTGTGTGCGGATGGGGGTGGCAATAGTACTCAACCTGTTCGTCCCGATATCGTGGGTTCTGACCCAACTAGCGGCGCGACGAATGCCCAAGCCAATTTGATTGGTGATGGCGCGGTGGCTGATACTTGGGAAAACATTATTCTAGTGCTGTCCGGTGCTTTGCCTGGTGGGGTGGACGATTCGACAATTGGGAAGTTGTTTAGCCCAAATGATTTTTTGGTGTCTTGCGTTCGCTCAGACGGTAATAACATTTCTTCAGCAGTTAAGGCTGTCCATGTTGGACCGAAAGAAAGCAACATCTCGATTGATGTGGCCATTGACGCCGGTAATCGTTGCCGAGTTACTCATCAAGACAAAGGCGGTTCTGGCTGGTGGAGCGCTTGTTTTGGAATGTTGCCAGGCGACGTCAATCAGTCTGGCACAACAAATACTCAAGACTTGGCCGCCCTAGCTGATTGCATTAATAAGCAAAATTGTCCCTCTTGGCAGGCCGATATCAATCGCGACGGCGCGGTCAACTCGGCCGACACGACCACCCTGCTTGGCTTGATGAACGGTTCGATCGGCGGCACTCGCTGGCTAAACCGTTCTCTGCCGGCTTGCCCGACGGGTAGTGTTGGCTTTACTCCCGTCCAAAATCAGACCGCCAACGCCTTTTCCTCCTTGAATAACTTTCTCCAGAGTCTCCGCGGGGCTTTAAGCCAATAGTTCCCGATTTTTCTCCAAACACCCCGTTCGCCGCGGCGAACGGGGTGTTTTGTGCGCTCATCCTTGGTGGATTATAATTAGAGCATGACCACCCTAATGTTCGTCGGCTTGATTGTCCTTTTTATTCTAACCTTTAATATCTTGGGTCGCGTACGGCGCTTGGAGCAATCTCTCAGCAAGGCCTCTTCGTTGGACGCGATTCAGCCCCCGGCTCCGGTGACGGATGGGTCGCCGGTGATGGCCGTTTCGCCAGAAGGGACGTTACCCGCCGTCGGTTCGAACGACGTGTTGGCGCGACTGGGAGCTTGGTTAAAAGAAGATTGGTTGTTGAAGTTGGGAGCGGCGTTGTTGCTAATCGGCTTTGGCTGGTTTACGACCTACGCCTTTCTCAATAACTGGATCGGGCCGATGGGCCGCGTCACTCTCGGCTTGTTCGCCGGGTCTTTGTTTATTGTGCTTGGTTGGTGGCGGCTCCGCCGCCACCTTCACCAGGGGAGCGTTTTTCTGGTTTTGGGTTCCACCACGATCTTGCTCACGGTTTTTGCCGCGCGCGAGATTTATGATTTCTTCACGCCGCTTTCGGCTCTGGCGATCATGTTTCTAAGCACGGCTTTCGTGGCGGTCGCGAGCGTTAAGAGCAATAGTCGTTCTCTGGCTTTAAGCGGTTTGATTTTGGCGGGCGTTGCTCCCTTGCTCACCAATTCGCCCCTCATCAATTACCCCAGTTTGTTCGCCTATCTGTTGGTGGTGACGTTGGGTACAATTTGGATTGTGGCGCTGACGGGTCGGCGCGAATTAACGGCCGCCGCTCTTTTGATCTTAACTTTTTACAGCTTGCCTTATTTTTTCTCCGTGTTTGGCGCCGATCGGGACGTCCTTATCCTGTTTGTGTACGGTTTTGTCGCCCTGTTTTTCTTAACCAGCACGGCCGGTCTCGTCAGATTGAAGGGTCGATTGATGGTGCCCGATCTGGTGACGGCCGCTGGCAACGGTCTTTTTCTGCTAGCCTGGATTATGACGGCTCTGGCGCCGGAATGGCAGAGTTTGAATCTCGCGGCCTGGATGCTGGTGTTTGGGATTGGCGGCTTCTCGCTGTTCCGCCTGACCGGCCGGCCCGGACCTTTCTACGTTTATGCTGGCGTGGCGGCCGCGTTACTAGCCGCGGCCACGGCCGCGGAGCTCGACGGGGCGGCCCTAACTTTGGCTTATACCATCGAGAGCGGTTTGATTGCCGTCTTGACCTATGCTCTAACCCGCGATTGGCGTTTGGCCGAGCGACTAAGCTGGTTGATGCTTGGGCCGATGATTCTCTCACACAGCAGTCTTTTCTCGTCCGCGTGGCGATGGGGAGTTCTCCATCGGGACTTTTTTGTTCTGGCGATTTTGGCTCTGGTGATGCTTGGTTTGGGTTTGTTTTTGCGCCGTCGAGAAGCGCCGGCGACGGGCGAACGGTCAATCTTTAATTTTACTTCGCCGCTTTTGCTGATTTTTGGTTCAGTCTACGGCTATGCCCTATTGTGGCTATCACTCCACGCGGGGTTGGAGAGCGAGAGCGTCGCGGTTATGGCCGCGCTGATTGTTTACACCGTCATCGGCCTGATTACTTACTTTAGCGGTTTGCGTCGGCAGAATCGGACGCTACAATTTTATGGTGGGGCCTTGATCGGCTTTGTCGTCGGGCGTTTGCTGTTGGTTGACGTTTGGCGGATGGAGTTAACCGGCAGAATCATCACTTTCTTTTCCGTGGGCGCTTTGCTTGTCAGTACGGCATTTATCGGCCGTAAAAAAGCCAAACCGTTGTTGGTGGTGATGTTGATTATCTTGAGTGGCGGGCAATTGGCTGAAGCGCAAGTTTCCAACGCCCCTCTCCCCGACGCTTTCCGACCCCAGACGGCCTTCCGTTTTTATCAAGATCTTACCCCCGTTATTGCCGTTCCCACGGTAATGGAGGCACTGATCGTCGGCGAGCCCTTGGCGCGCCCCGAAGCGGCCGTGTGGGATATGGCCACGTCTCAACTTGAACCTCATTTCTTCAACCGTCAGGTGGAGATCAAGTCAGCTCCTCTGACGATTACTACGACGCCAGCAGTGCCAACGCCGGCCGACTTACTCGACGGCCAAATTGAGACCAGCGTCGACTTTCTTCTGCTTGAGTCGGAAAACGGCCGAGCGGAAATTTATTTAAACGCCGTCAAACCGTTTACTTCCTCCTCACTGTCGTTGATTTTGGCCCCCCACGTTGCCTTGCCCACCACGGTGGAAATTAAAGCGGTCGTTAACGGCCAGGAGCGGGTGGTCGTCGCGTCGCGGCGTCTACCCGGCCCGACGATTGATTTCCCGGCCACGGCCGCCGCCGCTTGGCGAATCGCCTTCACTTATTCTCAACCCCTGCGTCTGGCGGAATTGTTATTGCGTCAGGATGATGCCGAAAATCTGGTCCGGCAAGGGGTGCGTTTCTTAGCCCAACCCGGCCACTCCTATCGCGTTTATTTCGACGCCGATCGCCCGGTGCCACACTCGCTTGGCGACGAATCGGCCAATTTGGCCGGAGCGCAGGAGGTGCTTGAGTTTTCACCGCAAACGGTTTTGCCTAATCCGGAATACATAATTGCCGATGTGGACGGTGATCAGGTGCCAGATATTTTTGATAACTGCGTTTTGGTTTCTAATCCGGATCAGGTCGATCTCAATCAAAGCGGGCGCGGTGATGCCTGCGAAGATTTCGACCAAGACGGCGTGCCGAACTCTGTCGATAATTGCCCAAGCCGACCCAACGGCCAGCAGTCGGACATTGATGGCGATGGCGTGGGCGACGCCTGCGACGGCGAGGAGAGCCGACTAACCGAACGTTACGCCTGGATCCCTTGGGCCGGCATCGGCTTCGCCGCCGCGGTTATCATCGGCTTGCTGGTTCTAACTATCCGTCAAACCAACAATTCCAAGCCGGAGATGATGAATTAGGCGTTAATTTAAGAAAAAAAAAGCCCGCCCTGATCCGCCGAAGAGGCGGACGGGCGGGGGATGGGGATTAGTTGTGTTCCAACCAAAGACCCAAACTCTCTATGATCAATCCTTCAACCGCGTCCAGCAGTCCGATTTTTGTAGACAACGGGGCGATATTCACAATCTCCACACTTCGTCTTTGGGTTGTCGAAACCCTGCGCAGACTCTCGGCAATTTGGTCTCGGTCGACGATGACGAGATGGTCTCTCGTCAAATTGCATCCTGGGTGAATTGTGATGAAAATGCGTGGCGATCGCGGAATAATTGTGCCCGCGATTATTCGCGCAAACTGCTTCGACCAGATTGACGTATCAAAAACTCCACCGACACGAAAAGTTGGCGGGATAATTTCCACATTTTATCTCCTATTTAAGAGAAATTACTGATATTTGGAAGACCAAAATTCCAACGTCATCTTGGCATTGCGGTCTCGTTTTGTCAAATTAAATGTTTGTTCCGAAAAGCGTGGCCGGAGCTGGAGTTGTATTTTTCCTCTAATATTTCACCGAGCGTTGCGTTTGGATGTAGGTCAAAAAAGTAATTCATCCAAGTGGTCATCGGTGTGCCGTATTTTTCATAATCCTCATGGGTGTAATCTTCGGGGCAGGGAAATTAGGTTGTGTTTGCCGGCCATCGGATCGTTTACTTCTGGTTTGGCTTTATAAAAAACTGCTATTGCCGCGAGTGTGGTGACTATAACAGCAACGCCGGTGATTTTCTAGGACGTAAAATTTATAACAAGCCAAAAAGTCTGCTAATTAAATTTGCCAAGATGTGAGTCAAAACAGAAACGATGATTATCCGTGATGTGGTGCCTCTTCGGTCTAAAATAAGTTGTCGTTTTAGAAGTAACCACTTCTTTTCTGATTCATTAGAAGACACCGCCTCTTTCGCTTCTATTTTATCTGCAAGATCAGAGGCGTTCTCCAGATTATCTTTCAGTTTAGGCGTTTCTTTTTCGAGATCTATAAGCCTTTTAGTAATATTTTTGATGTTTTTTGGACCAGCGTACTCAAATATCCTATACGAGTTTTTGATGTAATTTTTGATATTAGTATCTAAAAGTGTCATTGGGTTAGACGGTTCTTCCCTTGCTCCTGTTGCAATTTTCACACAAGAGTTGAATATTCCTTTCGGTATTACTACCGCCCTCAGAGACAGGTATAATGTGGTCAAATTCTAGTTTTTCCTTGTTGTTGCATTGTGTGCATTTTCCTTCATCTCTCTGCCAAACAAACAGACGAACGTCATTAGGTATCTTTTCTCTCTTGACCCCTTGTGTTTTGTCAAAATTTTCAAACGCTTCGACTTCCTTCTCAATCTTTTTGAGTGAAATTTTAGACTTTAGATACAAGTGTTTAATTTTTAATTTAATTTCATCTTCCGATGATAGAAAAGAATCATAGACATAAAATATTTTATCTTTAAAAAACCAACATTGTGCCTTTCTTCTGTCTGCCAGAAGTCCCGGCGATATTAATGGTAGTTGCTTTTGTGTACTGATCTCTTCGGGAGTTAACGATGCGGCGTGTAATCGGGCCTCAGTAAATCTACCCACATTGGGGCCAAGAGGAACCATAAAATCACCTTCTTTATTTTTAAAGACATTACCTATTAATTTTATTTTCACGATATCGTTAGAGTTTTAACACTAGAAAGAACCGTCTTTATTAGGAGTTTATTGCATCTTTATGATCAACGGAAAGGCCAGTGGTTCTTGAAAGGGCATAGAAATTTCTTCGAGGACATACATTGATTGGCTCTGATCGTTGTCATTAACACAGGATGATTCGGGGGCCATCCTAGACTGGAATTGAATTGTTTGGCTCTGTTGGTTCACCGACTTGAAGTATCTAGTACCCCCATTATTTAGATTTCCTACTCGCACAAGCAATTGCGGGTCGAGAAACCCCACATTAGACATTGGGGTGCCGGTGCAATTATTATCTGTAAAAAATACAATATGATTACCGTTTGACCAATTTACATCAGTTGGTTCACCTCTATGATATTGGGTAGATAACCTAAAAAAGATATCTTTGTCTGGGCGAAACACACTGAATATGCCGTTAACACCATTCCCCCCATCAGCATTTAGTAATAATCCTAAATCTTGCCCATTTCCGTCTATCAAATGCAATGATGTTCCAGATTGCCCCACTGGGCCTTGCGGTCCCTGCGGACCCGGGATTAAAGAAATATTTTCGATTTTTTGAGTTAATTCAACAATTCGTTGTTCGAGGGTCGTGACCCGAATAGCTAATCCTTTTATTGCCGTCCAAATGGAATTTGCAAAATCGGTTGGATCGGTGGTTTTGGATGTTGGTTCGGCCGCCAAAACTGGCAAACCCACAACTACGAATAAAATGAGAACAAAAAATATTACCAACATTGGTTTTTTCATAATGCCCTCACGATACCGCTTTTTGCAAAAAATGCAAGATTCGAAAAGTGTGGCCGGAGTCCGATTAAATTTTGGTTGGTAGATTTTGTTGGTAACGATTGATTAGCCGCTCTTTTTTCTCTCGTCGCCATTTTTTGATTTGGATTTCGCGCTGGTGGGCCTTTGTCGGGGTCGCATATTCTTCAAGGAAGACGAGTTTAAAGTTAGGAATGTGCGTTGTAAAGCGAGCACCTAATTTTGAGTTGTGATAAATCACGCGCTCATCGGGATTTTTGCTGATACCGACATAAAGTTTATTGATCGAGTTCTTAATCATGTAGACGAAGAACATAGTTATAGTTTAGCCCATTCGACTCCTCATTTCATTCGTCGCTCAGGGCATTCGCCTCACGAAAAATAACCACCTAGCGTGGTAATTCTAGGTGGTTTACCATGAGCGAACCCCGAGGTTTGCCGAGGGGTGAGTCGAATGGAGATGCCGGGAATCGAACCCGGGTGCAAACGTCGCCGACGGAACCGTCTACAAGTTTAGCTGGTTTAGATTACCCAAACGGGGGTTAAACCAAGCAAAACCCCGTTTGGGTTTAGTCTCTAAATTTTAGATTAGCCGCCGAGACTAGAGATGGCCAACCAAGCTCGCGAAATATTACACCGCTCGTCCGCGCGCGAGCGCTTCAGACGAACCGCGCCAGCTTAGGCGAAAGCGAAAGCTGGAACAGGAGCCGGATACGGAGACCGCACCAACCCTGTCTCATTTGCCGATTTGGCATTTGATTTGGTTGCTCGGATTTGTTAACGGAGCGCCGAGCCGCGCCGACTTGCTAGATCCGCCTGCAAACACTTGTCGAGGCCGATCATCCCCTAATTAAAACTAACGCCGCTGTTTCAAGGTTCTTTCGATTTCCCGCTCGGTGTCGCGCCGTTTGATGGTCTCGCGTTTGTCTTGGCGCTTTTTGCCGCGCGCGAGCGCCAACATGAGCTTGAACCGCGGACCGTGATTATACACCCTAAGCGGGATGATTGTCAATCGGTCGCGGTCGCTTTTTTCCGCTAGTTTGGCGATCTCGTCTTTGTGGAGCAAGAGACGGCGCGGCCGAACCGGATCATAGTCCTCGGGAGTATTATTCGCCTGATAGGGCGGAATGGTCGCTCCCACGAGCCAGGCCTCGCCGCCTCGGATAGTGACGTAGGTCCCCTCGAGCGAGCCGTAGCCGGCTCGCAGGGCTTTGACCTCATGGCCCAAGAGTTCCAAACCGGCTGGCCATTCTTCCAGCCGGTCATAATTAAATAGCGCCTTACGATTTTCGAGCGCTTTGAACATCTGGCTATTTTAGCATATTTTTGTATAATTTCAGTTGATCAAAATGCCTGCTAAAAACAGCAATCGAAAGAAGGCGGTCTCTGGCGGCGGCCCGATTTTAGGCCGTTTCGGCGGTCAATTTTTGACGGCGGTGCTCGGCTTATTGGTGCTTGCCAGTCTCTACTCGCTCGCGGCGGAACGTCAGACCCCGGCTCCCGAGCTGGCGGTGTCGGAATTGGCTGTGGCTATCGAACGAGGCGAAGTCGCATCCATCACTCTTCGGGGAACGGAATTTATCGTCGAGCTTGCCAACGGCGAAGAACGGGTGGGCCAGAAAGAACCCGAGGCCTCGCTTTCGGAAACTCTAGCCAATTACGGCGTGTCCGAATCGGCTTTGCGGGCGGTGAAGATGACGGTCGAAGGCGAAAGCGGTTTCCAGTTTTGGCTGTTGAATCTTTTACCGTTCGTTTTGCCGATCGCGTTTGTGCTCGTTTTGTTTTGGCTTATTTCGCGTCAGGTCCGGGGCGCCAGCATGCAGGCTTTCTCCTTCGGGCAGTCGCGAGCTCGGATTATCGATCCGGCCGATACTAATCAGCGGATTACGTTTAAAGATGTGGCCGGCGTCCGCGAGGCCAAAGAAGAATTGCTGGAGATCGTTGATTTTTTGCGCAATCCCAAAAAGTTTCTTGATATCGGAGCCAAAATTCCGAAGGGGGTTTTGATGATGGGCGCGCCGGGTACCGGCAAAACGCTTTTGGCGCGAGCGGTGGCGGGCGAGGCTCGTGTGCCTTTCTTTTATCTTTCCGGTTCGGAGTTTGTGGAAATGTTTGTCGGCGTCGGGGCTTCGCGCGTGCGCGACCTCTTCAAGATGGCCAAGAAGGCGGCGCCGGCGATTGTGTTTATCGACGAGATAGACGCGATTGGCCGGCACCGTGGCTCGGGCATGGGCGGCGGCAACGACGAGCGCGAGCAGACGCTTAATCAGATTTTGGTTGAATTGGACGGTTTCGAACCGACGGAAAAACTGATTGTCATGGCGGCGACCAATCGGCCGGACGTGCTGGACCCGGCCTTGCTCCGACCCGGTCGATTTGACCGGCGAGTTGTTCTCGACAAGCCGGATTTGAACGACCGTGAGGAGATTTTGAAAATTTACGCCGCCAAAAAGCCCTTGGCCGAGGACGTCAATTTGCGCGCTCTCGCCGAGCGGACGCCCGGCTTTTCCGGCGCCGATCTCGCCAACGTGATGAACGAAGCGGCCATTTTGGCCGCGCGGGAGAATCGCAAAAAATTGGCCCAATTTGATCTCGTTCGCTCGGTGGAAAAGGTGATGCTCGGGCCGGAGCGCCGGAGCCACATTCTCTCCGAACGGGAAAAGAAGATTACCGCTTACCACGAGATTGGCCACGCGCTGGTTGCTTCGGTTCTGCCCCATGCCGACCCGGTGCGCAAGGTCTCGATTATTTCCCGTGGCCACGCCGCCGGTTACACGCTCAAATTGCCCTACGAGGATAAAAAATTGCAGTCGCGCAAAGAATTTTTGGACGACATCGCCGTTTCTTTGGGCGGTTACGCCACCGAAGTTTTGGTGTTTGGCGACCTGACGACCGGCGCTTCGAATGATTTGGCGGTGGCGACTGGTTTAGCGCGCGATATGGTGGCTCGTTACGGAATGAGCGAGAAGTTGGGCCCTGTTTCCTTCGAGCTCGCGCCCGGCCGTCTGGCGTTTGGTGGCGGGCCGGCGGCCGAGCGCTACACTTCAGAAGCGAGCGCCGCCCTTGTTGATTCCGAGGTGGCGAAGTTGATGGCCGAAGGTTTGGCTCGGGCGCAGGCGATTATCACCGAACGCCGAGCGGCGCTCGACCATTTGGCGGGCGAACTCGTCCGAGTGGAAACCATCGAGCAAGAAGAGTTTGAAAAACTGCTTACTCTACACGGCATCAAAATCAAAACCCGCGAAGTTATTTCGGACGCGTAACTCAATGGTAGAGTCCGCCGCGGCGGATCTTATACACGGGTTAAATGTATTTCGTTTACGTTTTAGAAAATCCGCAAGGCAAAATTTACATTGGTCAAACGGCTGATTTGCCTCGTCGTCTGGTCGAACATAACGAAACCGGTTTCGGTTATACTTCAAAATATCGTCCGTGGGTCCTTATACACAAAGAAGCTTTTGATAACCGGTCTCAAGCCATGAAGCGAGAGAAATATCTGAAAACCGGCGCGGGGAGGGATTGGTTGAAAAATAACGCGCGTGTAGCTCAATGGTAGAGCGCCCGTCTTATACACGGGTGGTTGGGGGTTCGAGTCCCTCCGCGCGCACAAAATATCATTTGGCTCGATGGTGAGTCCGCCGCGGCGGATCTTATACACGGGTGGTTGGGGGTTCGAGTCCTGGCGCATCCATCTAAATTAACCTCTTAAACCCCCGTCCGTTTTGTGCCATACTGGAGGGTAATATGGACGCCAAAGAGTTATTGAAAAATACCGACCGGGTTTATTTCGCTGAGACTGATTTTCGTGGCAAACGCGTGCCGTTTGGCGTCAAACTAGAAGATCGCCTGCGCCATGTTTACGTCATCGGGAAGACGGGTATGGGCAAATCAACGATGCTCGAAAATATGGCCATTCAAGACATTTTGTCCGGCCGGGGTTTGGCCTACGTCGACCCCCACGGCTCCACGGCCGAAAAACTGCTCACTTACGTGCCGCCGGCGCGCGTTAAGGATGTGATTTATTTCGCCCCTTTCGACCTCGATCATCCAATCTCGTTTAACGTGATGGAAGACGTGGGCCGCGACCAACGGCATTTGGTCGCCTCTGGCCTGATGAGCGCGTTCAAAAAAATCTGGGTTGACGCTTGGTCGGCGCGGATGGAATACATTTTGCACAACACTTTGCTCGCTCTGCTCGAATATCCGGGCTCGACTCTGCTTGGGATTAATCGGATGCTCGCCGACAAGGAATACCGCAAAAAGGTGGTCGAGAACGTTACCGATCCGGGCGTAAAGTCGTTTTGGGTGGAGGAGTTTGGTAAATATACCGAACGTTATGCCGCCGAAGCCACGCCCGCCATTCAAAACAAGGTCGGACAATTTACCTCCAATCCCTTGATCCGTAACATCGTCGGCCAGCCCAAGTCATCATTTGATTTTCGGCAGGTGATGGACGAAAGCAAAATCATCATCGTTAATCTATCTAAGGGGCGGATGGGAGAGGGTAATGCCAATTTAATCGGTAGTTTATTGATTACCAAAATTTATTTAACGGCCATGTCGCGGGCCAACGTGACGCCGAGTAAGTTACGCGATCTCCCCCCGTTTTACTTTTTTGTCGACGAATTCCAGTCGTTTGCCAACGAATCATTCGCCAACATCTTGTCGGAAGCCAGAAAATATAAGCTCTCGCTCACGATTGCCCATCAATACATCGAGCAAATGTCGGAAGAGGTGCGGGCGGCGGTGTTTGGCAACGTCGGGACGATTGTGAACTTTCGCGTTGGGCCATTCGATGCTGAGATTTTAGAAAAAGTTTTTTTCCCGACGTTTACTAAAGAAGATTTGGTTAATTTAGGATTCGCGCAAATTTATTTAACGCTGATGATCGATGGCGTTGGTTCCTCGCCATTTTCGGCCGTGACGATGGCGCCTTTGCCCGCGCCGGCGGTGTCGTTGGAGTCGGAGATTATCGCCAATTCGCGCGAACAGTTTGCTCAGCCGCGCACGACGGTGGAGTCGGCGATTGCCGACTGGCATAAGCCGGTGGGCGGTCGGGTCGAGCCGATTGCGCGACCAGTGGAGACGCGCCGGCCGAGTCGTCCGCCGTCACGACCGGCGGCGGCTTCCTCGCCGCCGGCCGCGAGGTCAGCACCGGCCTTTCGGCCGGCCCCCCTTGCCGGCAAGCCTTCCTCGATGCTATTGAAGGATTTAAAACCCAAACCGATTATTTCGAAGCGAGAGATTAGCCCGACAGCCAAAGCGGATCTCCGCTCGGCGCTCAATCGTTTGATGGCTGAACGCAAAAAACCTCCGTCTAAGACAAGTCCGCCAGCGCTTGCTCCTCATGACACTAATGGAGAACTTTCTCCCGACCGGCTAGAAAAAATGCTTGAGGTTCGCCTGGAAGATAAATGAAGCCGCGAATACTGATTTTCTCTCTCGCCCCCCTGTCGGCTGTGGGTGGCGCCGAGTTGGCCACGCGGGAGTTAGTTCGGCGTTTGTCGTCCGATTTTGAGTTTGAGGTGCTTAGCGCAAACGTCAAAAATTTTTGGTCAAAATACTTGTTTCCGTGGTGGGCGGGACGTGAGGCCGGCCGGCGTCATCGCCGGAAGCCGTATGATTTAGTTTGGGCGATCATGGCCAACCAAGCTGGAATGGCGGCGGCGCGTTTTAAAGCCAAATTTCCCGCCGTGCCGTTTCTACTGACTTTGCAAGAAGGGGATGACTTGGACAGTTGGGCCTATCGTTTTCGTTTGCTTGGTCCGCGTTGGTTCGGGGTTTTCCGCCGCCCCGATCGTATTCAGGCCATTTCTCATTATCTGGCTCGTTGGGCTAAGCAGATGGGAGCGCGGTGCCCGATTGTTGTAGTTCCCAACGGGGTGGAGACGGGTAGTGATTCGCCCGAATCTTCTCGCCCCGATTCTTTTTCGTCATCTCCCCGAATTATTATTACCACTTCGCGTTTGGTGCGCAAAAACGGCATTGATATTTTGATCAAGGCGCTGGCTTTGTTGCCGAGCGACGTCCGCTTAAAAATTATTGGTGATGGGCCGGAGCGCCGGCCGCTCGAGCGTTTGGCGGCTCGATTGAAGGTGGTTAAGCGGATTGATTTTTTGGGAGTTTTGCCGCTCGAGCAAATTAACGAACACCTCCGAGGGGCCAGCGTGTTCGCGCGGCCATCGCGCTCGGAGGGTTTGGGCAACTCCTTTCTTGAGGCAATGGCCGCCGGCTTGCCCGTTATCGGCACGCCGGTCGGCGGCATTCCTGATTTTCTCCGCAACGGCGAGACGGGCTGGTTGGTGCCGCCAGATGATTCTCGTGCTCTGGCTGAAAAAATAAAGTTTTTGCTTGACCCCGTCAATCAAGCTTCCGTGGATACAGTAATTTCGGTTGGTCGTCGTCTGGTTTTTGACGAATATCGTTGGGACTTGATTGCGAGTAAAATGTCGGCTATTTTGCAAACATTATGCGCATCCTCATAACCACGGGGATTTATCCGCCTCAAATCGGTGGTCCAGCCCAGTATGCTAAAAATTTGGCCGAAACTTTTCAGACTATGGGCCATAAGGTTTGGGTCGCGACTTATAATTGGGAACGATATTTACCGAGCGGTTTACGCCATTTTTGGTTTGGAATCAAGATTATCCCGACAGTTTGGCGGGCAGAAAAAATCGTCACCCTCGATACTTTTAGTGTCGGGTTGCCAACGGCGATCGTAGGGCGTCTACTCGGCAAAAAGTTTCTAATTCGAATCGGTGGCGATTTTTTGTGGGAGCAATATGTGGAACGGACCCACAAGCTGGTTCTCTTGCGAACTTTTTATCAAACTGAAACGGGTAATTTTACGCTTAAGGAAAAAATTATATTTCATCTGACGTGTTGGGTGTTGCGACACGCGCACTGGATTGTGTTTAATACCGATTGGCAACGACAGATTTGGCGCGAACCTTATCAGCTCAATCTGGCTCGTACCGAGATTATAGAAAATTATTATGGTCTAAAGATGCCCGCTTTTTTGCCTTCAGTTAAGAATTTTCTCACCGGGGGTCGAAATTTACAGCTAAAAAATAATCGTCGATTGCAAAAAGCCTTCATCCAGGCCAAGGCTCGAGCGCCGGATTTAAAGTTAGAGATTGGCGTTTGGCCACCGGCCGAGTTCATGGCGCGGGTGGCTAATTGTTATGCCGTAGTCTTAGTCTCGATTAGTGACGTTAGCCCTAATCTAATTTTGGATGCTTTGCGTTACAATAAGCCGTTTATTGTGACCCGCGAAACCGGTTTGTATGAAAAATTGAAGGACGTGGGGGTCTTTGTAGATCCGCTCGATGAGCAAGATATCGCCGATAAAATTCAATGGTTGGCTCAAAAGGAAAATTATAAAAGACTGTGTCGACAAATAGCCGATTTTAAATTTACGCACACTTGGCAAGAAATTGCCGGAGAATTTTTGCATCTATGAAAGTTTTAGCCATCGGTAGTGATCGGCAATTATTTCAAGCAGATAGTGATGTTTGTCGCCGACAAATTGAATACGCTAAGAATCTTTCGCGGTTAGACATAATTGTTTTTACCAAACGCGTTTTGAGCTTATGTGCGGCGCAAATTGGTTCCAATATCTTTGTTTATCCCACCAATTCAGCTAGTCGGTGGTTTTACCCCTTTGACGCTGTTCGGTTGGGCAAGAGATTGTCCAAACCAGATTTGGTGACGGCTCAAGATCCTTTCGAATCTGGTTGGGCCGCTTGGCGCTTAGCTCAACGCTTTGACTCCAAGCTCGAATTGCAGATTCATACTGATATTGGCAGTTCGTATTTTCGACGACATTCGATCTTAAACCTTATCCGTTTTTGGCTGGCTCATTTTCTACTACCGCGAGCTGATCATGTGCGTGTCGTCTCTAACCGAATTAAAAACTTTTTGGTTACTCGCTGGCATTTGCCGGAAAATAGAATAGAAGTTCGGCCAATCACGGTCGATGCCGTGGCGATTAAGCAAGCAATTCCTTCCGTAGACTTACATCAAAAATATTCCGAGTTTCAGAAAATAATTTTGATGGCTTCGCGCTTAGAACCGGAAAAAAATATCAATTTGGCGATCAGAGCGATGCGTTTGGTAAATCAAAAATTACCCGAGGCCGGTTTGCTAATAGTCGGAAGCGGTTCCGAAGAAGCTAAATTGCGGTCGCTGATATTTCGACTTGGTTTAGTCGACCGTGTTCGTCTGGAGCCGTCGGTCGATCAAACCACACTCATTTCTTATTATAAAACCGCTGACCTGTTTTTATTAACTTCGCTCTACGAAGGTTACGGATTAACTTTGGTCGAGGCTCGGGCCGCGGGTTGCCCGATTGTTTCTACCGATGTGGGGGTTGCGCGGGAAGTGGGAGCTTGGGTTGTTGAGATGGGGCCGGCCGATGTGGCTTCCGGAATTTTAGAATCACTACGATGAAATTGTTAATCTTAACCCAAAAAATCGATCGGCAGGACCCAGTACTCGGGTTCTTTCATCGTTGGGTGGAGGAATTTGCCAAACATTGCGAGAGAGTTGTGGTTATTTGCCTGCAAAGGGGGGATTTTGATTTGCCTAAAAATGTAAAAGTTTTATCATTGGGCAAAGAATCGGGCCGTTCGCGTTTTAAATATATTTGGCGTTTCTATAAATATATCTGGCGAGAGCGAAAAAATTATGACGTGGTATTTGCGCATATGAATCAAGAATACGTAATTTTGGGTAGTTGGCTGTGGAAATTGTGGAGCAAAAAAATTTGGCTCTGGCGTAACCATGCTTACGGTAACTTGTGGACCCGTCTGGCCGTTTGGCTGTCTGACCGAGTGTTTTGCACCTCACCACAATCTTTTACAGCCCAGTTCAAAAAAACCGAATTGATGCCGGTGGGCATTGATACCGATTATTTCAAACCGAATCAGGCCATTAAAAAGGTTCCCAATTCAATTTTGTCGCTCGGGCGAATCTCACCAGTTAAACGTTTGGAGGTTTTGATTGACACGTTGCTGGAGTTAGATAAGTGGGGGATTGGTTTCTCGGCAACCGTCGTCGGTTCGCCAACCTCCGAGGCGGATCGTCAATATGAGCAGGATTTACGCAAACAGGCCGAACCTTTAATTCATTCAGGCCGACTGAAGCTTTTACCCGCCGTCTCCAACGCTGAAGCCAAAATTTTGTACAACCAGCATGAGATTTTTGTTAATCTAACTCCAGCCGGCAGCATGGACAAAACAATTTTTGAGGCCATGGCTTGCGAATTGGATGTGATTATTGAGGATGCTGAAACTAAGAATCTTGCCCGCGAGTTCGTCAATTGTTTGGCCGATGATAGGGAAAAACGCGCGGCTCGAGGCCTGGCCGCGCGGCAGGAAATAGTGGCCAAACACAGTTTGGTTGGCCTAATTCGAGTTCTCGGTTTGTGATTTTATGAAGACAATCCTATTTATTACTCGGGAATCACTTAATGATCCCAAACGCGGAACGCCGATCAGGATTTTAAATTTCGCTCGGCAGATTAAGAAGAAGTACCGCATTGTATTGTGTGCCCGTGACGGGCCGCTGGACCTAGTAAGCGGAATGTACGAATACCCGATTGGTAACTGGTGGAAGCGGTTTAGTTTTTTTGTCTGGTTGATTAAGCACACCCAGCCCGACCTAGTTATGGTCTCGACCGAGACGGAGATCAATTACCCAGTGTTCCTCAAACTTGTTACCGGAGCAAAAATTGTTATTGATTTGCACGGTTTATATGCCGAAGAGATGTATCAACAGGGGACTATCAGTAGATTTAAAAAAAATGTTTTAGAGCTAAGAACAAAAATCTTGATTCGGTTTTTCGATCTAGTCTTGGTTTGTTCTGGCAAAAATTATGATTATTATCAACGTTTTAATCGGCGAGTAGCTACCATATATAACGGTGTCGATCCTCAATTGTTGCCA
>CAYWTW010000010.1:0-18457 GCA_964461325.1 uncultured Candidatus Saccharibacteria bacterium | reverse complement strand
TCCGCCCCACCGAGGCCGCGCTCAACCCGAGTGGCCACGCGGCCGAAGCCAAACTTTATCAACTAATCTGGACGAGAGCGGTCGCCAGTCAAATGAAAGACGCCGCGATGCTCCGAACCAAAATAAAAGTTTCGGCCAAAACCACGGACTGGACCTCGCCCGACTTTGTGGCCAACGGCTCGGTCGTTAAATTTGACGGGTGGTTGCGAGCCGATCCCGCGGCCCGCGGCGAAGAAAACGTTTTACCCACCTTAACCATTGGAGAAAAATTGATATTGAAAAACGCAAAAGCCGAGGGTAAAGCCACGGAACCGCCCCACCGCTACACCGAGGCCGGCCTCGTAAAGGAACTGGAAAAACGCGGCATCGGCCGACCCAGCACTTACGCGACCATCATCAAAACTCTGGCCGATCGCGGTTATACCCAAAAAATCGGACGCTCTCTCCAAACAACGGAAACCGGCGAAGCGGTTAGCGATTTTCTTTCCGAACATTTCAATCACTACGTCAGCGATTCCTTCACCGCCCAAATGGAAGATGAGCTAGACGAGATTGCTGTTGGCAATTTGAGCTACGAAACCTCTTTAGAGAAATTTTATTGGCCCTTTCATGAGTTAATCCAAACCAAAAAAACCGAGGCCAAGAAAATCAGCGACCTCGGCGCTGGACCGGCAGACGTCAAATGCCCGACCTGCGGCGGCGCGATGGTTTACAAACTTTCCCGCGCTGGAAAGTTTTTAAGCTGCGCGCGTTTTCCTGATTGCCGAGGCGCGCGCACCGCCGAAGGCGAAGAATTGAATCAAAACGAAACGGAGAAAACTGGCGAGGTGTGCCCAGACTGCGGCGGCAATCTCGTTTGGCGCCAAAGCCGTTATGGCAAATTCTTGGCCTGCGCCAATTACCCCAAATGCAAATACGTCAAAAAAGATTCAAATAATAACGAAGCAAACGATACCGGCGTTAAATGCCCGCTCTGCCAAGAAGGCACGATGGTTGAAAAACGAGGACGTTACGGAACGTTCTACGGTTGTTCCAATTATCCCAAATGCCGCCACATCATCAAGAGTAAGCCCACCGGCCAAATCTGCGGCTACGCGCGCGAAACCGGGGCTTGCATCCACCTGATGATGGCTGGCACCAAAACTATCCCCGACCGCTGCTCCGACAAAACCTGCCCGAATCATAATCCGCAAAAATTGAACTAAATCTCCGATACAGCGCGTTAAATAGTAAAATCACGGACTCGATACAAATCTTCTTCGCCGTCCCCGCTATCATTATTTTTATTTTCGTTATTTGTGTTTACATCGGCGACATCCGCCTCAACTGGTTCTGATTCTTCCGGCCCGCCCACCAAGTCTAAAATATGCTTTAACTCGGAGGCCGTCATAAATTCGATCACCAGTTTGCCGCCCTGACGTTTGCGCTCGATGACGACTCGCGCGCCAAGGCGCTCCATTAACTTTTCCTCTATTTCGGTCAGCTCCGGATCGAGGTCTTCCTGTTTGCGCGCCCGTTCGAAAGCGACGCGCCGCGCGATTCGTTCGGCCTCGCGCACGGTCAGACGACGACGAGTAATATCGTGGAACAGAGTTTCTTGCTCGGCCGGCTTATCCACTAACATCAAAATCGGCCGAGTGTGCCCCTCGGTAATCTCCCCTTTCATCAAAGCGTTCAGAGCAATCTCCGGCAGGAGAAGGAGGCGGATTGTGTTCGAGACGTACTCCCGGCTTTTGCCAATTTTTTTCGCGATTTCGGTATGAGTCAGCCGGAACTCGCCGGCTAATTGCTGGAAAGCGCGGGCCCGTTCGACGGCATTCAGGTCTTCTCTTTGCAGATTCTCAATAATTGCCATTTCTAATTTGAGTTTGTCGGTCTGCTCGCCGCTGCGGATGATTGCCGGCACGCGCATCAGGCCGGCAAGCTGGGAAGCGCGCCAACGGCGTTCGCCGGCGATTAACTCGTATTCCACGCTTAGGCCGCCATCCTCGCGCGGTGTTTCTTGACGCGTCACCACGAGCGGCTGGAGCACGCCATATTGACGGATCGACTCCGCTAGATCGCGCAGGCGCACCTCGTCGAACTCGCGCCGCGGCTGATACGGATTGGGGCGGATTTTCTCCACCTCAATCCAAAATATTGATTGTTCGTAATCCCCTTCAGCCGCCATTTGTCTATTATTTTAGCACAAAAGACCGTCCCTTACTCGCCCGGAGCCTTGGCCAGAATAACCTCCACGATTTTCTCTTTACCTTTGCTCAAAATTTTGAGCGTCACCTTATCTCCGACATTTTTTTGACGAATAAACAATCCGAGCGAGCGTTCTTCAGTAATCTTCTCTCCGTCCATTTCCAAAATGATGTCGTTCTCAACGATCCCCGCCTTATCCGCCGGCGAACCGGGGATCACAGCCAAATCTTCTGGCGTTTCGCCGCGTTGAACGAGCGCGCCATAATCAACCGATAGGTCATTTTTTTCCTGCAAAACCTTGGTAATCATGGTATAGCGAACCCCCAAATACGGCCGCACGATCTCGCCGTGTTCCGCGACCGAAGTCACCACGCTTTTAACCACGTTGGCCGGCAGAGCAAAACCAATATTTTCGGCCCCGCTGGAAACGGCAACGTTAACTCCGATCACTCGTCCATCGAGATTGAGCAGTGGGCCGCCAGAATTGCCGGGATTGATGGCGGCATCAGTTTGGATTACCTCCTCGAGACGTTCCGACCGTCCAAAGCCGTCGCCGGCAACGATAGAACGCGACAAACCGGAAACGACGCCAACCGACACCGAGTTACGGAACTCACCCAAGGCGTTGCCGATGGCAATCGCCGTCTGACCCAATTTGATTTGACCCGAATCGGCAAATTGGAGATGAGCGCGATCGTCACCCTTAGTTTGCAAGATGGCAATATCGAGCAGACTATCTTTGGCAATAACCGTCGCTTCCAACTTTTCACCCTCGTTGGTTAGAACAGTATATTCAGCATCTTCGTCTTCAACGACATGACGGTTGGTAACAACCAAGCCATCAGCGGAAACGAAGAAACCTGAACCGCCACCCACCTCGCGACGTTCGGTCCCATTCTGCCGCGAGCGCGGCACCTGAAAGCCGAAACCGCCAAAAGGATCGCCAAAAAAGTCTTCGAACGGGTCAAAATTTTCAAAATAGCGCTCAATGACCGGCACGTCTTTGGTCACCACAATCGAGACCACCGCCGGATTAGCTTTCTCAATCGCCGCAATTACCGTCGCCTCTTCGGAAAAGACGTTTTGGTTAACTAAATCAGTTCCGTTGTTTTTAGGCGTTTCGGTCAAACGCTCATTGATCTCGGCCACATACTGCTTCGCAAAATAAGCAAAAATTTCGGCCCGTTGGATATAAACAATTAAAGCGACTAAACCAAACACCGCCACCGTCAAAACTATATAAAGCCGCAACACGGCTCGTAAAATTTTTTTATCCATGTTTTTAGTTTACTATGCCTGTCAAGAGGTCAGACTACCACAACCAGAGGAAAATTAGAGCGAGAATTATCCGATAAACGCCGAAAATGGTTAGATCATGACGCTCAATCAATTTCAACAAGAATTTAATGCCCACCATGGCCGCCAGAAAGGAAACAATTAAGCCGATTATTAAATTAACGTAATCGTTGGCGGAAAAAATCTCGGCCGATTGAATTAAATCAAGACCGGCGGCAGCAAACATGGTCGGCACGGCCAGCAAAAAAGAAAATTCCACGATTACTCGGCGCTCCAAACCAAGTAATCGGCCGCCAAAAATAGTCGCCGCCGCTCGAGACACTCCGGGCACAATCGCCAAAGACTGGCACAAACCAATGACGAACGCGCGTCGATAGTCAATCGCGGTTAGCTCTTTAATCGGCGCCTCTTGGCCTCTTAGCCAACGTTCTAAAGCGATAATCAGCCCGCCACCAATCAGTAAAGCCCAAATTGATATTTGAGGATTAGCCAAAAAAACATTCTTAACTACTGGATAAAAAAAAGCTCCAATGAGCGCTGTCGGTAAAAAAGCAACCAATAAGCGCTTACTGATAAAAAAATTATGAAAAACGGTTCGACGGAACAAAACCACAACCGCCAAAATCGCTCCAAATTGAATAGCGATCTCGAAAGTTTTCAAAAATTCGCTGGGAGCCAGACCGAGCGCTTCCGCCACCAGAATCAGATGAGCCGTGGAAGAGATGGGCAAAAATTCCGTCAGTCCCTCGACGATTCCTAAAACAATAGCATCAAACGTGGTCATTAGATCAAATAGTGCCGGAGGTGGGAGTTGAACCCACACCCCTTGCGAGACACGATTTTGAGTCGTGCGCGTCTGCCAATTCCGCCACTCCGGCTTTACAAAATTCCAGCGTCGTTATTTTACTTGCCAGAAGCCCTTCGCGCAAGCTATAACTTAGTCACTGTCTCCATAGTTTAATGGATAAAACACAGGCCTCCGAAGCCTGAAATGGAGGTTCGATTCCCCCTGGAGACATCGATTTGGCTTATCGCCGTACTAACTATACAATGATAAGGGTATGAAGTGCGACCGGGAATCCCCTATCTATCAGCAGTTGGTTGAACAGCATCGGCAAATCCTAGAGAGCCTACAGTATAAATCTGGTTTGTTTGCCGCTTCCAAAAAAGACGTTTCCACCGGATACAACAAAGCTTGGATCCGCGACAATTTTTATGAGTGTTTGGCCTTTGAGGTCTTGGGCGATACCGAAACCGTCCGCAAGACCTACCGCGCGATTCTCAACATCTTTCGCAAACACGAATCAAAAATTGATTACGCGATCAGTCAAAAACCGAAGTACACTTACCAATACATTCACCCTCGTTACCATCCCGAAACCTTCGAGGAGTATTGGGAGGAATGGGGCAACAAACAAAACGACTCGATCGGTTGTGTTTTATTTAAAATTGGCGAGCTCGAAGCCAAACAGAACGGTCTGATAATCCAAAACGACGACGACCGTCGCGTCCTGCAAAAATTGGTTTGGTATCTCTCGACTCTCGAATACTGGCATGACCCAGATTCCGGCATGTGGGAAGAAGATGAGGAAATCCACTCGTCATCGATCGGCGCCTGCCTCGCCGGCCTACAGAAAATTAAAGCGGTACCGGGGATTGAGGTCCCGGACGAGCTTATTACTCAAGGCGAGGCTACCCTGCGGGCGACCTTACCGCGAGAGTCTAAAAGAAAATTCGTTGACCTAGCCCTGCTCTCGCTCATTTGGCCTTACGGTGTTACTACACCCGAAGAAACCGAGACCATTCTAACCAACGTGGAATATCATCTCCTCAAAGAGCGCGGGGTTATTCGTTATAAAGGCGATCACTACTACAATAAAAACCCTGACGGCTGGTCGGAAGAAGCGGAGTGGACCTTTGGCCTAAGTTGGCTCGCGATTATTTACCAACATTTAGGTCGCCACAATCAGGCCGAAAAATTTTTAGCTCGGGCGCGACAAGCCTTAAGTCCGGAAGGCACAGTGCCAGAACTTTTTTTCTCCAATTCTCCGAAATATAACGACAATAACCCTCTTGGCTGGAGCGAAAGCTTGTTTGTCATCGCCCTCCACGACATCAACGAAAAGCATTTAACGGCGGAAACAAACCATGCTTAAACTCTACAACACTCTCACGCGCCACAAACAAGTCTTTGAGCCACTCCAACCACCGCAAGTGCTGGTTTATGGTTGCGGTCCGACCGTCTATGGGCCGGCGCATATCGGTAATTGGCGCACCTTCATCGTCTACGACCTGCTCCGTCGCAGTCTCGACGCTCAAGACTGGCAAACACGTCTGGTCGTCAATCTGACGGACGTTGACGATAAAACCATTGCCAGTAGCCGCGCCGCTAATCAAAATTTGGCCGATTTTACCGCCGGGCAAATCGCCGATTTTCAAACCAGTCGAGCCGCTTTCAACATCGAGCCGCCAACGCGAGAACCGCGGGCCACTAATTACATTGAGCCGATGATTAATTTGGTAAAAAAGCTTTTGGCGTCAGGCGTAGCTTACCGCGCCGAGGACGGCATTTACTTTTCGATCGAAAAATTTGCTCGTTACGGCCGCTTGAGCCGAACCGTGTTTGAAGCCGAAACCGCCGCCACGCCGATTAGCGCCGATGAATACGACAAGAACAATCGCCGAGATTTTGCTTTGTGGAAATTTTGGCAGGCAACTGACGGAATCACGGCTTGGGACGCGCCCTTCGGTCGCGGCCGGCCGGGTTGGCACCTGGAATGCTCGGCGATGATCGAACGCGAGCTGGGTCAAACCATCGATATTCATGCTGGCGGTCAAGACCTCTGCTTTCCTCACCACGAAAACGAACTGGCCCAAAGCGAGATGGCCAATGGCGCGCCCTTGGCCCGCTTTTGGTTGCATGTCGCTTTTGTGACTATGGACGGAGAAAAAATGTCAAAATCCCTCGGCAACATTATCACGCTCGAACGCTTGCGCGCCCGCCATTTCGACCCACTAGCTTTTCGTTATTTTGTTTTATTGACTCACTATCGTCACCCCTTAAATTTTAATTGGGAGGGCTTGGCCGCCGCGCAAAACGCCCTGCGCAAGTTGCGTCAGCTCGCCAATGATTGGCACAACGCCGCGCCGGAAGAAAATTCTCCGCCCATCCCAGCGGCCTGGCAAGAAACTTTCGCCGAAGCCGTCGCCGATGATCTCAACTTTCCACAAGCCCTGGCCGAACTTTGGCGGATGGCAAAAAACGATCGCCTACCACCAGCCGCTAAGCTGGTACTTCTACTCGAGTTTGATAAAATTTTGGGTTTAGGCCTGGACCAGCAACTGAAAAAAAGTACGATTCCAGAAAATGTTTTGCGCTTGGTGCGCGAGCGCGAACAAGCCAGAAAAGACAATCGCTTTGAAGAGGCCGACCGCCTACGAGCGGCCGTGAGCGAGCTTGGCTACCAAATCGACGATACCGCCAACGGCCCGCGTCTGCGCGCCGCTTAGATTCGATCAATCGGATTAATCCCCAAAAGGACTAAACCATTTTTAATGACCGCGGCCGTCGCCCGGGCGACGGCCAGCTTGTTCGTCTCGTCCGCTCCGCCATCCAAAATCTTTTCTCGCCCATACCAGCGATTAAATGCGGCGCAGATCGAAAGCAGGCTTTGCACCAAGTGATGAGGCGAGTAATCCTCGCGGGCTCGGCGAACCGTCTCGGGAAAAAAACCAAGTTGCCCCACGAGTTCGCCTAAACTACCGAGAATCGCGGCTCTTGGAGGCGTCAAAACCAAGACCGGCCGCTCGCGCAAAAGCGATTGAATTCTGGCATAAGTGTAGATAACGTAAATGCCAGAATCGCCATCCGTTCGCACCGATTGCGCCACGTCAAAAACCGTATTCTGTTCACGTTCGGCTTTTAAAAAACCGAATTTAACGGCCGCGAGAGCCAAAACCTCGGCCAATTCACCAGATCGCGGCAATAAACGCTCCCGCACTTCATCAATCAAATCATCAATCAAAACCACCGTCCCCGTCCGCGACGACATTTTCTTAAAACCGCCATCCTTGGCCTTCAAACCAACGTAGCCGTAAGAGACGTGGGTAAAATCACCAAGTCGGCCAATACCCAACTGTTCGCAAACGGCAAAAACTTGCTTGAGAGCCAGGGTTTGCTCGGCGCCAATTACCCAAATCAATTTATCGGCCCCGTAACTTTTCTTTTTTTCGGCCGTTAAAGCAACATCTTGAGTGATGTAGAGCGAACCACCGTCATTCTTTAATAAAACGGTATCGGGCAAACGATAGTCGGCTAAATCTGTTAACACTGCGCCGTCTTCTAGACGACGAAAAATACCGCGTTCCAATCCGATCTCGACCCAGCGCTTACCAAGCTCATAATGCTCGTGCTCATGCCAGACCTTATCCCAACGATTACCTAAACGCGTAAGCGTACGGTTGATGCCGGCATAGGCGTAAGCTAAAACGTGTGCCCAGAGAGCGCGCGTCGCCGCATCATTCGCTTCCCAGGCGCTGACCAGATCGCGCACTGCCGTCTGGGCCTCCGGACGGGCGCGATAGTCCTCCTCGCCAAGCACGTAACAACGGCTTACGAACTCGTCCGGGCGCAGGCCCGCGGACTCCGGCGTCTGCCAAGCAATTGGCCGATCACGCCAAACAGCCGGTGTTGGCGCGGCGGTCTCATCAACCCTCATCCGCGAGAGAAAGCCCCACATCAATTTCGCGATCGCCACGCCTCGATTGTTGTCGACCGCGTCCGCCACCACCGTCGCTCCGCTCCACTCGAGCAGGCGCACCAGACTCATACCAATCAGATTGTTGCGCAAATGTCCGAGATGCATCGCCTTATTGGGATTGGGCGAAGTATGCTCAACCACCCATTTCTGACCGCGCAAATCGTCGTTCCGGCCATAGTCGTCGGGAGCAGATAAAATTTCACCCAGCGCCTGGCTGAATACAGCCGAAGAAAAAAATAAATTGACAAAACCGGGCGGCGCAACTTCTGCCTTTTCTAAATTGTGGCCAGCGCGAGCGCGCAAACGAACAGCTAACTCTTCGGCCAATTGGAGCGGCGGCTGATTAAGCGTTTGGGCATAGCGCAGGGCCAAACCCGTAGCCAAATGACCATGCCGCCAATCGGCCGGCCGCTCCAGGCCGGCTGACGGCTCGGCCAAACCGCGTTCTCGAAAATACTCCTTGATAATCTCTTCAACTTCGGTTCGAATTTTTTCTAGCAAGTTGGGCATAAGATACCCTTCAGATTAGCAGAAAACGGCAAAATATGTTACCATCTCGCCGTCCCGCGGCCCTATCGTCTAATGGCTAGGACATCACCCTCTCACGGTGGGAATCGGGGTTCGAATCCCCGTAGGGTCACATTCAGAAACTTTTTTGTCGTTAAAACAATTAAATTTTAATAGTGACGAGGGGGCACCACCCAAAACAGTTGCTTTAATCCTTCATTTCTGGTATTGTTTAAAAAGGTACAGTTGTTTTTTGGTTCTTTTTAGGAGATAGCCGGTGGCGAAAAAGAAAAATACAGCGGGGACGAAAGGTACCGGAAAAAGACAATCGCGAGCCTTAGCGCGTCGTTATCTTGAGGCATTGCTTGACTTAATGGGAATCGAGCCGATGTCTCTATTGGAAATGATTGCCAGTGGCCAAATAGCGCGCGCGTTGCTCGAGGCCATCAAAGAATCTCGCGGGTCTTTTAAAATTGATTTTTGGGAAATCAAAAGGCTCGAGAATTATTTGCGCACTCGATTATACATCGAGCGAAATACCCAGCAAGGACCAGGTGAGGTCGGGCAACAAAACCTCGCGAGAGGCGAATTTGGCCAACTTTTAGGACCCTACGGACGGCGCGAAGATGACCGAAGAGCCACACGACCGCCGTCGAACGATCCAGATTCAGATGGTTCTTGGGGCAACGCTGTCAGAATTCTGGAAGAAGGGAGGTAGTTTCGAAATTCGAGACAGGCTCGCACAGATAGACCCGCGTGGCAAGCGGGTCTATTTTTTATTCAGTGTTTTTTCCACTCCTCATCTTGCCGGACTATAGAATTTTATTTTCCAATCCCGTGACACCTTTTATATTTCTCTCCTGATCCACAAGGGCACGGATCATTTCTGCCGATTTTTGGTTTAGTACTGTTAATATTTCTAACATAATCAACGGATTCACAGGGTGGTATACCAAAACTCATCTGCGTTTTTCCGTTTGGATGAGTAATGGTGAAATCTCCGAGGGTAATGATATCCATCCCGATCAACAAATCTTTACTAGGAGGTAAATCACCCTCGGTCACATTAACACCCTGGATGGTCACATTCATCGGGAAATAAACATTCACCAAATAGGTGTTGGTGGTAAACAAACCTTTGGCGGTGTGTACGTCAGTTTGACCGGTTGGTTTCAATCCCAGAGCATTAATAACTTTTTTAGTTATTACAGTTCCCGTAGCGCCTGTATCCCAAACACCGTCAAATTTTTTAATAATCACATCTTTCTGCAACTGAGGGTCGCCAACAAACGGAAAGGAAACGCCAACAACGGATTCAATAGATCGCAAGAGACCGTCGTTACTTTTAATTGTTAGGGCGTGCTTATGGCTCATACAGAAACGCGGGAATAAAAAGTTTGCGAGTGTCCCTCTTTTCCTGTTTCTACTTTTTGTATTAAAAAGGACCCAAGGACAAACTTTTTTTGCGCTTCTTGATATGCTTCAATCTCGCTGTTATAAACACCCTGAATTTTTTGATCTTTGATCACAACGAATTTCCCTTCGTGTTCTTTTACGAAGCTGAGCTGGTGTTTTTTGTAAAACTCGAATTCTTTTTTTAGAACATTCTCCATATCCGCATTGTATCACAAAAAATCGACTTATTCTATATTTATTTTTAGTCATTCTTTATCTTGTTTAATACGAAGTGAGGTCGAAAATACTCATAAATATGACTTAAAACGTGGATATTTTTGGATAGCCAAATCGCTTGACGAGTAGTTAATAGTGTGCTAACCTGTAGGCAGTTCCTTGATTCAAGCTGTTTTTCTGCCAGTGTTGGCGGAAGCAGCAAAACGACAGATAAAAAGAAAGGAGGCGCGGGCCCCCATGTTGTATCGCTATGATATCAAAGATGGACCATCAGTATCCGATCTTGCGAATGCCCTTTGGGCACTCCCGAACCGTCGTATTGTGATGTTTCAGTTGAATGAATGGGCGGTGGCTGTTGTGGACACCCAAGTTGCTGGTTGCCCAGCATCTACCCCACCTCTTTTAGTGAGTAAGATTGCATGCGACAAAAATGGATATCTGACCATCAATGGATTTTCTCTCCCGCAACCGGTCATTAGTACCGAGATACCACTCAAGGCTTATTATTCACCAGAAAAACGTAGTGGCTGGATTGAATTTGATTATTGTTAGTGTTCTTCTGGTAATGAGCCAAAATTCAACGGTGGTAAACAATTGGGTTGTGCGTTAACCTTAAAAACGCTCACTGTCCGAGAGTGTGCACTCTCGCTGACGAGTCGGAAACGACGAAACAGAAACGGTTCATTAACAAAATGGCCCTACGTGAGCCAATCCAGAAAGGAAAATCACAAACATTGCCGTCTAAATAAATTCGCTTGTCCCACAGATGGTTTAATCTATTAGGGTTAAACATGAACACGCCGTCAATAATTAAAATGTTTTTATCCAAATCATACTTTTTTGAAATGTCGGCTTGAATCGTATCCGGATTAAAAATTTTTGTTTGATAATATTTCTTGCCGGATTTAAAAGCTTCTATGATATTCGCAATTTCTATCTCGTCGTGGGTACCTGGCACAAACGGCTCCACGGAAATAAGAAAATCGTCCTGACAGACGTGCACAATGTTAGGATTAAATTTCTGTAATTCGTTTATTAGCGTTGTTTTTCCTACTCCGGTATAACCATCAACGGCAACTATCAATTTAGGCGTCTCTCTCGCCCACACTCTAATTTTTTCATCGGCCTGTTTTGCCAAGCTTTCTATTTGGCTCATTACATATTTTTCATTTCTTCAACCACTCTTTGTCCTGCCTCACTAAAAGTTCGGCCTTGCGATCGGGCTCGGCCATAATTTCTTCCACCGTTCGCTCGAGCCGAACCGATTGCGAACCTTTAACCAAAATCACGTCGCCGGACTGAATCTCGTTTTGCAACCACTTCCCCGCCGCGAGGGCGTCTTCAAAGTGATGCAGGTTCTCCGGTTTGACGCGCCGAGCGGCGGCCGCCTCCAGCAAAAATTTGGCCCGTAAACCAACGCCGATGATGATGTCGCAGACGCGAGCGGCGTGGGCACCGGCGGCCTCGTGGGCGGCGGCGGTAAATTCTCCCAATTCCAGCATATCGCCGATAACCGCGATTCGTCGACGGTTGGTTGGCAAGCTCCGCAGAGCTTCCAGGGCCGCCTCTAACGCGGCCGGAGAGGAATTATAACTGTCATCAATAATCAAAGAGTTTTTGACGCCCGGCAAAAGCTTGAGTCGGCCCGGCGGGCCGACATAATGCTTCAATTCACCAACCACTTCCGCCAGCGGCACATGGAAAGCGCCCGCGACGGCCGCGGCAGCGGCCACGAGCAACCACTGCTCCCGCGCGACCAAACCCGGCACCGTTAAGGGCGCGAGTTCATCTCCGGCCCGAAGCTCCGCGCGCATCGCCGGCGGGCGATCTTCCGACCAAATCAAAACTGGCTCGCCAACTCGATAATCCGCCCCCTCGCCAAAACCATAACGCCGACGCTTAGCCGGAGTAAGACTCTGAATCGTTGTTTGGGCCTCGTCGTCGCCATTTAAAACCACCACTCCCTCCGGCTTAACCGCCGAGACCAAAAGAAGTTTTTCCCGCACCAGCTCCTCCACCGAGGTAAAAAACTCGACGTGCACGGGCGTGGCCGGCAGACGAGTCAACACCACGACGTCAAATTTGACCAATTCCGCCACCCGTTTAATATCACCCGGCCGGTCGAGACCAACCTCCAAAATTAAAACCGACGGATAAACTTGGCGAGGTCCCAAGGCCAACCAAGCCCCACGAACCAAGTTAGTCAACCAGCCCCAAAAACTGGACCAAGCGTTAGGTAAACCAAGAACCGTTAAGGGTAAACCGAGTTCGCTGTTGTAACTTTTCTCACTCGCCCGCAAAGCGTAGCGCTCGCGGAGAACGCAAGCGATTAGGTCCTTGGTTGTAGTTTTGCCCACGTTGCCCGTAATGCCGACCAAGCGTGGACGATAACGCCGAACAACCAATTTGGTTTCTAGCATCAAACCAGCCACAATCAGTTTTTTTAACCACGTCTTAAACATAAGGCCGCCTAACGGTCGGGCGGAATATCGTAATAATTAATCAAAAACTTGGTTAAATCAAGCGTCGCGGAGGTAAGAGTCTCGGAAGCGTATTGAGCACCTTGCGGTTCGACCAGATAAATAAAAATTAAAAACTGCGGATCATCGGCCGGAAAATAATCAAAAAAAGAATGCAAATAGCGTTGAGGATCATAGCCCGCGGCCGCGAGAGCGGGCATTTGCGCCGTTCCCGTCTTAGCCGCCACGCGATAATGCGTTAATTTGGCTTGGCCACCAGCGAGCGCCTCATCGACGGTTCGAACCAACATTTCGGTAACCTGTTGGGCTGTTTCGGACTTAATTACTCGCTCTCGATCCGGAGAGGTGGAAAGTTTTCTCTCTCGACCCGATTCGATAATCGCGTCGCCAAGATGGAGATTGGGGCGCTCACCCTGATTGGCGAGAACGGCCAACGCTCTGGCCATTTGCAACGGCGTTAGCGCGATCCCCTGGCCGAAAGAAGCCGTCGCGTGCTCGATTTCCCGACCGGTCTCTAAATTTTTTATCAGCCCGGATGATTCGTCTGGCAAATCAATACCGGTCGGCTGGCCAATTCCAAATTTGAACAGATAATCGCGAAAAGACTCCGGCCCAAGAGCGCGCATCGCGAACACCGCGCCCGTGTTCAACGATTGATTAAGAACTTCCTGCATCGTCACGCGGCCACGCGCCCGACCGTCATGGTTGCTAATAGTTTTGCCATCAATGGTGACTCGTCCTTCGTCTTGGTAAGTCGTCTCGGGCGTAATCACTCCGGCATCAATCGCCGCAGCCAAAGTAATCGGCTTGAAGATCGAACCAAATTCATAAACATGCTCGACCAAAGGGTTGGACAAAATCGCCGGATCGGAAATCGAAGCTCCGGGGTCATAGGCCGGCCCAGCTCCCCAACCCACGATCGCGCCCGTCCGCGGCTCCAAGACCACGCCCCCCACGGCAGTGGCCTGCCAACGCGCCTGCAGAGATTCAAGTGTTGATTGAAGCCGACGGGTGACCGTCGGTTCAATCGTCAACACCAGATCAGCCAGCGCCGGTTCTGATTCAAAGGAATCGGGCTCGCGCTCAAACAAATTGGCGAGCAGATTAAGCATCGAGAGCTGATTGGTTTGATTCGCTTTCAGACGATAATTATAATAACGCTCCAAACCGTACAAGCCGGTGCGTTCTTCCGCCTCCGACCAACCGATAAAGCCGAGCGCGTGAGCCGCTAAATTGCCGCCCGGGTAAAAACGCTTGCCTGAACCGTCTTTGAGATTGATGGCCGCAGAAACTAAATCGCCATCCCGTTCGCGAAAAAAAATCGAGCCCCGTTCGGCCGTTTGCGTCGACGCAAATTGACTCTCGGCCCGCGCCCGATAAGCCGCGCCAGACAAGATTTGAATCTCGAATAGACGGTGCAAAAACAAACCACCCGAACCAGCCACTAAAAGGCCGAGTAAGGCGAATCGCCAACGCGGGTTATAATCCGACCGGGCGGACATTGCTTGAAAGGCGGTCGTAACGCGAAACAAAGTAAGTTGACTTTGTTTCGAGCAAACCCAAACTCTTGGCCGAATCCAAATCAAGAGTAGCCAAAGAATGCAAATAACCGGCCTCTAATTCGGCCAGTTTAACTCTAATTTCTGCTTGCTGGCGGCCAATTAATTCCTGATCCACAACCTGCCAAACGCTTTGGCTAATCAAATAAAAATAAACGGCCAATAAACCAACCGTTAAAGAGGCCAGCACCCCGAACAAAACGAGCGGCCAAGTATTCTGCTGATAAGTAAAAGTTTTAGTCTTCATTTTTAACTTTCTCAACGACCCGCAGGGTCGCGCTCCGCGCCCGAGGATTGTCTAAAATCTCCTGACGGGTTGGTTGGACGGCTTTCTTATTAACCAAACGCGCCTGGTCATCTCGCGCGATTAATCTGAAAAAATTTTTCACGACGCGCGCCTCTAATTCGTGGAAGCTGATGACGGCCAGACGGCCGCCAATCGCCAAATGACGCCACACGACCGGCAAAACCGTGGTAAGCGCTCCGAGCTCGTCATTAACCGCTATCCGCAGGGCCTGAAAGGTTTTGGTCGCCGGATGCAGGCGTCGTCGTCGGTACCAAAACGGCACCGCGGATTCCACCACCTTTACCAGCTCAGCGGTGGTCTGAATTGGCCGGATCAAACGGTTAGCCACGATGGCTCGGGCAATCGGCCGTGCGAATCTCTCTCCGCCATAACCATGAATAACGTCCGTCAAGCTGGTCTCGGACCACTCATTCACGATTTCGTTCGCCGTCAATTGCCCGCTCGCCGTCTCGCCGAGGGTCATCAACAGTGGCTCGTCTCGGTCGAACGAGAACCCTCGTCCCGATTCAACCAATTGTTCGGCGCTCCAACCGAGATCAAACAAAGCACGATGAATGATGGGCAAACCAAGCTCAAGAAAAACTGTCTCCAAGTCGCGAAAATTAGCCTGACGCAGAATCAGTCGTTGGAGAGGAAACGCTTTCAAGACTTGTTCCGCGGCGGCAATGGCCGCGCGATCGAGATCAAGACCGATCAGCGTTCCCGTCGGGCCAATCGCCGCCGCCAAACGACGAGCGTGTCCGCCGCGATTGACCGTCGCATCGAGCGCAATTTCACCCGGTTTCGGATCGAGCAAGCGCGTAACTTCTTCTAAAAGAACTGGCTGGTGGGCCATCTATCTCACAGCACGCCGACTTGTCCCAGTTTTTCGGCTACGACGTCAGCCTGCTTTTCAATTCTCTCCGTTTCTTGACGCCAACGTCGCTCATCCCAAATTTCTAACCGGTCATTCATTCCCGCAATCACCACGCGAATTTTGAGTCCGGCAAAATCTTTCAAATAATCAGGGATGAGGACTCGCCCCAAACTGTCTACCTCCGTTTCGACGGCCCCGGCGAGCAGAAAGCGGCTAATCCGACGGCTATCCGCTTGGCCTAAAGGCAAAACCGAAATTTTTTCCGCCATTTTGCGCCAAGTCGTCGCCGGATAAACGAATAAGCAGACGTCCAATCCGCGAGTAATCACCACCTGCTTGCCAATCGCGCGTCGAAAACCAGCCGGCAGAGCCACGCGTTTCTTGCTGTCGAGGGTGTGACGATGTTCGCCGATTAACATTGCTTACCACTTTCTCCCACCTGACCAACATTATATTCCACTATCCCCCACTTAGCCAACACCGGACTTATCCACAATCAAAAACCGCCCAATTTCTTGAGCGGTTTTAGACCCCAATATTTATTGTCGTAATTCTAGGCCTCGGAACGCGGCTTAAGAGTGGGGAAAAAGATTACCTCGCGAATGGTGGCGGCGTTGGTTAAAAGCATCACCAGACGATCAATCCCCAAACCGACGCCTCCACAGGGAGGCAAGCCGTGCTCCAGCGCTTCGATAAAATCATCATCGCGAGGTTGGGCCTCATCATCGCCGCCAGCGCGCCCTCGTTCTTGATTATCAAAGCGCCGAGTCTGCTCTTCTGGATCATTTAACTCGGAAAAGGCTTTTACCAACTCCAATCCGCCAATCACTAATTGAAAGGCGTCGACCAATTCCGGTTGTTCGGGAATATTTTTAGCCAACGGCAAATAGTCTTTAGGAAAATCGGTAAGAAAAGTCGGTTGGATTAAACTTGGACGGCAAACTCTTTTGTAGATCGCGTCGAGAATCTTGGCCCGATTATTGCCAGGAACTATCTTGACGCCCAATTGGATGGCCCGATCTTGCAAAACACCTAACTCCACGCCCAGCGGATCATTCAATTTAGCCTTTTCCGTCAGCAATTCAAGATAACTCCGACGCGCGAAAGCGGGTTTGAGATTAATCGCTTGATTCTGATAATCAAAATTGAGCTTACCAAAAATTTTCTTAGTTACCCGGCGCATCAACTTCTCCACAAACGCCATTTGTTCGGCGGCACAGCTGTAAGCGGCGTAAAACTCTAACATAGTAAACTCCGGCTGATGGGTGGCATCCAGGCCTTCGTTACGAAAGTTTCGAGATAATTCATACACCCGATCAAAACCGCCGATCACCATTTTTTTCAAATAAAGCTCCGGGGAGATCCGCAAGAAGTAATCGCGATTGAGCGCGGCATGATGGGTGGTAAAAGGACGAGCGCTGGCGCCGCCGGCTTGAGTCTGCAACATCGGCGTTTCCACCTCTAAATAATCCGCGTCTTCAAGCGCCGAGCGCAACTCGGAAATAATCCGGCTACGAGCGACAAAACGTTCGACGGTCGCGGGATTGAGCAGACTATCCAGATATCGCCGACGATAACGCTCTTCCGTCTCTTTCAAGCCGAACCAATCAGTGGGAATCGGCCGAAGGCTTTTAGCCAGTGGCCGCCAAGAGCGCACGGCCAAACTTTTCGTTCGGCGATTGGTCAAAAACAATAACCCGCGTGCCAACAGAAAATCGCCGCGGTCGATAGTTTCGGCGAGCAGGTCAAATGATTCGACCCCGAGCTCATCGCGCTTGGCTACCGCTTGAATCTCGCCCGTACCGTCGCGGAGATCAAAGAAAATAACTCCTCCTTGGCGTCGCCAGCCGAAGAGACGGCCGGCGACGCTGACCGGTCGTTTAGTTTTAATTTTACCACCAGAAAACAGAGCCAAGGCCTCGGCAATGCTTAGGCGCGGACCCGTCTCCACCGGATAAGGGTCGAGGCCGGCCTCGCGCAGGCGGCCGATTTTTTTTAATCTTTCTTGCCGCAACTCATCAAGCGAAGCCATGGATTTATTCAACCGCGACCACCTTGTACTTGACTTCGCCGCGCGGTGTTTGGACGATAATCGTATCTCCCGACCCTCGGCCAAACAAGGCCTGGCCAAGAGGCGATTGATTAGAAATCTTGCCGGCCGCCATATCAGCCTCTTCTTGACCAACCAATTGAAGGGTGAGTTCTTCGCCGGAAGCTTGTTTGCGGACTCGCGCTCGAGAACCAATCATAATCTGATGGCCCCGCGCCTGACTGCCCGCCACCACTTCGGCCTGTCGAAGCAGGTTTTCCAATTCGTTAATCCGGTCCTCAAGCTCGGCTTGTTCTTCGCGGGCGGCGTGATATTCGGCGTTTTCCGACAGATCACCTAGCGATTTAGAGGAATCCAAACGCTCCGCCACCTCCCGGCGACGCTCATTACGCAGATGATTAAGCTCCTGTTCCAGCTCTTTAAATTTTTCGCGGCTCAAATATGTTTGTTCTTGATCCATTGGGCACAATCTTAGAGGGTTAATGTCGCGGGGTCAAGCCAACCCGGACGATTGACAACCAGCCAATCCAGCAATTGCCGCATTACGAACGGCGCGCCGACCAAGTTATGAACGTCGCCCTTTTCCATCACAACCGCGAAAGCCACGCGCGGTTGCTCAAACGGGAAAAAACCAATGACCCAAGAATTGACGTGGCTTTTGTCTAAACCGACCTCCGCCGTGCCGGTCTTCGCCGCGACCGGCACGGCGGGATGACTCAACGCGCTAGCCGTACCCTCAAGCACCGACAAGCGCATCCCCTCTCGCACAACCGCCAATTGTTCTGCGGCCAAAGGCAGGGTCTCGAACCGTTGGTCTAAC
>CAYWTW010000009.1:0-18978 GCA_964461325.1 uncultured Candidatus Saccharibacteria bacterium | reverse complement strand
AGCTATTACCAGGTTCGATTAGCTTTTCACTCCTTACCACAAGTCATCCGATAGCATTGCACGACTAACCGGTTCGGGCCTCCCCCCGCCTTTCGGCGGAGTTCACCCTGCTCATGGCAAGCTCACCTGGCTTCGGGTCTTAGACCACCCCTCAACGCCCTATTCAGACTCGCTTTCGCTGCGCCTTCTCCGCCTCCGGCGGATTAAACAAAGGGGTAACCTAAACTCGTTGGCTCATTCTTCAATAGGCACGCCGTCACCCTAATCCGCCTTGCGGCGGACGGGCTCCGACTCCTTGTAAGCAAATGGTTTCATGTCTATTTCAACGCCCTCACCGGGCTGCTTTTCACCTTTCCCTCGCGGTACTTGTTCACTATCGATCTGAAAGAGTATTTAGCCTTAGCAGTTAGTTCTGCTGGCTTCCCCCAAGCTATTCATGTCTTGAGGTACTCAAGAATAGCGACTAAGAGATGTTTGATTTTCGCTTACCGGGCTATCACCGTCTTTGGCGTCGCTTCCCAGCGACTTCAACTAACCAAACATTTTTTAACTCCCCCTGTCTCGTAAAAGTCAGGCCGTCGCTACCTTACAACCCCCCGTCCAAACTTGCCTAACGGCTGGTCTGGATGAGGTTTGGGCTCCTCCCCTTTCGCTCGCCGCTACTTAGGGAATGCTTCCGCCTTACGGCGGATTTGTTTCTTTTCCTCCAGGTACTGAGATGTTTCACTTCCCTGGGTGCGCTATCCGCCTTATCAGCGGATCCTCGCGCTCTTCGCGCGAGAGGTTTCCCCATTCGGAAATCTTCGGATCATTGGTTGCTCGACGCCTCCCCGAAGCATATCGCCGTCACGCCGCGTCCTTCATCGCCTCTTTCAGTCAAGGAATCCATCATCTGCTCTTGATAAACTTCCTATTGGGAAATTTATCTACCATTTATTTCTCTTTTTTTGATTGCTTGCTCTATATTTGGATTGTCAAAGGTCTGGAACAAAAAGCCGCCCGGGATGGGCGGCGGAAGCCAAAAACTTGAAGCCCTTATGGCTCCCGCCACCAAAAATTAAATACGGTTAACATACTGATTGGGCTAGTATAGCCGATAACCAGAAAGCGTCAAGAGGGGAAAACTCTTGACGCTTTGGAGCCCGCTAAAGGCTAGATTCTATTTAATGCCGAGAGGCGATATCGTCGCGCAATTTTTCGATGTAACGCGCCGCCGCGTCGCGGCCACCCAAACCGAAAGCCAAGCCGCCGGCGATTGATAACATCGTCACCAAACCGCCCAGCAAGGGGCCGGTCACATCCTTACCAATATTAAGATGCCCGAGCGCAATCCAGATTGCTAAAATCCAGATTGACCACTTGGCCACTCCGCCAAAGAGTTGGGAAGAACGACTGCCGACCACCCGAGCGGAACCGGCGATCACCTTATGCAGAATATCGGCAAACACCGCCGCCAAAATCAAGACCAACGAAGCGACAAAGACGTTGGGCAGATAATTCAAAACCCGAGCGACGAAATCATTGACTTGAGACAAGCCAAGCGCGTTGAAGGAGGCCGTCAAAAAAGCAAAAATGACGAACCACTTAACCAACCCACCGAGAAAAGCGCCCGAATTCAAACGGTAGCCGGAGCGCGCGACCAAGTCGTCAAGACCAATGTTCTGCAGGGCCTTATCAAGCTGCAAAGATTTAACCAAGCGGGAAATCCAAATGCCCAAAACCGAAGCAACTAACCAGCCAAAAATAAAGATAATCAGCGCCACCACAAAATTGGGCAGGAAATCAACCACAATATTCTGCCAAAGCTGCTGGAAGGAAGTTCTTAACACCTCCTGCCAAGTTTCCAGCAAGCTTGTTGTGTTGGAGCCAAGAGTGGAATCCATAGAATTAAACAATTTTAACCTACTAATAATTAAACTTTAACCAATCAAATTCTAACACGAGCCCGCCAAAGCGGGCTCGGTTTTGTGGATAACAAACTAAATCCCAACGCGGTCCAACACTTTTTCGTGCCGGTAGTCAAGAACATCGCGGACAAACTTATCGCAGGCATTCAAGCGATACACAAACTCTTTGGTATCCATCACAGCATAATTTAATTCCCGACCGATTTCCGCCTCGATCTCGCGAATCACCTTTTCGATGATCGGCCGCTTAAGTCGATCGCCGACTAAAACCAAGTCAACGCGACTGTCGGCCTCGCCGATAAACACTCCAGCCACCAGCAAGACATTAATTCGACCGCCCCGCGCGAAACGTTTGGGCAAATCCTGATAATGGCCGGTAATATCGGATTTCAAGATTTGGCGCAAGTGGCCAAGGTAAGGAAAGTTGCGGTTCAATTGCCAACCGGAACCAGGGGCGGGCTTGGCCAATTTGCGTTGCTTGATGAAAGCGATCCGACCCAAAATGGCCAGCTCACGCCGCGTCGAGCGAGATGATACGCGAGCCCGTTTGGCCACCTCCGTCGAAGCCACCGTTTCTTCCGGATTTTCCACGAACAAACGCATAATTTTAACCTTGTCCAAGCCTCCGAAAAGTTTGGCCAGCGTGTCCATATTAGGTGGCCATTATAGCACACCCGACTACGCAAAAAGGTTATTTCAGCTCGACCGCGCCGCCGGCGGCTTCAATCGCCTTCTTGAGAGTTTCGGCATCGGCTTTCGGCATTTCCTCTTTCAAAACCGAGGGCGCGCCGTCAACCAAATCCTTCGCTTCCTTAAGGCCAAGACCCAAAGCTTCTTTCACCGCTTTGATCACTTGAATTTTTTGAGCGCCGGCGGACTTTAACATCACCGTAAAGGCGTCTTTTTCTTCCGCCGCCGCGGCCGCTCCTGGAGCGGCCGCTACCGCCACGGCCTGCGCCGATACGCCGAAACGAGTCTCGATCGCTTTCACCAATTCGTTTAAATCGAGAACGCTCATCTTTTCAATCGTTTCCAGCAGGGATTTGAACTTATCTTCCGTCTTTTTTTCTTCTGTAGACATAAATAATCGATTTTTTAATTCTTAATTTTTGGCTTGGGCCACCGCGCTCAACGCCCGAGCCAAGCCAGACAGCGGCGCGTTCAGCAAATTGGCAATCAGGCCGTAAAGCTCTGGCCGCGAAGGCACGAGCGCCAGGGCCGTCATCTCCGCTACCGAGCTAAATCGCCCCTCATAAACACCGCCCAAAATCTGCAATTTAGGGCGTTCCTTATCCTGATTCTGGCTAAAACGGTAAACCGCTTTCGCCGGCGTCAACGGGTCGGGGCCGAAAGCCACCGCCACCTCGCCCGGAAGCTCCGGCGCGTCGCCCGGCAAACCGCAAGCCGCGAGCGCTCGCTTGATTAGGGTCTTCTTCGCCACCACCAGAGTCGCGGCGACGCCTCGCAGATCGGCGCGCAAACGACTCGTCTCGGCCACGTTCAAACCGTGGAAGTTAACGAAGACCGAAGAGCCAGATTGGCCGAACGCGTTTTGTAAGCGCTCAATCAACTTGGCTTTAGCCTCACGATTTAAGATCATCAAACATCGTAACTAAAAACTGATAACGGACGACCAGACGAATCGCCCCAGAGTTAGATTGCCGCCTCGGCCGGGCTTACGCGGGCGATGGCCCGCACCGGCTGTCTCTGGCTGGTCGCTCCCCCCAAGCTAGCAAATAAAAAAGAAATGTCAATTGGCGAAATAAGATAGGGCGGTAACAATGATCAAACTCAAAACAATAATCAACAAAAACCCGACGGTCATCCGCCAAAAAGTTCGATCAAAATATTTTAACCAATTCATAAATTAATTTGGGAACGAAGCCGCTCAAGGGCTTGCTCCAGCATCACGCGCGACCCAATACCGGGCGCGGCGGCAACAACCGCGCCGTAGGTCAGAGCTGGACGTCCGTCGGGATAATAAAGACTCACGCCCCAGCGACGGTCGAAACCAAACTTTTCCGGCGACAACGGCAAACCGGCGCCGGCTCGGATAATCGTATCGGCCGGGAAAACAAATTGACCAAGACGCCAACCACCCAAATTGATTTCCCAATCGCTTTGATTTTTAAGCTCCAGCCACCAACCAAGAGACGCGTCGGCATCAACCGGCACAAAGGTCAAATCGGGTTTGAGCACTCGCACCCGCGTGCGACTCGTCGCTTCCTCCTCGGCGGCGTGAGCATTGAGCACCACCTCGTAATCGCCCGGTAATAGATAAGCGTGAGTCGCGGCTTCGCCGCGGGCGGCTTCCCCATCGCCAAACGACCAATTAAAGCGCGGCGTTGCTGACGCTCCCGTCGCCCGAGCGCGGAACACGATTGGCGCGCCGATAGAGGCCAAACGCTCGCGACCGGCCGAGACCTTAAGGCCATCCGCCTCGCGCCACGCGCTCAAAACAGCCGGAGATTGATGAGAAGACAAACCGCGATTAGTGCTCGAGCTGGAGACGTTCGAACCAGCGCCATCATCATTATGAGTATCAGTGTCGGGATCAGAATCGTCGTCTGATTGCTCGTCATCCGACCCCGAACCAGTCGCGCCAATCGTAATCGACTGGTTCGCCGACCAAGACGGTCCACCGTCGCGCACGGTGAGCGTTGCCGTCAGGGTGTGAGTCCCCACGGTGCTATCGCGATAATAAAAACTGCGATTCGCCCAATTGCTATTCCAAGTTAATTGACTCGTCGCCTGCCAATTGGTGTTACTAGAAGAAAATTCGCCCGTGGCCGAAGAAGATGACAGGGTCAAATCGCCCGTCGTGCCCGGCGCCTCACCAGTAGTTACCGTAATCTTTTCCGAAAAATCGTTCGGTGCGAGTGTCTGGGCCTCACTACTGAACGACAGACCGCTCACCGCCGCGTTGGCCGCCAGCGCGGCGAACAACGCCAACGCCACAAACCAACCATAAAAAATTTTCTTAGTCATAACGATATTCATCTACCACCCGACGATCGGCGTCGAGCAGGGTAATAATCTCGCGATTGTCTTCCCAAAGTTCAAAGGAACGATTGAGAAAGACGCGCCACTCATCCGACTTAAAGTCCGGTGACTGGCCATACCAGCGCAAACAGGCGTTGTAATCGAAGTGCTCGGCCACGTAGGCGCGGCAATGTCGTGAAAGATCGAGCAGACGTCCGTCCACATACTCATTGCCGTCGGCGTCTTCATCAAACTCGGGCACGTGGCAAGCCGCCAAATTTTTGACGAAGTCAAAACAATCGTCATCCAGCGTGTTCAAATTCAATTCGTCGCGCGGCGCGGGGCACTGCGTCCACAGGTTGGGGGTAAAAATGTAATTCGGCAAGTCGTCGAGATAGCCGGAGCAGAGATTGACCCGAAAACTGGCGTTAATGTGATAAGGTGAACGAGCCGCGATGGCGCCGGTGCTGATAACCGCTCGACCGCCAGGGGCGAGCATGATCGGATCGCGCGGCGCGTTGGCTTCCCCGCCAACGAAAGTTTCCACCGCTAGGGGAATCCGCACCCAATCTGATACTCCCGGGCGGCTTTGGCCGCTAACGTGGTAGGTTCGACTATCCTTACCGTTCTTCAACCACCAACCAGAGATATTGATTGGTTCCGAATTGTTATAGGCCGCCTCGAGGGTGATGTATTCGTGATTGGGTTGGAATTCGTATTGAGCGCTACCAGAACCAATCTTAACTTTCCCCAACCAGGGCGAGGCGCCGCTTGGCGGCACGGTTTCGTTCGCGTCGACGTTGGCCGCGTTACCATCGCCATAATCCGCGAACTGGGGCAGGGCCACGCTGGGTATCGAATAATAAGCTTCGCCGCTTCCGAGCGGCGCGGGCGGACGGAGAAAGGGTCCAGCGTTCGCCGCCGGATTGTTCGGCCCGCCGGAAAACCACCACACAATGGCCAAGCCAGAGATTACCAGCAAGAACCAGCTAATATCAGACAGGCCACTGCCTTTTGCCGCGCCCATTGGCATACCTATATTTTAGTCAAAATTTGGATTCGTAGCCAGTCTTGGATAAAAGCGCCGAACTCGCGCTTGGTGGAAAAATATTCGGGGAAAGCTTGTGGAGCCAAAATCGCCGCTTCCGGACGCTTCGTCTCGTGGCGATAATCCGGATAACTCGAAAAACTGTAATTGTTTAGGAAGGGCTCGAAACCGGAAATTTTAGCGAGGTCGGTGTGCGGCCAACGCCGATCAGCCAATTTGATCGGATTGAGATGAATATAGGCAAATAGGTAATTTAGATGCTCGTCGGTCTCAATATGCCTGGCTTGAAAAATGTTTTGGAATAGACGGCCAGAACGGTTAGTTTTTTTATTAAAATACATGGAATAAGCGGTGGTCAACTTCATCATAAATTTACTAAGACCACCATCTTTTTTTTCGTGAATCAAAAGATGAAAATGATTGGGCATCAGGCAATAGGCCCCAATATTGACAAGCGTTTCTCCTCGTTCCGCTGTATCCAAGGGTAACCCTTGAATTTGCTTGAAATCCAAGGGTTTGGACGAATTAGCAAAATAGAGGAGTCTTTGGAAGCGCAACTTATCACGCAGGTCCATAAAAATATCGCGCTTTTCGACTCCGCGATTGTAAACATGATAGAACTCATCTGCCGCGAACTTGATTTTCCGTTCCATTTGCCAACAATTTTACCACCAAGGGTTACCCTTGAACAAGGGTAACCCTTGGTTAACGTTGATAACGTTAGATAATTTGCGACAAGGGTGACCCTTAAAGGTTTTCGAGTTACACACCAAAAACCCCCGCCGAAGCGGGGGTTTTTGTTAGCTATTTCAATTAACCGAAGTTAATCAAAATCACAAGATTAGCTAGATATTCTTTAGAGTCTTAATCGGGGTCTTGTACTGGCCAAGATCAAGGTTGTAGAGATTGGTGTATACATCCGCAGCAGCGGTACCCCAACCAATACCCGTCAACTTAACAGCCATGGTCTTGGATCCAGGATCCGTAACGGTGTTCTGGGCCTCAATCGTCAAGGTGAAGCGTCGAGTCGTATTCTGATCAACCTTGTAAGAAAGCTGGCCTGATGTCGTCACGTCCTCCGTATCAGTATCGTCAGATTCGAGAGTCGCACGAACAGTCGTGGTAGCGTGGTTGGTTGAATCAGTTGTGGTTGCCCAAGCCGTACCGTCAATAGAGGCGGTCGAAGGCGAAGAGCTTGCTACCACATCACCATCGATAAAGATACCAGCATCGATAGCGGTCACATCAAAGGTAATCGAGAAGGTACCAGTATCATTGGCACTAGCCAGGTCATTGGAGGCGTTATCGTTTGTTGAAGCACTTGTTACGAACTCAACAAAGATTCCTGAATCCTGAACCTCATGCGCACCGGCGGTCAAAGAACCAGTAATGTCGGCGTCCACCAAATCCTCGCCGGCCTCATCCTCGATCTCGAAAAGCGAGGAAGAACCAATCTGATCGGTTTCCGTCTCGCCAAGAGTCAGAGTAATAGTGTTACCGGCGTCTACACCCTGGCCAGTAAGCTCGAGCAGGTCGGCCATGATAACAACCTTGACCTTCGTGCCGGCCGGGATAGTGTAATCGACGTCGTCGAAAAGCACATCTTCATCCTGACCGACTTCTAAGCCGTCGGGGTCATCAAAGTAGCTGGCCGTACCGTAACTATCACCATCGATCTCTAGCCAGATAGACGGAGTACTAGAACCAGCAATAATGCCGTCAACGTGAGCGGCTGTGGTATCAACGTTCACACCAAAACGCTTAATCTCCAAATCTGAACTGCCCTCGGCCTCAAGAGTGAACGACATAAGTTCGACATTCTTGGTCTTGGATGTAGCGTCGACGTTAATCAGCCGAGGGTCGTTAATGGAACTATCATCGGCGAGAATCTTAAGCTCTGTGTCGGCGGCAGTGGCATAAGTCTCGAACGAGAACGTACGAGTCTCGGTACCAATGTCACCCGTTGTGCTGTCGGTAACGGTAGCCCCTTGGCCATCGCGGAAGCGAATTGATGCGAATATTACCGTCCAAGTGTCGGTCGCATCGGAACTGTCTAGATTATTGACAGCAGAGACACGAACCTCAAGACGGGCATTCTTATCCCCGGCCTTGACAATAGCGCCGGGAGACAACGAAATGGTTTTGTCGAAAGCGTTGTCGTCATTAAATTCGTCCGCATCAACACGAGCGTACTCTTCGCCCTCTAACCAAATCGAGACATCTTTAGCATAATTATCCCAGTCGCTACCAGCAGTAGATTGATCAAAGTCCAGACGAACGGCCGTAATCTCAATATCAGAGCCAACATCAGCATCAATGTCTAAACCAACGATTGGAACATCATCATCACCTTCACCAACCTCCACACTACTCAAGCTAGAGGCAAAGTCGGCATCATCGATAGAACCAGCGCCGCCAGTAACCGGAGGATTAACCGGATTCGGGGTCGTGCCGCCATCACACTTGGCGCCAGTCACCGGACTGTAACCAACCGTGCTGGTGCAACCTTGGGGCAAATTCGTGCCACCACTGCAGGGTTGACCAGTCACCGTGCTGTAACCAGATGTGCTGGTGCAGCCAGCGGGATAAACCGGAGTGGGCCCAGGAATCGGGGGCAGGACCGTTAACATCGAGTTAACGTGGGCGCGGGTCGTCGGGCCGAAGTAACCAACCGCCGGGCTGATGCCCACCGCCGCCTGATAACGGGCCAAAGCGGCCGTCGTCAACGCACCGAAGTAGGTTGACTCTTGGCCAGTCGAACCGGGGCCAGTCGTGGCCACGGCATAGCCCTTCATATTCAAGAACTTTTGCAAGTTCATCACATCCGTTCCCGTGCTACCTTCGGACAGGTCGCGAGTAAACGGGGGGATAGTGGAACTCATCATCGAATCACCGGCCGGCAATCCCGCCCCACCCAAAAGGGTAGCCAGGGTCGCCTTCTGCTCGGCATTCAAGTTGAGCAGGGTCGCAAGCAAATCAATGTCGGTCGTCTGAGCTTGCGCAGACAAGGGAGCGGCGAAGCCAACACCCGTCAAGACGAGAGCGGCCACGAGCACTCCAATAAACTTTATCTTCATATAAGGTAACTTGTAATTTCTTAACTTTCTAAACTAATACTAATAATGACTAACAAACGATTAAACAACTTTATACGTTCGCCCTCTCGTAACGAGCGCGAGATTCGACCTCCCGCGCCACGGGGCCGAACGCATAAATGCGAATTTAGTCCGAGTTACCGAAGGCAGAAATTTCTACAAACCGCGCAGACATTCGGGGTAATTTGATTGTCAATGAGCTCCCCGTACGGGAAAGCTGGTCATCCTTGACGCCCGTGCCTAAATTATAAGCTTAATTAGGCCAAGCGCCAAAAATCACGAATGTGGATAACCCTTGGCTAGTCTCGTCAGGAATGCTCAACACCTTAGCAAAAAAGCAACTAAGGCGCAAGTTGGTAGCGGCTCCAACGACGTTCACCCTCACGCTTGACAATCCCTTTTTCCACTAGTCGATTTAGCTCGCGTTGAACCGTCTTACTGCTCAAGGCGGGCAGGGCTTGGGCAATGTCTTTAATCGGCGCGGAACCCTTGCCGCGGATCACCTCGGTAATCAACTTAACGCGGTCGGGTCGGGTCGGCGCGTTCTCGGTCGATGCCAAAAAAGGCCGAGAAGCAAGGAGGGAGGGGGCGGGTTGAGGTGAGCGAATGGTTTTTTCGGGTAACGGGGCCGAAAAATCAAGATCTTCGGTCTGGTAATCACCCGCCACCAAACCTTCCCGCAGAGCGCTGTATTCACGGCGCAGGATATTAAAATTGGCTTCCGAAACCAAGCGACCCGCCAAAGCCAAATCAATCAAAGACAGAATCTCAAAGACTGTCCGATTAATCACGGCACTGAATTGCCGCGCCATAAGGTCAGACAAAAGAGACAACGAACGGTCGCGTAAACGCCATTTTAATGGTTCGGCGTCTTTCAAAGACTCTGTTAAGATATAGGTCGCCGTAGTCAACTTTTCGGCCTTAGAGACAAAGTATCTAAAGGCCAAGGTCTTGTCTTTAATTGCAATGTCTTTTATTGCCGACATAGTAAATTTGTCTTTTATTATATATAGGACAGAGCGTTTGTCTAGTCCTTATGGAATTTAATTGGCTGGGCGTTAGAATAAAGGGAACTGTTAAGCAATGGGTAAGAAAAAAGGCAGTCGACGCGGGATAATGTCTCGCTGGTGGCAAAGCGAGCCGAGCATCCGCGAGGAGGCCAGGCACGCGATTTTGGCCGTGATCTCGCTCGCGATTTTCGGCTTCTTAATGCTCTCCTGGCTCGACTATGCTGGCACGGCCGGGCAATTGGCTTATAGCTCGCTGGAGACCGTATTTGGCGTCGGATTTTTCGTTTTCCCGGCTTTGGCTTTATTGCTCGGCCTATCGTTTTTCCAATCAAGCCGACCCAATCTCGTCGGCCCACGCTTAATCGGCGGAGCTCTGTTTCTGTTCTCCACTCTCGCGCTCGCCGCCGTCAGCTTCGGCGGCGAGCGCGGTGGCTGGGTGGGTGAATTGATTGCCTGGCCGATCATCAAACTCTTCGATTATTACGCCGGCGTCATTATCCTCGTCGCCCTGCTTGCCATTGCCATTGTGATGATGTTTGAAACGAGATTGTCGCTCGATTTATCTCTCTTCGGCTGGGGCCGACGAAAAATGGCGGGGGACGACGAAGCGGCAAATGGGGGAGAGGGTGAGTCGTCGTCCAACGAAGACGACGAAACTGACACGACGAGTCAGGACGAGGAGGGGAGTGAGACGAGTGATGAATCGACTAATCACCGACCGGAACGCGCGCCGCGACTGGCTAACGCCAACGCGTCGAGCACGAGTGAAGATGAATGGCGGGCACTCGGACGCAAATTGGCCCAAGCTGGCGGCGGCGGCCAATTCGTGCCGCCGCCGCTCGCGCTCCTCGAGCGCGATAGTGGTAAGCCGGGTGTCGGCGACATCAAGGCCAATGCCAATACCATTAAACGAACCCTCGCCAATTTTGGCATCGTTGTGGAAATGGATGAAGTCTCGATCGGGCCATCGATTACTCGCTACGCCTTCAAACCGGCCCAAGGCGTCAAACTCTCGCGAATCGTCGGCCTGCAAAACGACCTGTCTTTAGCCTTGGCCGCTCATCCTATCCGGATCGAAGCGCCAATCCCGGGCCGCTCGCTCGTCGGCATTGAGATCCCCAATCAAACCAAATCACGGGTGGGGCTCGCCTCGCTCCTCGCCACGCCAGAATTCGCGGAATCGCCGCACCCCCTGCTTATCTCGCTCGGGCGAGGCATCTCTGGCCAACCCCACTTTGCCAATTTGGCCAAGGCCCCACACTTGCTGGTGGCGGGAGCGACTGGTTCGGGCAAGTCCGTAGTTATCCACACCTTCATTGCTTCGCTCTTATTCCGCAATCCGCCGGAAAATCTAAGATTTTTGATGATTGACCCCAAGCGGGTCGAGCTCACTGTTTACAATCCCATCCCCCACCTCCTCGCGCCGGTCATCACCAACGCCAAACGCGCCATCCTCCATCTCAAATGGGCCATCGGCGAAATGGAGCGTCGCTACGGCATCCTCGAGCAAAGCGCCGTCCGTGATATTCAGTCCTATCACCAAAATATTTGGCAACCCGCGCTCAAAAGTGGCCGGACGGATGATTTGCCCGACCGTCTCCCCTATCTGATTATTATCATTGACGAATTGGCGGATATTATGTCGGCCTATCCGCGCGAACTCGAAGCCACCGTCGTCCGCTTGGCCCAAATGTCGCGGGCGGTCGGCATTCACCTGGTGCTTTCCACCCAACGGCCGTCGGTGGAAGTCATTACTGGTCTCATCAAGGCCAACATCCCCTCTCGGCTCGCTCTGCAGGTGGCCTCGCAAATTGACTCTCGCACCATTATCGACATGGCTGGGGCCGAAAAATTGCTCGGCGCGGGCGACCTCCTCTATTTGTCGGGCGAGATGGCCAAACCGCTCCGCCTCCAGTCGGCCTTTATCTCCGAGACGGAGGTCAAGCGGGTCGCCGACCACTTGGCCAAGCAATATCACGGCAGTGCCGAAATCGAAACCAGTCTCGACCTTGAGGCCGGACGACCCAATCTAGCCGCCGAACTAGAGACCCTCGAGCAGGCTGACGACGGCGACGATGACGAACTCTATCAGAAAGCCAGAGCCGTCGTGATCGAAAGCGGCAAAGCTTCGGCCTCCCTCCTCCAACGGCGGCTCAAGGTGGGTTACGCGCGCGGCGCGCGCCTGCTCGACATGCTCGAAGAGCGCGGGGTGATTGGCCCGGGCGACGGGGCTAAACCGCGAGAGGTCTATGCCGCTGAAACTGGCGCCAATCCAGAAACCAATGTTTAGAACGCGCGCCACTAAAATTGCCGTCGCCGTCCTTTTCTTTTCTCTGATCGGCGGTTACGCTTATTCGACAACCCGCGACTTTATCCACGGGCCAGAGATCACCTTAGAAGCGCCAACTGACGGACTGATCGTGAGCGACGACCATCTAACCGTCGCCGGCACGGCCGCCCGCATCGCCAAACTTTATCTGAACGGTCGGCAAATCTTCACCAGTGAGAACGGCCGCTTCTCCGAATCGGTCATTCTTCAATCCGGCTACAACCTCATTGAGTTGTGGGCCGAAGACAAATTTGGCCGCCAGACCAAAATTACCCGGACCTTAGTTTTAAAGTAACCATGAGTAAAAAAACTAGTGAAAGCAAGGAAACCCGAAAAGACGGGATCGAAACAGTGCTAAAAAACCTTCAAACCAAGTTTGGCGAAGAAGCGGTTATGAAGTTAGGGAGCAAGACCAAGGTCGGCGTTGGGGCCATCAGCACCGGCTCCTTAAGTCTCGACCTGGCGCTCGGCATTGGCGGCCTACCCCGGGGCCGCGTCATCGAGATGTTTGGCCCGGAATCGTCCGGGAAAACTACTTTGGCCCTCCACGCGATTGCCGAAGCGCAAAAACAGGGCGGGGTTTGCGCCTTCATTGACGCCGAACACGCTCTCGACCCCGAATATTCTAAAAAAATCGGGGTGAAAACCGATGAATTAATCATTTCCCAACCCGATTACGGCGAGCAGGGTCTAGAAATTGCCGAGAGCATGATCCGCACCGGCAAGATCGATATCGTCGTCATCGATTCGGTGGCCGCCCTTACCCCTAAAGACGAGATCGAGGGTGACATCGGCGCTCATCATGTCGGCAAACAGGCGCGTCTGATGTCGCAGGCTCTGCGCAAGATGACGGCGATCGTCGATCGGAGCAAAACCATCGTCATTTTTATCAATCAGCTCCGCATGCAAATCGGCGTCATGTTTGGCAATCCGGAAACAACGCCCGGCGGCAAAGCACTTAAATTTTATTCTTCTGTTCGGTTAGATATCCGTCGCCTAGCCCAGATTAAAAAAGGCGAAGAGGTGGTGGGCAATCGCGTCCGCGTGAAGGTTGTTAAAAACAAGGTCGCTCCCCCGTTCCGGGTAGCCGAATTCGACGTGCTCTATAATGAGGGCATCTCGCCCGAAGGAGAAATTTTGGCCCTGGCCGAAAAACATAAACTGATGAGTAAATCGTCAGGGATCTACGTCTACGGCGACACAAAACTGGGCCGCGGCTACGACGCGGCTCGAACTTATCTTAAAGAAAATCAGGACGTCCGAAACGAGTTAGTGAAAAAAATTAAAACGGCGATGGGCGCCGACTAAACGCTTAGCAAAAGTTAAGCAATCCCACAAAATCCAAACCGCTAACAGGCCGAGCGCTGCCGCGAGGCCCTTAACCGTTAGAGCGGTTTGGCCGTAGGCGCTCCACAGAAACGCGTAACCACTACTGCTCGACAGGGCATTTTTTAAAACGTTGGGCAAAGAAACCAATGCGGCCGAGATTAGGACGCCAATTAAAAGCAGAGCGAGGCGCAACGCCAAAGGCCGCGTCAATAAGCGGCAAAACCAAATCAAATAAATCCGGCGCATCAGCGCCTGATTAAAACTCGTGGGGGCAAAACTCATAGCTAAGGCGTTTGAATTCTTGTTTGGCTCGATGAAGGCGCATTTTGACGGCTCCGAGCGAAATCCCTTCGGCCGCGGCGATCTCGGCGTAACTCTCGCCAGAGAAAAAACGCCGGCGCAGGACGCTCGACAATTGACGAGGCAGGCGGTAGAGCACGCGGGCCACGTAATCCCGCCAACCCATCCCCTCCTCGCTCACCGCCCGCGCGTCGCTCAAAACCTCCGCGACGCTGCCGAGCGGCACCACTACTCCGCGACGCCGCTCGGCCCGAGCCATGGAAACTACCGTATTTTTGAGAATGCGATAGGCCCAGGCCCGGAACGAACCAGCGCCAAACGAGGCGAATTGGCTGGCGTGCAGATAGACTTTAATGAAAGTCTCGGCCACGGCGTCATCAGCATCATCAGCGTCCAAATACCGTTTAGCGTAACGAAGAAAAGCCGCCTCGTGCCGGTCGAGGAGGACTTTGAATTTTGAGGGTGTCTTGAGTGCCAAGACTATTATCTCCTCATCGCTCGTCGGACCGGGAGCCAGCTTTTCTTCGTTTTTCATCATTTAAACTAATAATAATTCGACCCTTCATCTATTACAACGCTCCCGAGGGGAAAAAGGTCACAAAAAGGCCGATAGACAAAATCGTTAATTAGAGCTAGCATAGCGGCCATGCTCGACTATAATGAGATTAAACCCAAAAAATACATCGTGCTTGATGGCGACCCCTACGAAGTGCTCTCGGCGCACGTCTTCCGCAAGCAACAACGCAAACCGGTGAACGCTACCAAATTGCGCAACCTGCTTACCGGCTCGGTGCGGGAGCACTCCTTCGCCGTTAGCGACAAGGTGGTGGAGGCGACGATCGAAACCAAAACCGTCATTTATCTTTATTCCAATCGCGGTGAATCGTGGTTCTGCGAGGCAGATGATAAATCCAAGCGCTTTTCCCTTTCGGCCGAACAAGTCAAAAACAAAATTCCCTATACCAAACAAAACAGCACCGTGGAATTGCTAACCTTCGACGAGCAATTGATTGATATTAAAATCCCCATCAAGGTGGAGCTTAAGGTAAAAGAGGCCGCGCCGGCTGTTCGAGGCAACACCGTCCAGGGCGGCACGAAAAGCGTCACGTTGGAAACCGGATTAACATTGAACGTCCCCATGTTTGTGAACGAAGGGGACGTCTTGCGGATCAACACCGAAACCGGTGAATACGTCGAGCGCGTTACTGGGTAACGAAAGGCAACAGCGCCAGAAAACGAGCCCGCTTGATGGCGGTAGCTAAGGCGCGCTGATGATGGGCGCACAGTCCAGAGCGGCGGCGAGGATTAATCCGACCATAACTATCGAGAAAACGTCGCAAAAGTTCCGGGTCTTTGTGGTCAACACCGTTTAGATTATTGGTGCAAAAGTGACAATTTTTCATTTTAAGATTGGGGGTGTTTAAAAGGGAATGTCGTCGGGGTTAATCGCCTCGTCGGGATAATTGATCTGCGAGCCACCGTCGGCCGGCGCGGCGGCAACCTGATTGGCGCCATCGGAATTAGCCGCGCCACTCGAACGGCTCTCGCCGCCACCACCGCGCGGGCCGAACTGAACGCGGTCGGCCACAATCTCCGTTCGATATTTTTTGGCTCCGTCAGGACCCTCCCAACTGCGGGTCTGCATTCGCCCCTCAACAAAAGCCGTGCTCCCCTTCCGCAGATATTGGGCAACAGTGCTGGCTTGCTGGCCAAAAACAACGATATTGTGGAACTGGGTATCTTCCTGCTTGGCCCCCGTCTTATCCTTCCAGACGCGATTAGTGGCCAAGCCAAAGGTCGTGACGGAAACGCCAGAAGGCAAAGAGCGCAACTCCGGGTCGCGAGTCAAATTACCGTAAACCAGAGCTTTATTGAGATACATAATCCAACACGCGATCTAACTTTTTATCAAAATCTTCCGTCGGCGCGGGGACGGTTTGACGCGGTGGTTTGACGCGGTTTTTAGCCGGGGCAATCGTCGGCACCGCGATTAGTAAAAACCGTAAAATTGTTTCCTGGTCACGCCAACGCGACTCAAGATCGGGAATAGCCGAAGGCGCGGCGGTAAACCGAGCCGAACCAAAATAAGCGCTGGTAAAAGTCTGCCGCGCCTGACCCTGACGCCGCGAGACCGGATAAGCCAAAGTGAGCAGTCTAGTCGGGAAAAGATCACTCGCCAGCTTGCCACCAGCGGCAGTAACTAACGCGCCAACAATTGACGCGAGCTCCGCCTCCACCTTTTCGGTCGGAATCAGGGGCGACAGCAAGAAACTAATCTCGTAATTAATTAAATCGGACACGCGACGATGCTAACAAAAATTGCCCAAAGAGGCAAGGGAGAAGAGGTGCCGCGCGTTGGCCGTGGTCTGTTCGGCCAACTTTACTTCCTCCATCTCGCGGAGCTCCGCCAAACGCTTGACAATTGCCGACAAATAAGCCGGTTCGTTGCGCTGGCCCCGCCAGGGCGCCGGCGCAACGAACGGGCAATCCGTTTCCAATAAAAGACGCTCGGCGGGCAAGCGCTTGGCCACCTCATCGTAATCGCCGGTAATCGTCACCACACCGCCCAGGGAGAAGGAGAACCCGAGCGCTAAAAACTTTTCCGCGAGTGGCCAATCCCCGACGAAAAAGTGAACGTTGGCCGAGATTGACCCGAGTTGAGAAGAAAAATCTCGTTCAAAAATTTGATGCAAATCCTCGTAAGCGTCGAGCGCACCGCTCGCCGGCCGGCAGTGGAGCATCAGTGGCTTGCCAACAGCGAGGGCCAAATCAATTTGCGCGGTCAATAGTTCGCGCTGGATCTTTTTCTCCGTCGCGCCGTCTGGCCCGAGCCGAAAATAATCCAAACCGCATTCCCCGATGCCGACGACGCGCGGATGCCGAGCTAACACGGCCAAACGTTTGAGATTACCGTCCCAATCAGTCGGCAATGGCGGCTCGGTGGGATGGATGCCCGCCGTCGCCCACATATCGGAATTTTGCTCGGCAAGGATAATCGCCTTCTCGGACTCGATAATATCCGTCCCAACATTAATCATACCCACGACCCCGGCCGCCCGCGCCCGCGCAACGACCGCCGCGCGATCGGCGTCGTATTGTTTAAACTGCAGATGCCCGTGGGCGTCGATGAGAGTCATCAATAAGTTAATATTTGTTCTTTCAATTTATACGCATTCCCCCACTTAAGCAATCCCCGATAAGACTCGGCCGTTGCCGGTTGTGGATTGGCGGTCAAACGTTTAATCATTCGTCGTCTCGTGGCACTCCGCAAAACGCGATGGTCAGTGAAGTGAACCCAGCCCAAAAAATCAACACCGGAGGCAACAGTTTTGATAGTGACTTTGCGAGGGTGAAGAGTAAGTTTTAATTTTTGGGTAAGAAATTGTTGGAGTGTGGGGATGAGATTAATTAGATAGTCACGGTCGGGCAAGAGGATAGCGAAGTCGTCGGCATAACGCAGGTAATGCTTAATTCGGAGTTTGGTTTTCACCAGCTGGTCAAACTCGTTCATATAGACATTTACGAAAAGCTGGGAGGTGAGATTGCCGAGAGGTAGGCCGATGCCTGATTGAGTAGAGTGAAAACTGTCGACAATCTCTGAAAGTAACCAGATTGTTTGAACATCTGGGATACGTGAACAGAGCAAGCTGAGTAAAACTTGATGGTCAATGCTCGCGAAAAATTGTTTGATATCGCCTCGCAAGACCCAACAAGTCCAAGTGTGGTTGCGACTGGTTTGATAAGCCATCGCTCGGAAACAATTAAGAGCTTTGTGGGTTCCCTTGCCTAGACGACAAGAATAAGAATCGGCGATAAAAAGCGGGTGGTAAAACCAGTAGAGAGCGCGATAGATGGCGTGGTGGACAAGACGGTCGCGGACATTAGCTTTGTGGATATCGCGGGGTTTGGGGTCACAGATGCGGAAATGATGATAATGGCCATGGTGATAAGTTTGAGTTTTAAGTTCGTTATGAAGTTGAAAGATGTTGTCCATCAGACGGAGAGAAAACTCTTGAACATCAGGTTTACCGTGCTTGCCACGAGCAAACTCGCGCCAGGCACCGAGCAAGTTTTCGGGTGAGATGATATTGTTGTAGGTATGAATCAATTGCCGTTTCATAAATCTGAACCTCTAAGCCCCCCCCGCAGGAGTTTGCCAATTATTGAACGACTCTCTGGGGCGTACAAATTGTGGCAAAAATATTTACCCAATTTTCCGCAAAAATCCAGATATACTCTCGCACAGAAAATTGATTTGTTGTTTTTGGAGATTTTAGAATCCATTTTCTTGGCGAGATTTTCCGGCGGAAGTCGTAAATTAAACCTGCTAATTAATGCCGACACAAAATTGGGTTTACTGAAATTCATTCTCCAAACAGCTTGGGAAGTAGAGGCATTGGAAACAAAATGGTTCACATTACTAAGCGAACCGCTAGACGAGATTGGCCGACAATTGGGTGGTTGGATTCGTAAAACAGAAAAAGAAACTCCCATCCAAAAATAGGACGGGAGAATGAAACCAGTTGCGGCGGCCAAGGAACCGGCAGTGCTCATTCCACTCGTTGTCGTACTGGTTGAGGTAAAGCCCGCGCTTGCCCGAGTTCTCGTCGAGATAAGACACCCTGCGGTTGCCGTTCGGGTTAACCCAGACCGAACCAACATGCCAACAATCATCCAATCCACCACCCGTTGAATTCCAGAAAATGGCCTTCGGGTTGTATCTAATTTGGGAGGATAAACTCCACCAAATATTGGCACCAAGTGTATTTCATTTTTTAGAAACCGGCGCTGGCGCTGACCGAAGGTGTACCCGCGGTCATTCTGCAGACAGCCGGTTTCGGAATTTGGCAGTTTCAAGCCGGTGGCCGGAAACGCTTCGCCTACTATCCGACAATATTTTAACAGATTTTAAATTCTAAAGACAAAAAGCCGGCGGATTGGAAACCAATCCGCCGGCAAGGATCCAAAACAAGCTCGA
>CAYWTW010000008.1:0-19943 GCA_964461325.1 uncultured Candidatus Saccharibacteria bacterium | reverse complement strand
CCGCTCTCGTCGCCTCCGTCTCCCCCTTGCCAACAATCAGAGCGGCGATTTGGTCCAACGTCGCAGCCCCAGCATCGGTCACCAGACGATGGATGTCCTTATCTGTGCCGCCCAGACGACGAACTCGTTTGGTGATACCGTCCACCAAAGCCAAGGCCACGCCCATACCACTGACAATCGCTGGCACATTCTGCTTCTTGGCCACAATCAAACCTCCTGCGTGTCGGTCAGCTCTCATCCCAAGAACGCCTCGGGACTTCAGCCAACCGAAAAATGTCAAGGAACCTCCATATTATATGCATATTGCGAGAAAAAAGTCAAGACCGAGTATTTACCCTCAAAAACAGGGGCTTTTCGGGCGTTTGGTTTTGGGCAATGAGAGTTTGGATGGTTTGGGCCGTTTGGGGCATAAAAGGAGTGAGCAAAAATGCAGTTTGCCAAAGCCACAATAACAACGCTTGAACAATTTTTTGAGCTTCGAGAAGATTGCTTTTTGCTAGTACGAAAGGTTGCTTATGTTGTATCAGCTGGTCGGACACAGCAATTCTAACAAAAATTTCATCGAGCGCTTTATTGGACTCAAAATTTTTTGAAAATGTCTGAATGACAGAGAGCGGAATGTTGATATCTTGCGGGTTTGGAATGCGAACGTTGTAAGTAACCGCCATCTTCATCACCCGGCTGACCAAATTACCGAGACCATTAGCCAGCCCGGCGTTATACCACTCCTTAAGTTTTTCGAGCGTTACATCGGTATCTTCAAACGGGTTGACGTGCCGGAGCAAAAGATAACGCGCGGCTTCGGTGCCGTATTCCTCGACCAGCGCGAACGGGTCGATCACGTTACCAAGCGATTTGCTCATCTTCTGACCCTGGCTCGTGATGAAGCCGTGGATCACAATCTGCCGCGGCGGCGGCAAACCAGCCGACATCAGCATCGCCAGCCACATCGCCGCCTGCTGGCGCAAATTATCTTTGCCCGCGAACTGGACGACCGGCCACCACTCATTAAATTTATTTTGGTCAACCGGCCAACCAATCGCCGCCACATAATTAACCAGGGCGTCGAACCAGACATACATCACCTGCTCCGGATCGTCGGGGACGGGCACGCCCCACGGCACCTTGGCGCGCAGACGAGAAACGCTAAAATCTTGCAAACCACGCGCAACAAAGGCGCGCAATTCTTTAAAACGCGTGTTCGGAACGACAAAATCCGAATGCTCGTCGTAGAACTTCAACAAACGGTCCCGGTACTTAGAAAATCTGAAAAAATAATTTTCTTCGGTAATGGCCTCAATTTCCAAACGGGGATGGAGCGGGCAGCGGCCGGCGGCCAGCTCTGATTCGGTTTTTTCCAACTCGCAACCAACACAGTACTTGAGTGAATAGTTCTGCTTATAAATATCGCCCGCGGCGGCGGCCCGCCGCCAAAACTCGCCCGCGGCGGCGACGTGATGAGCGTCGGTCGTCCGGATAAAATTAGTCTCGGCCATGACGCCAAGCGCGGGCAGCAGCGCTCGGAAACGACCGACTTTTTCATCAACGAAGACCTGGGGCGCCAAACCAACCGCGGCGGCGCTGCGAGCAATCTTCAAACCATGCTCGTCCGTGCCGGTGTTTAAAAAAACCTCATTGCCCGCCAAACGCGCCGCCCGAGCCACGCTATCGGCCAACACCAACTCATAAGCAAAACCGATATGGGGATCGGCGTTGAGATAGGGCAGAGTGGTGGTAAAATAACGTTTAGCCAAATTTAACGCGCTCCCCTTCCGGCCGACGCTTTTCGAGGTCGGCCAAAATTTCGAGCGCCACCGCGGCCAAAGGCACGGAGACGATAATCCCCAAAAATCCAGCCAATTGACCACCGATAATTAAAGCCAAGATCGCGACGATCGCCGGCACGCCGACCATTTTTTTGACGACAAGCGGGCTAAGCAGATGATTCTCGAATTGCTGGATGATGACGTACAAACCGATTACCAAAAAGCCGAGAGTCAAATTTTCTGAAAAGGCGATGGCCGCCGCCGGCACGGCGGCCAACACCGGACCAAAAATCGGAATCAGCTCGAAAATGGCAGCGAGCATGGCCAAGACCAAAGCATAGCGAACGCCCAAAATGGTCAGACCAAGATAAACGATAATGCCAACCAAGAGCCCGAGCAACAACTGGCCCTGCATCCAAAAACCAATCTTCTTCTCCGCGCGCCGCCAGAGATCGACAACATATCGCTCCTGACCAAGCGGAGCGAGAATTCGTAAAAAATTTTCGATGCCGTTCGGCTGAACCGCCAGATAAAAGGACAAAACCACAATCAAGATAAAGCTGAAAAAGCCGCCGAAGATAGCACTGGCGGCCTGCAAGAGATTACTGGAAATACCAGCCACCGATTCCCGCAAATCGGCGGGCAAATTATTAAGCGGCAAATTATCTGAAAAAGAATTAAACCAGTCGGAAAGACCGGCGGCCACCGGCAAACTCTCCAATCGACTTGGCAGGGTCGACAACAAATTCACCAGTTCGGACAAGGCCGGAGCGATAAAGAAGGGCAAGAGGCCGGCAATCAAACCGAAAGCGCACAGATAAATTAACAATACGGCTGGGACCCGGGGAATCCGTAGACGGTTAAGCCAGCGCGCCAACGGATTAACCGCCGCGGCAATTACTACCGAGACAATCAAAGCCAGAACCAAATCACGAATCAGAAAAATGGCATAAGCTGCAACCAAGACCGCCAAGACCTTAATGATGCTGGAAGTGCTAATTTTTAATTCCATTGTTAGGGATTATAAAACTTTTTGCGCAATTTCGTCAAACGTCCCTCGCTCCTGCGTGCCAGTGTCGCGAGCGCGGAGCGTGACACTGCCATCTTCCAAAGTTTGAAAATCGACCGTCACGCACCACGGCGTGCCGATTTCGTCCTGTCGGCGATAACGTTTGCCGATATTGCCATTGTCGTCCCAAACAATCGCCGGCACGACTTTTTTTAGCGCGCTATAAATTTCCCGAGCTTTGGTCACCAGCTCGGGTTTGTTCTTCAATAATGGGAAAACCGCCGCGCGAATCGGCGCCAAATGAACGGGTAAGCGCAAAACCACGCGCGGCTCTCCGCCCAATTCATCTTCATCATAGGCCTTGGCAAGCACGGCCAAAACATGACGACCCAAACCGAAGGTCGGTTCAATGACGTGAGGCAAAACCTTCTCGCCGGTTTGGGGATCAACGTAACGCAACTCCAAACCGCTCGCCGCCTCATGACTCTTCAAATCGAAGTCGGAACGGTAAGCCAGGCCACCGATCTCGTCAAACCGCGCGGGAAATTGGAATTGAAAATCAATGGTGCGCGACGAATAATGCGCCCGCTCCCCCGCTGGCACCTCAATCTCTTTGATATCGTCTTGGCCAAAACCAAGCTCCGCGAACCAAGCGCGGGTTTCCTCCAGCCAATGAGCGAACCAGTGTTCCCACTCGCTCGGAGCGACAAAATATTCGAGCTCCATAATTTCCAACTCCCGAGTTCGGAACAAGAAATCGCGCGGCGCGATTTCGTTGCGGAAGGTTCGGCCAACCTGCGCCAAACCAAACGGCAATTTAGGATGATAGGCGTCGAGAAAATTTTTAAAATTAACGAACATCCCCTGGGCCGTCTCGGGTCGCAGATAGGCCATAGCCTCACTCGTCTCCACCGCGCCGACCGTCGTCTTAAACATCATGTTGAATTGCCGAGCCGGACCAAATTCACCGCCGCAAGCCGGACACTTTTTCTCCACCTGGTCGGCGCGAAATCGTTCTCGGCAAGCTTGGCACTCGACCAACGGATCGGCGAAACCGCCCACGTGGCCGCTCGCCTCCCACACTCGGCCGCTCATTAAAATTGCTGATTCGAGCCCCCAAACGTCATCGCGTGACTCCACAAACCGCCGCCACCAAGCTTGTTCTAAGTTGCGTTTTAGAGCCCAGCCGAGCGGGCCATAATCCCAAACTCCAGCCAAACCGCCGTAAATATCGGAGCCAGCAAACACGAAACCGCGTCGTTTAGCCAAAGCCACAATTTTTTCCATCTTATCCATAAAATTTATTCAACCACCTTATCATCCCCCAACCGTGCTTCCGAATCACTGGTATCGATCGTCAAATTGCGACCCTCATGACTCAAATTTTCTCGTACCACCTGATCATAACCGGTCAAAATCGGTTGAGTGAGAATCACCGGCGTCGCCCCAACCTGACTCAAACTAGGAGTAAAAGCGACGCGGAAAAACACTTCGCGCGTTGCGCTCGCCAGACCAGTCCCGGCTTCAATCGTGCCAAGATCCCAAATGACTCGACCGGTCTCTTCATCAAAGGTTACCGTCTCCGAGGAGGGCGAAACCGACCCCAACCACCGAACGTAGGGTGGTAAAGTGGCGCTCACCTGCCCGTCAGTCACGTCGTTCAGAGCATTAATCACCGCCAAAGAAATCGCGTAGCTCGTTTCCTCGCCGACGCGAGGCGGCACGGGGCCGGCATTGGCAAACGGCCCACCGCGCTGCCAAGACTGGCCCGACAACTGAAGAACGGTTTTGGTTTTCAAAATCAACTCCTCGGTCTGCTCAACCGTCTCCGTCTTCCCTCCGGCGGCCAGACGCCGACCTCGAAAACTGGCGGTCAACTTAATATCAGATGACGACAAACCCGCGCCCAAAGAACGCAAACTCCCCCAATCAACCGTCGTCAAACTAAAACTGGCTTTGCCGCTACCTCCCGCCGGCAGACGCTCAAGTTCTGGTAAGGTTTGACGATTCCAGGTAATTTGATCGGTATTTGACTGATAAAAACCCTTATTCACGTTAACCGACCGGCGGTCTAAAATCTGGCCATCAAGACGGACCACCAATTCACCGGCGCTCACTTCATCAGGCAAATTATTGGCCCAAGCTAAATCTATTCGCACCAACTCATCGAGGGGAATGATCACCTCCGAACCGGTTTGCCCGTTAGCTAATACAGACAAAGAAATAAAGGGTCGGCTAATTTCAACTTCTTGAACGTACGAGTCGTAAATCACGGCCAAAACTTCGCCACCAATCGAAGGAGATGACGCCTCCACGCCGGCCGCTAGATGAAAAGCTTTAAGATCGCCATCTTGGCCAGACAAGGTTCCACGAAAAGTAATCGTCCGGCGACCGCCCGGCGCCAGATCACCAAGGCGCCAAAGACTGGAACCATTTACCGGCGCGGGGTCAGCCGAACGGAAAATAAAACCAGGAGGGTATTCGACGGCCACGCTAATGCCGGTCAAAACCGATTCGCTGTTGGAACCAACCTCCAGGCGTCCCACAACTTCCTGTTGGCTACCCAAAGATTCCGGCAGCTCTACTTTTAGACTAAGCGGGGTAGAAGAGATGAGAAACGAGGCTTCGGCCGAGCGGTCAAAAATCGCGTTCGAGCCAGACAAGCGATACTCTACCGCTACGCGAATAACCTGAACGCTATTCAATTCACCAAAAACGATCGCGCGCAAAGTTTGCTTTTTAACTTCACTCGCGGCCAGAGTGCCTAAACTAATCCGTTCCCGAGTCAACGAGGTGTTGGTACCACTAGTAAACGAGCGGCTCATTGCTGGATACTCGACGATCAAAAAAACTGATTCGATCGGCGCGTGATTGCGATTGGTCAACGTGACCGCCCAAGACGCCTCTTCACCAGCCCCAACTTCTCGCGGGCCGGTGACCGTCAATTCGATATTCCCAGACGAGACCAGACGACCGCCGTCCCAAAATACAATTACCGCCCAAACCGTAGCAACAACAAAAAAGGCGACGGAAAAAACCAAGAGCCAACGCCACGGCCGACCGCCACGTAAAGATCTTTTCTCGGTCCGCGCGCGCGAGCCATCCCAATTACTGGTTTCGGTTTCCCCAGCCCGTGCGCGAAACCGCGCGCGTGACAAATTCAAATTATCTGGCGCTTGACGGTGATATAGGCGCTCTCGAGCGCTCCATAAACGTTCTTCCTCCCGAGACATAGCAGACACGATTGGACTCGATTATAGCACGAATCAAAGATGGCTGTTAGCCAAAGATTCGTTAACGGCCAACAAGATTTGTTGGCGCGGAAAATCGGTCGACGACGAAACGGCAAACTGTTCTGGCCCGGCGAGATCAAGCACCGATCGGCTAGTTAAGCGAGTCACTGGTAAATAGCCCAAATGATGCAAGAGCCGCGCCACTAAAACTAATTCGAAGTCATCCCAGACCAAGGCACCGGATGATGAGTTCAGCCATCGGCCGGCTTGCCACAATTCGTCAAACACCGCCGGTGGTCCGCCTTCCGCCGGCAGTAGACGTCGCAATAAATTAAATACCCGAGCTAACAAAACTTTGGCCGGCGGGGAAAACCCGTGATAGGAAAAATCGCCGGCTTCCGCCCCCACGACCCGCCACCATTCGCGCCCACGGATGAGCTCCACCCGAGCATGAGTAAACGGCTGGAGAAAGGGGCGCAATTTCGCCTGTGGCAGACGTACGCCTTGTGCCAAGGCCCAGATCAAACCGCGATCTCGCGTCAGCAGAATCGCCATTCCACTTGACTCCCGCGAGGGTTCCAGACCCAAGACAATGGCCGGCCATTGATAACGATGATGCGACATAAGATCGGACCACGTTATGGCGTTAAATCGATTTTTAATTTGTCTCCCAAACGGCAATCGAGACTCGAGAGCGCGACCAGCCGCTTAAGTTCATCCGCGCGGGCGCGGGCCAAGTCAATAACCTCCGGCGGACCGGTTAAGACCGCGGCGACCAATTGGCCGGGCTGGAACCGCTTCAACTTGCGTTCGGTCTGGAACTGTCTAACTAGCTCACGGATTATACCCGCCGCCCGAAGCTCCGGCGTAAGCGCGGTATCCAGCCAAACCGCCGACGATAATTTAGAATCAAAATCAACCCGCCCAACGTTCAATTCCTCAGCGACTAGACGACGCCAATTCTCGTCGGCCGAAGGCCAGCCACCGGGTTGATCGCGGAAAACCACGCGTGCCAGAGGTTGGCGAACGCGCGCCGCGGCCAGTTCTCGCGCCTCCAATCCGAGCGAAACCAACTGCCGCGCCTCATTCATCAAAGCAATCAAACGCTCATCATCCGCTTCGAAAGCCGCCGACGGAAAATCGCAGAGATGAACGCTAAGCGGAGACGAATCAGCGCGCACCGCCTGATAAACCTCTTCGGCCAAAAAAGGCGTCAGCGGGGCCAGAAGCCGAGCCAGCTCTTCCAGCGTGGAGCGAAACAGAGCAGCCGCCCGAACCCGTTCCAGACCTAGACCAGCGCGCAAACGATCGCGAGAACGACGCAAATACCACTGCGACAGATCGGCCACGAAATCTCGCAGGCGGCGCGACGCTTCAGTAATCCGATAATTTTCCAAATCAGCAGTCACGTCAAGCACCAATTGGCGGCGGCGAGCTCTCAACCAAAAATCGAGCGGGTGATCGTTATCGGCGACTTCCAAACTTTTTGACGACGCGGTTGGTAAATCTCGGCAATACAAATTGTAAAACGAGACCGTGTTAATCAGCGGGTTTCTGACCTTTTTGACAACTTCATCAACCAAACGCTCGTCAAAATTTTTCGGCTCGCCGGGCGAGCCGACGCTGTACATCAAAAAACGCAAGGCATCGACACCGTAGCGATCCATCATCAGCCACGGATCGACGACGTTGCCGATGGACTTCGACATTTTTTTGCCGTGTTTATCCAACAAGTGACCGAGCACGACAACGTTTTTGTAGGGCGAACCACGGCCAAGCAACACCCCAATGGCAAGCAGGGTATAAAACCAACCGCGCGTTTGGTCCACCGCTTCGGCAATGTAATCGGCGGGGTACAGAGGTTCTCGGCCCGACGCCGGGTAACCGTCTTGCGCCCAAGGCATCGCGCCGGAATCAAACCAAACGTCCAACACTTCCGAAACGCGCCTTAACTCCCGACCCGCTTCGTCAACCAATTTAAGCTCGTCGATAAATGGCCGATGCGGGTCAAACTCATAGTCGGCGTTGTGCGGTAAAGGGATAAAATCGAGCTCTCGCGCCTCGGCGTTTTTGAGAAAATCGTCATCGTCGCCGCGCAATTTTAACGATTCGTCAATGTCCGCTCCTGCCGCGGCGGCGAACAAAAGCCAGCTCGGGCTTTCGTGCGTGACCAACAAAATTGTTTTGCCGATATGTTGTTTTTCCAATTCGTACAAACAATCGCCCATGCGGCGCTTAACGTCGGCGAAACTCTCACCGTTGGGCAATTTGTTAGAAAAATATTCGACCGGAGTTTTAAAAAACTGGTGATAAACTCCGACTGATTGGCCATTCAAATCGCCATGATTAACTTCGCCTAATCGGCGATCATACATGATTTTGCTTTTATCTAAGCCCAAACCCTTAGCCACCAGCTCGGCCGTTTCGCGCGCTCGCACAAAATCGGAACTAACAATCAAATCGATCTTTTCGGCCCGCAATTTTTTGGCCGTCGATTCAACCTGTTCACGGCCGCGTTCAGTTAAGTGATGGGGGTTATCCGGCCGAGAACTCAACAAATCTTTGACGTTATTTTCCGCCTCGCCGTGGCGCATCACCAAATAACGATTACCGGATTTCTTGGTGTATTTTTTGAGCTCGGCCAACGAACCAATCACCACCGGTTTGGTTAACTCACTTTTTTCGCCAACCGGCAACCAGAACGGCAAAGGCGTCCCCCAATAACGCTCGCGCGAGATGGCCCAATCCTTGACTTCGGCTAGCCACTCGCCGAAACGACCGCGCTTAAAGTGCTCCGGCTCCCAATTAATTGTCTCGTTCGCGGCCAGTAAATCGGCCTTGAGAGCCGTCATCTTGATATACCACGAATCGCGAGCGTAGTAGATGAGCGGCGTTTTGCAGCGCCAGCAAAACGGATAGGTGTGCCGGCAAACTTCTTCTCGAAACAGCAAACCTCGCTTTTGCAAGTCGTCCGCGATCGCCCGATCGGCTTTTTTAACGAATTGCCCCGCCCAAGGCGTTCCCTCGACAAAAGTTCCATCTTCGGCGACCAAGTGAGCCAACGGCAAACCGATCTTTTGCCCCAACACGAAGTCGTCGGCGCCATACATCACCGCGGTATGCACAATCCCCGTCCCTTCGCTGGTCGTGACGAAGTCGGCCGCGTACACGCGATGCGATTTTTCGTTTTGAAGTTGAGGAAAATCAAACAGTGGTTCGTATGCCAGACCCAGCAATTGCGCAGTCGGCAGGCGAGAAAATGATGGTCTGGCCGAGCCGGAAGCGAGGAGAACCGAGGACCTCATTTTCTCGCCTGCCGACGCAGCCATAATAAAATTCTCACCGTTATACTCAACGAGCGCGTACTCCACCTTCTCTCCCACAGCGAGGGCCACGTTGCCGGGGAGAGTCCACGGCGTCGTCGTCCACGCGACGAGAAAAGTGTTATCGGGTAAGCCGTGACGGGTCGGGTTTTTAACTTTAAATTTAACAAACACGGCCGGATCCTCTACTTCCTTATAACCCTGCGCCACTTCGTGGCTCGAAAGCGCCGTCCCGCAACGCGGGCACCACGGCAAGACTTTGTAACCACGGTAGAGCAAATCGCGCTCGGCCACCCGCTTTAAAATCCACCAGACTGTTTCTAAATATTCCGATTGGTAAGTAACGTAGGCGTTAGTTTGGTCAAGCCAAAAACCAATCCGCTCGGTAAAACGTTCCCACTCGCGGCGATACTTCCAGACGTTTTCGCGACAACACTGATTGAAAGCGGCCACGCCGAAATTTTCAATTTCTTTTTTGGTTTTCAGACCCAGGTCTTTCTCCACCTCGAGTTCCACTGGCAAGCCGTGGGTGTCCCAGCCGGCCTTACGCCGCACGTGATAACCCCGCATCGTTCGAAAACGCGGAATGACGTCTTTGAAGGCGCGGGCGGCCAAGTGGTGGATGCCCGGCCGGCCGTTGGCCGTTGGCGGGCCCTCGTAGAAAACAAATTTGCCCCTAGGCGCCGACTTGGCCAGAGTTTGCTCAAAAATTTTTTCCCGTCGCCAAAATTCGAGAGTCTCCTCCTCTTTTTTGGCGATATCGGACTTTCCGGCTGGCGGTTCCAAATTCTCTTTCCCTGTCATTTCGGCCGTTAATATAACACAAAAGCCCCCGTTCGCCGACGAGGCGAGCGGGGGCGGAAACAGCTGACAACTACAAAACATCTTCGAAAACTCTGGGCAGAGTGATACACAACAAAACCACTCCCGCCAACAAGGTTATGATTCCAAACACAAATTTACATAGCCTTAGCGGGTCTTTTGTCGTGGAGACCAAAACGGCCTCGATCATTTCTATGACGCCAAAAACAACAAAAGACGCCGCCAAAAGGAGCAAGGCGAACATCATACCGCCTCCTTCTCAAAAAGGGTAAAATATCTGAAACCACAACTGGGAACATCTCGATTCTCTCAAAAAGCAATCCATCCGAACACTAGCACAAACAACGCGGATTTGTCAATGGTAGTTATTGCCCAAGTCGAGCCCGGTCTCTCGCTCAATGGCCTCGGCAATCGCCAAATGGATTTCAGCCTTGGTTAGGAGTTTGTTTTCGGGCGCGCAATTGATACGCACCCATTTATTGTTCTCGGCCACCAAACGAAGCGCGTTTTGGCGTGCGTTTTCCAGATGCGTCGGATTGTCTTCGGCCTGATCAACACCACCTCCGGCGTAACGTTTTTTGTAACTCAAAAAAGCACTCCGGCGCTTTTCGAGCAAAAGCTTTTGACTCATCTCCGCCGGCAAATCGAGATAAATTATCAAATCCGGCCGCGGCAGGCCGAAAGCGCCATATTCCATCTCATCCAACCAGCGAAGAAATTGCGCTCGGGCGCGCGGGTCATCAATCTTGCCTCCCTGATGAATCTGATTGGCGCTCACGTACCGATCAGCCAACACCAAGCGACCGCGTTGGAGCCAGCTCTCGATTTGTTTTTTAGATTCATAACGGTCGGCGGCGTAAAGGGCCGAGGCAATGCGCGGGTCAAGAGCCAAAAAATCACCATGCTCCCCCGCCAGACATTCGCCAATTAGTTTGCCAAACAAATTGTCGTAATAACGCGGAAAATCAATAGTCTCAACCTTGAATTTCTGATGCCGGAGACGTCCAGCCAAAAGCTCGATCTGGGTGGCCTTGCCGACCCCATCAATGCCGTCAATCACGATCAGCCGACCAGATTTATTTTTGGTCATCGCGTAAAATTTGGTCAATCCGTCGCGCGATTTTAACAAAATCGGCCGCGGTTTTCCCACGCGTGGTTTCGGCCGCGGTCCCCAAACGAATGCCGGACGGATCCGCCGGCGAACGCGCGTCAAACGGAATGGCGTTTTTATTAACAATAATTCCGGCCCGCTCAAGACGCTCGCTCGCCGCGCGACCGCCGATTCCCCGACCGGCTTGCCAGGTGTCGAGAAGGAGCAAATGAGAATCAGTGCCTCCGGCGACCACGCGCCAACCCAAACGCTCAAATCCGGAAGCTAGAATCCTGGCGTTTTTAACCACCCGTCGAGCATATTTTTTGAATTCTGGCCGGCTGGCCTCGGCCAACGCCACCGCCACGGCGGCAATCTGGTTGAGGTGCGGGCCACCCTGCAGACCGGGGAAAACCGCCTTATCAATTTTTTTATCCAATTCCCCGGCGCGGCGGGAAAAAATCAGAGCGGCCCGCGGTCCGCGCAAAGTTTTGTGCGTCGTGGTCGTCACCACGTCGGCGTGCGGGAACGGCGAGGGGTAAACACCACCAGCCACCAAACCGGCCACGTGCGACAAGTCGACCATCAAATGGGCACCCACCGCGTCGGCGATTTTCCGAAAGCGGAGCCAGTCAATCACTCGCGGATAAGCCGTGTAACCAGCGACAATTAGACGCGGACGTTCGAGCCGCGCCAACTTTTCTATCTCCTCGTAATCTAATTGCTCGGTTTCGCGATTAACGGCGTAGGGCACCGGCCGCCAAATTTTTCCGGTAATCGAGACTCCGTGACCGTGGGTCAAATGACCGCCGTGATCAAGCGCCAAACCCATAATTTTTTCGCCGGGCGGAACTAGGGCCAAATACACGGCCAGATTGGCCGGCGAGCCGGAAAGCGGTTGGACGTTAACGGCCCAATCGGCCGACTGAAGATGAAATAATTTCAAAGCCAGTTTTTGGCACAAAATTTCTATCTGATCGGCAACCTCGTTTCCGCCGTAATAACGGCGGCCGGGATAGCCTTCGGCATATTTATTATTGAGTTCGGAGCCAAGCGCCCGCAAAACCTCGCGGGAAACGTAATTCTCCGAAGCAATCAGGTTAATTACCCGTTGCTGACGACGCCGTTCGGCCTGAATCAACGCCGCGATTTTGGCTCGTCCATCCATCAAACAGCAGTCTACGCCAACCAACGGCCAACCGCCACCCCCAAGAGAATAGCCACTCCGCCGATTAAAAACATTTCTACGCCTTGACGCAGATAATTAGTGCGCGACCAGTGGGCGCTAAGCAAACCCAAACCAAAAAGAGCGGCAAGAGACAAAACAATCGAAACATAGAAAGCCGAACCAGCTTCGCCAAACAAATAAGGAGTTAATGGCACGAAGCCGGCCACAAAATAGGACCCAAACATGATGACGCCGCCCCACCACGACGCGGCAAGCGAGATCTCGCGCTGATTCTCATATTCACGGACGGAATTGTCTGACAAAATACTACCCACCCCCATCGAAAAAGCCTCGACAAAAATGAGCACTAAACCCGACACGATAATCGAAGACTGTTCTAAACCGGCCGCGGCCACTCCAGAAATTAGGCCAACCGTGGAGACCAAACTATCTTCCACGCCAAAAATAAAGTTTCGCAAATAAGCGCCGTGGCTAAAACTTCTAGTCATTTTAGAATTCTAACACAAAAAAATGCGCCACCGTATCCAGTCCTGGACGGTAGCGCACCCGAGGGGGGAGGTAGGAGAGCTAAAGTAAATCCATATTTATTTTAAGTATATAAAAATAACCTGGCAAATCCCCGAAGTGGATAACTAACGGCCCGGGGCGGAATGTTGCTCGATTAAGTCTCGCGCGCCGCGCGCCGCGTCAATCGCCGGCAGGTATTCGCCCAGCGGCGTCTGGCCGGCGCCGGGCAAGCCGAGACCGGCTGAAGACAGCGCCCGCCACCCAGACCAAAATAAAAAACTAATAATGGCCAGAGTGATGAGCAAACCAAATAAACCAAAACCTTTGTGGCGCGATGTCATAATTCTAAACCTTCCCGTTCAATCATTAATAGACGATTATATTTAGCTATCCGCTCGCCGCGCGCCGGCGCTCCGAGCTTGAAGCCCGTGGCACCAATGGCGCAAGCCAAATCAGCAATAAAATCGTCGTTCGTCTCGCCCGAACGATGGGAGACAAAAACCTGCCAGCCATGGGCTCGCGCCGCGGCCACGGCTTGAAAAGTTTCGGTCAAAGTGCCAACTTGATTGGGTTTGATGATAACGCCATTGGCCGCCCGGGCAATGGCCACAGCCTCAATTAGGCGAGCATTGGTGACAGTCAGGTCGTCTCCGACAATTAGTGGCCCGCGAGGATAATTGGTCAAAATCTCGGCATGACTCTCCAAATCATCCTCGGCAAAAGGATCTTCTAAATACCAGAGCTGATAATCTCGAATTAGTTGATCGTAAAGCTCGCGGAGCGCGTGGGGTTTAATCCGGAGACTGCTACCGGCCGCGTCGATACCCAAATCGATCTCGCCCACATTGGCCGCTGCGGCCGCGGAACGAATCAGACCTAAGGGCAATCGATCGTCTCGCAACGGCGGCGCAAAGCCGCCTTCGTCGCCTAAATTAACCGACATCGGCCCAAAACGACTAAGCAGTCCGGCTCGCAAAACTTGATAAACTCGAACCACGATACCTATCGCCCTCGAGAGCGGAAGGCGAGGCGGAATTACCATAAATTCTTGAAGCTGGAGCTGACTGCCGGCATGAACCCCGCCGTTAATTAGGTTGGCGAGCAGGCGAGGCGTCGCCGGTTTAGTTCCGGCCAAATTGGCCAAATATCGCCATAAAGGCTGATTAGCCAAGCGCGCGCCCAGACGCGCCACAGCCAACGAGACCGCGAGCGTAGTATTGCCGCCCAAACGACTTTTGTCGGCCGTGCCGTCTAAAGTTAACAAGCGGTTGTCTAAAAACATTAAATCCAGTTTTTGATCGCGGAGAGCTGGGGCGATCGTTTCATTGATTAACGTTACCGCCTCGTCCGCTGGCAAAACGGCCGCCTCCCGCCGACCGCGGGAACGGCCGGCGGGAACGGAAGCAACAGTCCGTTCACCGCCAGCTCGCAACTCTACCTCCAGCGTCCGTTCGCCCCGCGAATCAAGAATGGTTCGCGCGACTAAATTATTCAGACGAGCCGAGGCAGTCATGTCAAACTTTGACTTCGTTGATCACCGCTCCCTTCAGCCAACCAGCGATGTTGGCTACGGTTGTATCGAGAATTCTCTGCAGGGCCTCCCACGTATTGAAAGCATTATGCGGAGTAATAATGACGTTCGGCAAGTCGATTAAAATATGATTAGCCAAAATCGTTCGCAAATTAACTTCCGCCGGATGAGGATTGGCCAAAAAACGGAGCTCATCCTTGGTCGTTCCCTCTTCTTCCAGCACATCAAGGGCCGCCCCGGCTAATTGGCCGCTCGTTAACGCGGCTACTAAAGCTTCGGTCTCCACAACCGGACCGCGGCTGGTATTAACGAGCACCGCGCCGCGTTTGGTTTTAGCCAGGGTCTCCCGATTAATCAAATGATGAGTCGCGGGCAGATAAGGCACGTGCAGAGTAATCACTTCCGTCGTCGCGAGCAATTCTTCAAACGGAACGTAACGAAAACCAAGCTGGGAGGCCGCTGACTCATCCGGGCGAGCGTCGGTAGCAATTACACGCATATCAAAACCGCGGGCAATCCGGATAACGTGACGCCCGATATTGCCCGTCCCAACCACGCCAATAGTTTTGCCCTGCAAATCAAATCCGCGCAAACCGTCTAAGCCAAAACTGCCCGATTCCCTAATTTGATCATAGCCTTGATAAATTTTTCTCGACAAGGACAAAAGCAGAGCGAAGGCGTATTCCGCCACCGTGTTTTCGCCATAATTGGGGACGTTAGTCACCGTTACCCCCCGCTCGCGAGCAGCGGTCAAATCAATATGGTCAAAACCCGTTGAACGCGCCACCACCAAACGCAAATTGGGAAATCGTTCTAAAACCTTTCGCGTCACTTGCGCCCCCACGAACACCGACAAAACTTCCACGCCCTCGTCAGGAGTGGGCAAATTGCTGTCGTCAAGAGGGCCAACGGCAAATATCGCCTCCAAACCAACCTCGACCCAACCCGAATGCCGGTTCAAATATTCGCGCTCCCAATTTTCCAGATCGTAAAATAAAACTTTTTTCATGCACTAAATCTACTTAATCTGGCGCTCCGCCGCCGCCACGACCTCAATCGTCTTAATAAATGAGTCCGGATTAAGCGACAAACTGGCGATATCGGCCCGCACCAACATCGCGGCAAAATCGGGAAAATCAGACGGGCCTTGACCACAAATGCCAATGTACTTGCCTCGTCGGCGCGCCGTCTCGATCACCTGCACAAGCAAGCGACGCAGAGACTCGTCATTTTCGTTACCGATAGACGAAAGCATCGCCGAATCACGGTCAAGCCCGAGCACCAATTGCGTTAAATCGTTGGAACCGATCGAATAACCGTCGAAGCGATTTAAAAACTCGTCAGCCAAAATTACATTCGACGGAATCTCGCACATCATATAAATCCGCAGACTCTGGTCCCGGCCGCGGTCCAAACCCGCCACCGTCATCGCCGCTAAAACCTGATCGGCCTCACCCAAAGTCCGACAAAACGGCACCATCGGAACGATATTTTTCAAGCCAAACACCTCCCGCGCCCGCTTGAGCGCTTGGCACTCAAGCGCGAAAGCCTCTCGAAAATTAGGATGATAATAACGAGAGGCGCCGCGCCAACCAATCATCGGGTTCTCCTCTTCGGGTTCATACAGAGCGCCGCCTAACAAAGTTCGGTATTCGTTGGTTTTGAAGTCAGAAAACCGGATAATCGCCTCGTGCGGGTAGACTACGGCGGCGATCTTGGCCACACCTTCGGCCAATTCTTCAACATAGTATTGACGTTTGTCGCCATAACCACGAGTCAGGACTTCCACTTCGGCAATCAACGCCTGATGTTCCGGTCGCTGGCGCACTTGTTCAAAATTGATCAACAAATTAGGGTGGACCCGAATGTGTGAATTGATAATGAATTCCAGCCGCCCTAAGCCCACACCAGCGGCCGGTAAGCGATAATGGCGAAAGGCCTCTTCCGGCGAACCGATATTCAACATCATTTTAGTCCGTGTTTCTGGCAGAACATCGAGCCGGTGGTCGATTGTCCGAAAAGGCAACTCACCTCGATAGACCACGCCGGCTTGACCCGACGAACAATCAATTGTAACCATTTCACCGCTTGGTATCCGGCTGGTGGCCGTGCCGGTTCCGACGATGCACGGAATACCAAGTTCGCGCGAAACAATGGCCGCGTGCGAGGTCCGACCGCCGCGGTCCGTGACAATAGCCGAAGCGATTTTCATAATTGGTTCCCAATCGGGATCGGTAATTTCGGTCACTAAAACTTCCCCCTTTTCAAATTCATGAATATTTTCTGGCGAGCGGATTAAGCGAGCCCGGCCGGTCGCGATCTTCGCCCCCACCGCCGCTCCCGTTACAAGGGTTTCGCCGCTTCCCTCCAGACGATACTCGCGATAAACGTTGGGGTCAGTAGCCGAGTGAACCGTCTCAGGCCGCGCCTGCACCACAAACAATTGGCCGGTTTGACCATCCTTGGCCCACTCGATATCCATCGGCTGAAGGCGGCCGTATTTTTTTGAGAAATACTCTTCAACCTGCACTCCCCAGCGGGCCAACTCGAGGACCTCATCATCGGTAATGGAAAACCGATTTTGATCTTCGGCCGGCACCAGCACCGAAATAATTTTATCTCGGTCGTAAACAATTTTTTTATCCTTAACGCCTAAATCTTTAGCGATAATCGAGCGAAAGCCCTCGCTTAAGGTCGGTTTAAAAACTAAAAACTCGTCCGGGGTTACTCCTCCTTGCACGATTAATTCGCCCAAACCATAAGACGAGTTGATAACCACGGTTTTAGAAAATCCGCTCTCCGTGTCGATGGTAAACATCACGCCACTCGCGGCCAAATCGGAACGCACCATCCGTTGAACGGTTACCGAGAGCGAAACGTCGAGATGGGCGAAGCCCTTGTCTTGACGGTAAGAAATCGCGCGGTCGGTAAACAACGAAGCGAAGCATTTTTTAACCGCCTCCAGCACGGCGACCTCGCCCCGAACATTCAGATAAGTCTCCTGCTGACCGGCAAACGAAGCGCCCGGCAAATCTTCGGCTGTGGCCGACGACCGAACGGCCACCTCGTTATCGCCACCATATTTTTCCCCCAAGGCGCGGTAAGCGGTTTTAATCGCTTCCGCCAAGTCAGTTGGCAATTCTGCCGCCAGAATACTCTCGCGCACGGCCTTACCCCGCGCCTGCAAATCCCGCAAATCGTGAGTATCCAACCCGCGCAACAACTCGGCAATTTTGACTTTGAGACCAGAATCATCGATAAAATGATTGTAAGCAAAAGCTGTAACCGCGAAACCGTCGGGCACGCGCACCCCCAATGGAGTCAGCTGTTGGAACATTTCGCCGAGCGAGGCATTTTTACCGCCAACCAGACCGACATCCGCTAAACCAACTTCTGACAACCAACAAATTAATTTTTTTTCTTTGTCATTCATGTTTTAAGTAACTCAATTATACCTTAAGACTCGCGCGCGGCGATAATCAAGTCGGCGACGTTGGAACCGAGCCGGCCGGTGTCGATAAAATTGGCCGTGCGCTCGAAAAAAGCATAGGTGTCATGGCGAGCTAAAAATTCCCGCGGCGCGAGACCAGCCCGCCGGGCCGAGTCCACGGTCACACGATCGGCCACGGCGCCGGCGTGAGGCGTATTATCCCAGCCGTCGGAAGCAAGGGTCAAAACAAGATCTTTCTCCCCCAGCTCGAGAAGAGCGGCGAGAGCTAATTCTTGATTGCGCCCGCCCCCTGGACGTTTCTCGGCTTGAGAAATACCGGAAGAGATGGTGACCGTGCTTTCGCCGCCAAATAAAAAGACCGAACCGGGCACGGCTTGACGCAGGCGTTCGGCCATCGATCGGCCAAGACTCGCCGCCTCGCCGGTAAGGCAGTGACTGCAAATCGTGGGCTTAAAACCCGCCGCGCGCGCCGACGTCGCCATCGCCGCTAACGCGACCTGGTTGGAAACAATCAAAAAATTAGTGACCTGGGAAAAATATTTATCGTCTTTTGGCGTTTCAATCAGCGCGGTCAGGTCTTGGCCGCCGCCCGTCAAGCCAAAACGCCGCAAAAGGGTCGCTGCCTCCGTCACCGTGCTTTGATCTTTGACCGTCGGCCCGGAAGCAACGAAGCTCAAATCGTCGCCAGGGACATCAGAAAAAATCAAACCAACCACGCGCGCCGGATAAGCGCGCTGGGCAAGCCAACCACCGCGCGCGAGAGACAGGTGCTTGCGCACGATATTGATGGCCTGAATCGTGGCGCCGGCCGTAAACAATTTAGACACGATTTCGGCCTCGGCCCGACAAATCGAATTTTGCGGCTGGCACAGCAAGGTGGAGCCGCCCCCCGAAACCACGACGATGACCAAATCATCAGCCATGGCCTGATCCAACACCTCAAGCAAGCGACGAGTATGGTCAATGTTTGTTTGCGTGGGCAGCGGGTGGTCCCCAACGCAGGCCGTCACGCGATGAAGCGACCGGTCGCCGCGAACGTCGATGATCAAACCGCCAGCAATCATCTCGCCCAAAATAGATTCGAGCGCGACGGCCGCGTCGAACGCGCACTTGCCCACTCCGACGACCCACAAGCGGCCCGCGGTTAATGGAAAAAATTGGCCATTGATCTCCACGCCATTCGGATGACGCTTGACGGCGCGTCGAACCGCGGCGGCGGTGTCGATGGCGGCCAATCCCGCTTCGGCCCACATTAACGCCGCGTGCCGCAGGGGGGTCTGCGCGAGGGCGTCAAAGTTTTTAATTTTCACTCTCTGATTATACCAAGTCAGTGGAAAAACTTGTTGCGGTTGGAGTGGGAAAGGTGCGCCAAAGCATAAGCCCGGTTATCGCCGGTTTTTTTCTTGGGATTGAAAATACCAAGCGGATCAAAAATTTTTTCAATTTCCGCAAACAAAGACAGAATTGCCGGCGGGTACATCAGTGGCAAAAAGGAGGTGCGCACGAGGCCGTCGTTATGCTCACCCGCCAGGCCACCGCCAAATTTGATTACTAATTGAAAAACTTCTTCGGCCAGTTCGGGAATCCAGGCTCGTTGCTGGGGATTACTCAAATCCATTAGTGGAATAAGATGAAAATTACCATCGCCGATGTGGCCAGCTAGAGTATAGGTCAGCTGGTAACGAGCTAAAATTTTTTCCAGATCTGGTAAAAACTGCGGCAGACGAGCCGGCGGAACGATAATGTCGTCAATAAATGGCGCGGGGCGAAGATGGCCGCCGGCGTGCTCGCACAAGAGGCGAAAACTAGCGCGGCGAATCTGCCAATACGCCTCAGCCGCGGCGGGAGCCGCGGCCTCGGCCGTTACTCCCGGCTCACCCAACGCCTCAATCGCGTTTAACGCGCGGTTGAGGCGTTCCACTACCGCCGTTTCCGTCGCGCCGGAAAATTGGGCGAGCAAGGTAATCGCCGCGCCGCCGCTCCGAGCACCTCGACGGCACCGACACGCTGTCGGGGCTGGTG
>CAYWTW010000007.1:8368-20268 GCA_964461325.1 uncultured Candidatus Saccharibacteria bacterium | reverse complement strand
ATTGGATAACCGCTGAAAGCATCTAAGCGGGAAGCCAACCTCAAGATTAGGTATCATAGACCCCTAGGAGATGACTAGGTTGATAGGCGCTAGGTGTAAGCGCGGTAACGCGTTCAGCCGAGGCGTACTAATCCGTCGTTTTCCTGTTGGGAAATTTGTCTGCCATTGTTTTTGATGGTGATTGCTTGCCGGTTGAGAGTTTAGTGCTGGTGATTCGTCGGTGGAGACACACCTGTTCCCATTCCGAACACAGCCGTTAAGCCCACTTGAGGCGATGGTAGTTTTTACGAGCGAGAGTAGCTAGTCGCCAGCACTAAAGGCTCAACCTTTGATGAGAAATGATATAATCTTGGCGTTATGTCTTGGAGTGGCCGGCGTCGCGGTTTCTTAGTTTTAATTTTTGGGCTCATCACCCTTGGTTTGCTGGCGTCCGGCGTTGCTTATTTTTGGCCGATGCCGACCTGCGCTGACGGTTGGAAAAATCAAGGAGAGTTGGCGGTGGATTGTGGTGGCCCCTGCGCCCAGGTCTGCCCCTTTGAGCCTCGGCCGATCGTTGCTGGTTGGGGCCGTGTTTTCCGCGTTGCTGACGGCTGGTATGATTTGGCCGGCTTGTTTGTTAATCCGAATCCGGATTTTGGCGCTGCGCGCGTGGCCTACCGCTTCCGTTTGGTCGACGCCAATAATCTGCTGGTTAGTTTGGAGGAAGGTGAGACTTTTCTTGAGCCGGGAGAGAGCTTCGTGGTGTTTAAGCCTCGAGCCGAAGTGGGCCGGCGGGTGCCTGTTCGGGCGGCCTTGGAGCTGACCGATCAACCGCAATGGTATCGGGCGCGGAGTGGAGTGGATGCCAAGCCGTTAGTGGTTCGCCGGCGCGAGTTTAGCGCCGCGCCCGAACCGTTAGTCCGCGCTCTGGTTGAAAATGTGAGCGAGGCAGAATTGCTTGGTGTGCAAGCTACGGCGGTTCTGGCCGATGCCGCCGGTAACGCTTTTGCTGCCAGCGCGACGGTTGTGGAACGTTTGGCCGCCGGCGCCTCTCAAGAAATTTCGTTCACGTGGCCGTCAACCGCCGTTCGCGTCGCGCCCACGGTGATCGAGGTGTACGTTCACGCGCCGCCGTCTGTCGATCTCCCATGATAATTGGCGGTCGTCTCAGCCGGTGGCTCGGGGCTCTCGACTGGTTACTCCTGACCTCACTCGTGCCACTTTTGGCCGCTGGTCTTGTTACGATGCGTTCGTTTACCGGCGAAGACTATTTTTTCTCTCGACAACTGCTTTGGGCGGGCATCGGCTTCGCGCTCCTTTTGGTTTTGAGCTCAATAGATTTTCGTTTTTTGCGGCGGAGCGGTGTGGTATTTTCCATTTTCCTGTTTTTTGTCGGTTTGCTGGTCCTGCTTTTGCTGGTGGCGGAGACGGTGCGCGGCGCCCGGAGTTGGTTTGCGATTGGCGATATCTTCTTTCAGCCCGGCGACCTGACTAAGCTTGCTCTGATTTTGCTTCTGGCTAAATATTTTTCTCGTCGGCATGTCGAGATTGCCAACATTCGCCACATTATCGTTTCCGGGCTTTACGCTTTAGTGCCGTTTATTTTGATTTTGGCCGAACGCGATTTTGGTTCGGCTTCGATTATTTTTTTAATCTGGTTAGGGATGACGGCCGCTTCGGGGATTCCCTATCGTTATTTAGTTATGGTTCTGGCGTTAGTGGCCGTGGCCGGCCTCGCTCTCTGGTTTGCCGTTTTTACCGATATCCAAAAAGCCCGTATTGTCACTTTCGTCCGTCCTTTGGCCGACGTCCAGGGGGCGGGTTACAACGCGCGGCAGGCGGTGATTGCTGTGGGTTCCGGTGGTTTTTGGGGCAAGGGGCTCGGCGAGGGGACGCAATCACGTCTCAAGTTTTTGCCCGAGTATCAAACTGATTTTATTTTCGCCGCTTTTGCCGAAGAATGGGGTTTTGCCGGGGTGGCCATTTTCTTCGTGTTATTTGGAATGATCATCTGGCGCGTGCTGGCGACGGCAATGTTGGGGGCCACCAATTTTGAAATGTTGTTTGGGCTTGGCTTGGCAATTATGTTAATTAGTCATTTTATGATTAATGTCGGGATGAATATCGGCTTGTTGCCGATTACGGGTCTGACCCTGCCGTTTATGTCTTATGGCGGATCGCATCTGCTCGCCGAGTTTGTGGGTCTTGGGATTCTGGCGGGAATGCGCCGCTACTCCCGCGCGGCGCATCGGAGCGAACTCGAAAAAGAATTTTTAGGCGGAGTTTAATTGTGACAAAATTGACGATCGTCAATTTTGTCACAAAGATGTTATTATTAAATAAATGGCGCAAACGGTTGACTTAACTACTAAAAACAAAATTATCGGAACCGTTCTAACGGTTTTAGCTACCGGTGGGTTAGTGTCGGTGGCATTACTGGCTCCCAATGCTCTTAAACTCTTGGCCCCATTAGCTCGCCAATCGAAGTGGGGGTTATCCAATCGACGTTATTATCTTCGTTCAACTATTGGTCGGTTGGCCGATCGGGGCTTAATTAAATTTAAACACGGGAAGGGCGGGAAAACTTATGCTACGCTGACCGCTTTGGGGCAAACTGAATTATTGAAATATCGTCTGGCCAACATGAAAATACATCGCCCGCGCCGTTGGGACGGCAGGTGGCGGGTTGTGATTTACGACGTCAAAGAAACTAAGCGACGCGAGCGTGGTCGGTTAAGAAGAGAGATCGGTGCCCTAGGTTTTGTTCGCCTCCAAAACAGTGTTTGGGTCTATCCATATGAATGTGACGAATTTGTTACTTTGCTCAAAACTTATTATGGTTTGGGACGAAGTTTGCTCTATTTAACTGCCGATCGAGTGGAAGACGATAGTCGGCTGAAGAAGCTTTTTAATCTTTAACTGGCGTTACCTCTGTTGTGACAAAACTGACGGTCGTCAATTTAGTAACAAATTAGGTAAACGACAAAACAGGAAAACAACGGGCGAAAGGCCGACGAAGTGAGCAGATCAAGAAAGAATTTTTAGGCGGGGTTTGAATTTGAGGGAGTTCAATAACATGACGCCGGGTCACCGGGCGGACGAACAAACGAACAATTTACTTCCCAGGTTTTAGCTTGTTCGGAAGAAGCTAAAACTATTGAATCATCATAAGTGCCAGGATATAAATTATCGTAATGAAAGGTTGCTCTGTTTGCTGGATCTGCTACAAAATCATTCCTCAAGCTGACCGGGACATTGTTTATGTCTTCAATTGTTGCGGTAATCGCGATTTTGTATTCGGTCCTTTCTCGATTAGTTTTATACCAAAAGCCGTAGAATCTCGTTAAATTAGTACTGAAAGAGTTCTGGCATCCGCCATTGGTATTATTTCCGGGTAAAGACGGATCACAGGGGCGTTGCTTGAGATATAAACCAACCGAATCCTCGAGAGCAACCGAATCATATCGACATTTAGTCGCATTATTTGTTCGATTGCATTGCCAACAGCTGGTTTCAGCGACGTCAACACTTGAGGAACACAGCCCGCTGGTGATGTAACCAAGATTTGGATCGTCAGGATACTTCCCCCCGTTTTCGAGCGCGTACATTTCGAGCGCGAGGGCGACTTGTTTTAAATTTTGGACGCGAATGGAGTCGCGGGCTTTGGCCCGGGCTTGGCCGAGACTGACGAGCACGATGCTCGCGAGAATGCCGATAATGGCGATGACGACAAGCAGTTCAATGAGAGTAAATCCCCGGCGTTCGCGCATAATCACCATTTTAAATTTTCTGGAGGTAAACCGCCAGCGTTTTTTCAACCATCGGCGCGAATTGGTAATCGCGGCGGATTTTTGTCAACAGGTTGTCGCCTAGCCGCCGGCGCGCGCGGTCGTTGTCCGTCAGATCGATGATTGCTTGAGTGAGGATCGCGGCTTTGCCCGCCGGCACCAGACGGCCGTCGAAACCGTCTTCAATTAACTCCGGAATGGCGCCGACGGCGCTCGCGATGACCGGCAATCCGGCCCCGCCCGCCTCAAGGAGAACGTAGGGCAAACCCTCTTTGGTCGAGGGTAAGAGAAAAAGATCAAAAGCATTTAGATATTGTCCCGCGTCGGCGAGAAAGCCGGTTAAAAAAACTTGCCCGCCGAGATTGCGGCGATTGATGGTTTGCTCGAGCTCGGCTTGCTGTTCGCCGCCGCCGATAATGATGTAGGCCCAGGCGCGCTTGGGTGAGAGTTCGGCAAGCGCGGCGAGAGCTACGCCGTAACCTTTGTTGGGGTGGAGTTCGCCGATGGAGCCGATGACCAATTTATTTTCCAAAAAATCACTGGGGCAGTTGAGACTAGCCAATAATTTGGTTCGAGCGTCTTGCCGGCCGAGGTAGCGGGGTGGCGTGAGGCCGTGGCGGATGAGCCGGAGTCGCCGGCCCACCCACGGCCAGCTGGCCGCCGCCGCTTGTTCGGCGCGGCCGAGAACGACGACGTCAGTGGCGAGAACGGTCGTGAGCCAGCTTGCCAACTTAATTAACTGACGTTGCCAGTAGGGCCGCGCCTCGCGGAAGGGCCAACCATGAACGGTGAAAATAATTTTCGGCACGCCGGCGAGGCGAGCGGCCAGCGCCCCCAAGGCGGCGGCTTTGGAGCTGTTGAGATGGAGAATGGCCGGATGTTCTTGCTGGCATAGGCGTTTGATTTGCCAGAAGGCGCGCCAGTCGTCGCCCCAGTTAACGTCTCGTCCGAGCGCGGGGATTAGGCGCGTGCTGACGCCGGCGGCTTCGAGTTTGAGTGGTAGGGCTTGCCCGCTCTGCCCTAGAACGACCGTGACCTTGAATTGGTCGCGAATCGTTTGGGCGGTGGCCAAATCATAAACATAGCGTTGCGCTCCGCCCCAATTGCCCTTGGTAATCAGGAAAAATAACTTTGGTTTATCGGCGAGCATCATTTGGGAACATAGCATGAAATTGTCTTTTGTGGTATGACGACGAGAGTATGTCGCGAACGCTGTTTAACAAATTATATCGTCAGCTCAATCCCAATCAACGTCTGGCCGTTGTTACGATTGAGGGCCCAGTTTTCGTTTTGGCCGGGCCGGGAACGGGTAAAACTCAGGTCTTAACCCTTCGGCTGGCCAACATTCTTCTCCAAACCGACACCCCGGCCGACGCCTTGCTCGCGCTCACCTTCACGCGGTCGGGAGTTTTCTCGATGCGGGAGCGCTTGCGTCAAATCATTGGTCCCGAGGCCTATCGTGTCGGGATTTACACTTTTCATGGGTTTTGTCAGCGCGTGATCAAGGACTATCCGGATGAGTTTTCACGTTTGATTGGGGCAACGCCCGCTACTCTGCTTGACGAGCTCAAGCTCTGGCGCGAGGTGCTCGCTCGCGGACGGTTCAAGTTGCTTCGGCCGGCGGGCAATCCTGACCACTATCTCTTGTCGCTCCGGGCCGAGATTGGACGTTTAAAACGCGAAAATTTGGCTCCCGCCGAATTAAAAAAAATGTTGGCCGGTGACCGGGTCGAACTCCAATCAAGCGTGGAGCGCTACCATCAAACCGGTCGTTACGCCGGGCGACCTAAGCGCGCCTATCTCGAGCGCGAGCGCCGCCTAGAAAAAAATCAGGAATTGGCTCGCGCCTACGGTCTTTACGAAACAGCGTTGCGCGAAAGCAAGCTTTATGATTTTGGCGATATGGTGATGGAGGTGGTGCGTCGGCTTCGACAAAATTCGCGCCTGTTGGCCGAATTGCAAGAAACCTATCACTATTTGTTGGCCGATGAGCATCAAGACGCTAATCAGTCGCAGAACGAATTACTTGAACGTCTAGCCGCCTTCCATGACTCGCCGAATTTGTTTATTGTCGGCGATGAAAAGCAAGCTATCTTCCAATTTCAAGGCGCCTCGCTCGACAATTTTAATTATTTCAAACGGCGTTGGCCCCAAGCCCACTTGATCGCGCTTGAGCAGAATTACCGATCAACTCAATCCTTGCTTGACGCCGCTTGGTCGTTAATGAGCCGCAGCGAGCAACTATCTTCCGCGGCCCACCCTCGCTTGTTGGCTCAAGGGAAACAGCCGGCGAGCTTGCCGTTGCAGATTGCCGCTTGGCCGAGGCCGGAAGACGAATCGAGTTACCTGGCCGAGGTTATCAAACGCAAACTTCGTGATGGCGTGACGGCGGAGTCCGTGGCCGTAATTTATCGCAATAATCGCGACCGTCTGCCGATCATTGACGCTTTCGAGCGCGCGCGGGTGCCTTACGTGGTGGCGACGGAAGAAGACATCTTGAATGATCCGCTAGTGACCCGCCTGCTCAATCTCTTTCGAGCGGTTGTGTCTCCCGAACGGGATGAAAATTTAGCCCCACTTCTTTTTTTGGATTGTTTGCGGACGCCGGTGGCGAATGTTGCTCTGTTGCTCCATCAGGCGCGAGCGGCCAATCAACCTCTGTGGGCCGCGCTCGCCGCGTCGACCGATGCCGTGCTTCAACCGCTGGCTCGGCGATTAGCGGATTGGCAACAGGGCGCGCTCGAGTGGCCGCTCGAAGAGGCGTTTGAGCGCCTGCTCCGCGATTCCGGTTTGTTGGCTCAAATATTGGCTCGCCCAGACGCCCAACGCCAATTGCCTAAATTGGAACGGCTTTTCCAGCAGGCCAAGAATCTGCGAGCCGCGAAACCGGTTTTCGGTTTGGCTGATTTCGTTTCCTATCTTGATTTATTGCGATCTCAAGGTTTGCCGATTGAATCGTCATCGCTCGCGCCGGGCCGCGGCGTTTGTTTGCTCACCGCGCATCGGTCGAAGGGATTAGAATTTGACTGGGTTTTTATCGTCGGCGCGCATGATGGCCACTGGGGCGGCCAGCGTGGCCGACGGGCTTTCTTTTTGCCGCTTCGCGGCCGCGAGGTCGAAGAAAAAACGGTAGAAGACGAGCGGCGTTTGTTCTACGTGGCTTTAACGCGCGCTCGGCGGGGCGTAACGGTCAGCTACCCGTCTCGCAATGAACGCGGTGACGAGTTGTTGCCGAGTCGTTTTATCGAGGAGATCGATCCGCATCTGGTCCAGCGGCTAGAGACCGCCGAATGGGAAAAGCGGTCGACTCGCCCTCTCCGCCGTTCTTGGTCTCGCCCGCGGCTCATGCCTCGTTTGCCCCTCAACGACCGCGCTTATCTTCGCGAGCTTTTCCAACGCCGCGGGTTTTCCGTTACTGGCCTCAATAATTATCTCGAGTGCCCGTGGCGGTTTTTTTTCCAAAATTTGCTTCGTCTGCCGGCCGCTCGTTCACCTCATCTTGTTTATGGCGAAGCGGTGCACGCCGCTCTTCATCAATTTTTTGAGCGGCGGCGGCGCGACGAGGCGCCTAGTCGTCGCTCTTTGCTTACCGGTTTTGCTCAAGCGCTGTCGGCCGGACGGCTTGCCTCGGGCGACGAAGCGCGTTGGCGCGAACGTGGGACGCGCGCGCTTGGCGGTTATTACGACGCTTACCGGCGGACGTGGCGGCCGCCGCTCTACAACGAGCTCGGTATTTACGGGATTGAGTTGGCGCCGGGCCTTCGTCTGACCGGGAAAATTGATAAAATCGAGACATTGGCGAGCGGGGAATGGCGGGTGGTTGATTATAAAACCGGACGACCGAAAGCGCGTTCCGAGGTCTACCGCCGGCAACTTTTATTTTATAAATTATTGCTTGACCGTTATTTCCGTTCCCGGCCGCCAATTGCCGAATTGATGCTCGATTTTATCGAGCCGACCCCAGCCGGTCGGTATCGGCAAGAAGTTTTGTCGCCTACGGCTGAACAGGTGGAAGAGCTGGTCGAGATGATTAAAACCACCGCCGCGGAGATCTTGTCTCTCAAGTTTTGGTCTAAGCGTTGTAAAGACGAGCATTGTGATTTCTGCCGTTTGCGCGAGACCATGAGTAGCCTTGACGATTAGATTAGGGTGTGTACAATGTTAAATAGTGGGCAGCGAGTGGTTGTCCGCCTTGGTCCAATTTTTGGGGGAATGTAGATGAGAGTTATTCCTGACTGGTTGTTTGAACCACTATTTGAGTTGGTAGAAAATTGCCGGGCAGGAGGGGAAGAGAAGCGCGATGAGCTGTTGAGGAGAATTTTGGCCGCCGAAACTGAAGAGGAGTCTTTCACGGCCTGGCAGGATTTTTTAGAATCTCAATCGGGCGACACCGTCAAAAGGTTGGCGGTAAAGATTTTTGTCGATTGCCCGCACGAAAAGGTGCGCGCTGCCACTTTGACTGTCATTACGAAGGATCACCCCAAAACACCCATCATCCCCCCGGTTCCGTAACTTTTCGCCCCCGCTTGCCGTCTTCGGCAAGCGGGGGCATTTCGGTCTTTTCCACAGCTTGACAGATAAAAACTTGACACATAAGGAGGGATCAATATAATGGTCAGGCAAACCAATGATTGTGTTTTGGTAGTTGAGGTTCTGCCATTAACCGCTTAAGCCATCATCTCCATTCCCACTTTTGCTGTTTAAGCAATTTTTTGTTTACCCGGTTTCCTGCCGTTAGAAAACCGGGGCTTTATCTTTTTTATGATTCACACAAAAACCAAAAAACACTTCGCCAAATATCGTCCGCCGTTGCTTGATTTGCCGCCGATGATTACCGTCCAGCAGGATTCCTATGATTGGCTGATCAAAAAAGGGTTGGCGGAACTCTTCGCCGAATTCTCGCCGATTAAAGATTATTCGGAAAAAAAGTTTGAGTTATCGTTTGTTAAATTTGAATTGGAAAAGCCTAAATTTGACGAGCATTACGCTATTGCCAATCAATTGTCCTACGACGCTCCGCTCAAGGTGACGGTAGAGCTCAAGAACAAAATTTTAAATCAAACGCGCGAGCAAGAAATCTTTTTGGCTGATTTCCCAATCATGACCAATCACGGCACGTTCGTGGTTAACGGCAATGAGCGGGTGGTTGTTCCGCAGTTGGCTCGCAGTTACGGCGTTTTCTTTACCGAGACGGATATTCGGGCCAAGCGTTATTTTGGGGCCAAAATTATCCCCTCCGGCGGAGCTTGGATCGAGATTCAAACCGAGCCGGATGACGTGATTTACGTTCGAATCGATCGTCGCCGCAAATTTCCGGTTTCGACCCTGCTTCGCGTTTTTGCCGATATCGAAGGCCGGACGTTAAGTCGAGACGAGATTCTCGGATTGTTCCAGGGCGTACCTTCCGCTGTTCCGTATGCAGAAACGACGGTGGCTCGCGATGGCACGGAGACGATTGACGATTGCTATCTCGACGTCTATCGCCGTCTGCGCGACAGCGACTTGGCGACCCCGGCCTCCGCGCGCGAGTTCGTGACTACCTTGTTTAGCCGGGAAAAGTATGACTTGTCGGTGGTGGGGCGTCTGCGCTTAGATAGCCGATTTGCCCCGACTGATGGTGGATCTAACGCGTCAGCCGAAGGAGAGGAGAACCGGACGTTGACCTTTACCGACCTGCAGATGATCGTCGCCCAGATCATTAGACTCAATAATGATAAACAGGCCGTCGGTGACGACATCGATCACTTAGGCTTGCGCCGCGTCCGTTGCGTCGGCGAGATGCTTCAGCAAAAATTGCGGATCGGCCTCATCCAGATGCGCCGCAATATTCAAGACCGGATGTCGACCGTTGATTCTTCCACCACTCTTCCCATCAGTTTTTTGAGTCCGCGTCCATTGCAAGCGCGGCTCAAAGAGTTTTTTAACACCAACCAGCTTTCGCAGTTTATGAGCCAGAAGAACGTGCTGTCGGAGATTGAGCATTTGCGCCGGCTTTCTGCGCTTGGCCCCGGTGGTTTAACGCGCAAACGTTCTGGCCTCGAGGTGCGCGATGTGCATACCTCTCATTACGGACGAGTTTGCCCGATTCATACGCCGGAGGGCCCGAACATCGGTTTGATTTTGCAATTATCCAATTACGCGCGAGTCAATCGTTTTGGTTCGCTCGAAACGCCGTATCGGCGGGTCAAAGATGGCGTGATCACCGAGGAACTGGTGTTTTTGAGCGCGCTCGATGAAGAAACTTACGCCATCGCCCACGCCAACGCCGCTTACGATGATAACGGCCGATTACTGGAGAAGCGAGTCGAGGCCCGTTTTGATGGCCGGCCAGCGATGATTCCCCGCGAGCGAGTTGACTTTATTGACGTGGCTCCCTATCAGGCCTTTTCGTTGGCGACGTCCCTCATCCCGTTTTTGGAGCATGACGACGCCAATCGGGCGCTAATGGGCTCGAACATGCAAAAACAGGCCATCCCGTGCCTGCGGCCGCAGGCGCCGCTGGTTTCGACTGGAATGGAACATTTCGTGGTTCGTGATTCCGGCCGGACGGTGCTCGCTGGCCGGGCCGGCTCGGTGACCTACGTCGATGGCAGTTTGATTAAGATCAAAGCCGAGAACGGCGAAGTCGACGAATACAAGTTGGTCAGTTTTGCCAAGACTAACGACAATACCATTTTTCATCAGCGGCCGGTCGTCCGGGTAGATGATCGAGTTAAAAAGGGCGGGCTCTTGGCCGATACGTCTTCCAGTGATGGTGGCGAATTGGCCATTGGCCAGAATGTTCGAGTCGCCTTTATGTCTTGGGGCGGGGCGAATTACGAAGACGCGATCATCGTTTCGGAACGATTGGTCCGCGATCAGGTTTTTAGCAGTGTTCATATCGAAGAATTTAAAATTAACGTTCGGGAAACCAAGCTTGGGCCGGAGATCACGACTCACGACATCCCGAATGTCGGCGAGGCCAAACTCCGCAATTTGGATGAGGAGGGAATTGTGCGCGTGGGAGCGGAGGTCGAGCCGAACGACATTTTGGTCGGCAAGATTACTCCCAAGGGCGAGACCGAATTAACCGCCGAAGAACGTCTTTTGCGCTCGATTTTCGGCGAGAAAGCGCGCGACGTCAAGGATACCTCAAAGCGTTTGCCTCACGGCAAGAAGGGTAAGGTGGTGGGGGTGAAGGTTTTCTCCCGCGAACGCGGCGATCGTTTGGAGTCGGGGATTACCAAACGTATTCATATCGAGGTGGCCGAAATTCGCAACATCTCGGTTGGCGACAAGTTGTGTGGTCGTCACGGTAACAAGGGGGTGATTGCTAAGATTCTGCCGATTGAAGACATGCCGCATTTGGAAGACGGGACACCGGTGGACGTGATTTTGACTCCGCTCGGCGTGCCGAGCCGAATGAATCTTGGGCAAATTTTCGAAATGCATTTGGGGTTGGCGGCCGAACGCTTGGGCTATCAAGCCGTCGTGCCGGCTTTTGCCGGGGCCTCGGACGCGGAGATTAAGCAAGAATTGGTGGCGGCCGGCTTGCCCGAGACGGGTAAGGTTCGTTTGTGCGACGGTCGAACCGGCGAGATCTTCGATCAGCCAGTGGCGGTGGGCGTGATGTATATCTTGAAGCTTGACCACATGGTGGAAGATAAGATTCACATGCGCTCCATCGGTCCGTATTCTTTGATTACCCAGCAACCGCTTGGTGGTAAGGCCAGTCGAGGCGGTCAGCGTTTTGGCGAAATGGAAGTCTGGGCGCTGGAGGGTTATGGTGCGGCTTATACCTTGCAGGAGATGCTCACTATCAAGTCCGATGATATCACCGGTCGGTCGCAGGCCTTCGATTCCATTATCAAAGGCGAGGGAATTCGGCCGCCCAGTCTGCCGGCCTCCTTCCACGTCATGCTGAATGAACTCCGCGGCTTGGCCCTCGACGTCGAATTAAAAGAGTCTAAATAATCTCCATGATCAAACACGAAGAGCTCAAATCAAAGACCAGTTTTCCGCCCAATTTTCGGGCCATCTCTTTGCGACTAGCCTCGCCGGCCCGCGTTCGCGATTGGTCTTATGGCGAGGTGACGAAGGCGGAAACCATTAATTACCGCACCTTAAAGCCTGAAAAAGACGGTCTTTTCTGCG
>CAYWTW010000007.1:0-8358 GCA_964461325.1 uncultured Candidatus Saccharibacteria bacterium | reverse complement strand
CGGGCCGGAGCGAACGGGGCGGGCTGTTTGACGAGCGGATTTTTGGTCCGGAGAAGGATTACGAATGTTACTGCGGTAAATATCGACGGATCCGCTACAAAGACATCGTCTGCGAACGTTGCGGTGTGGAGGTTACCCGTTCGATCGTTCGACGGGAACGGATGGGGCATATTGAGCTATCGAGCCCGGTGGCGCATATTTGGTTTCTACGAGGTGTGCCGTCGCGCTTGGGATTGTTCCTCAATTTGTCGGTGAATGATTTGGAAAAAGTAATTTATTTCGCCGGGTACGTTATCACTAAAGTTAATGAAGACGAACGCAAACGAGTAGAAGGCGAGATGGAGCGGGAATACAAGACTAAAGCCAAAACTTTGCGCGATGAGCGGGCGCAAGCCAAGCTTAAAGAAACTTATTTAGCGGCCCGCCGGATTTTGCAAGGGATGCGCGTTGGCCAGGTCGTGGACGAGACGACTTACCATCGCTTGTCGCTCAAGTATGGTTCGGTGTTTGAGACGGGGATTGGCGCTGAGGCGGTGTATGATCTTTGCCGTCAAACCGATCTCGAGCAACTCGAGTCCGAGATTGCCGCTAATTTGCTTAAGGCCCCGGCCGGCGAACGGGTCAAGATGCAGAAGCGTTATAATTTGGTCAAATCCCTGCGCCGGGCCAATCTCCGTCCGGAGTGGATGTTTTTGTCGGTGATTCCGGTCATTCCGCCCGACCTGCGGCCGATGGTGGCGCTGGAGGGCGGGCGCCATGCCACGAGCGACGTTAACGATTTGTATCGCCGCGTGATCAATCGTAACAATCGTCTGCGTAAGTTGATTGAATTGAACGCGCCGGACGTGATTTTACGCAACGAGAAGCGCATTTTGCAGGAAGCGGTTGACGCCCTGATTGATAACTCGATGCGGCGAGTGGGCAATACCGGACCGACCGCCAATCGTCGGGAACTCAAATCTTTGTCTGATAGTTTGAAAGGTAAGCAGGGTCGTTTCCGCCAAAATCTGCTTGGTAAGCGGGTGGATTATTCTGGCCGGAGCGTGATCGTCGTCGGCCCGAATTTGAAATTGTCGGAATGCGGTTTGCCAAAATTGATGGCCTTGGAATTGTTTCGGCCGTTTATCATCTCCCGCCTGCTGTTGGATGAGTTGGCGTTTAACGTGCGCGGCGCGGGGCGCTTGATCGACGATAAAGTGCCTGAGGTTTGGGAAATTTTGGAAGAAGTAACCAAAGATAAATATGTGCTGTTGAACCGGGCGCCGACCCTGCATCGTTTGGGTATCCAGGCGTTCCGCCCCATCTTGATTGAGGGTAGCGCCATTCAAGTCCATCCGTTGGTGTGCTCGGCTTTTAACGCCGACTTTGATGGCGACCAGATGGCCGTGCATGTACCGCTCTCGGCCGCGGCGCAGAAAGAGGCGCGCGAATTGATTGCCGCCGATCGGAATATCTTGAAGCCGGGTGACGGTAATCCCGTCGTGTCTCTTAAGTTGGACATCGTGCTCGGTTGCCATTGGGTGACGACGATCAACGAGACGGCGCGCGGCGCGGGAGAAATCTTCGCTTCGCTGGCCGACGCCCTGCTCGCTTATGATTTTGGCGTGATTGACGTGCGGGCGCCAATTCGAGTACGGGTGGATCTCTCCAACCCTAAATATGCCAATCAGGCGAACGAAGTCCTCACCACTTCGGTGGGCCGAATTCTGTTCAATCAGAGTTTGCCGGCTGATTTTGCTTTCATGGACCAAGCTGTCGCCATTAAAGATTTGAATGGAATTTTGGGCGATCTGATTACTCGTTATGGCGTTTCGGCGGCCGGGCCCTTGCTTGACCAGATTAAAGATTTTGGATTTTTGTGGGCGACGCGCTCGGGTATTACTTGGGGAATCGATGACGTGCTGGTTCCGCCGCAAAAGGCCGACATTATTGAAGCGGCGAAAAAACAAATTGCCGATTTGGATGAGAAGTATGATGAGGGCTTTCTCTCGCGCGAAGAGCGTTACCGTCTGCGTTTGAAAATTTGGACAGCGGCCAAAAACGAGATTGAGCAGATCTTGCCCGAAACTCTGGATCCGCATGGCTCCGTCAACTACATGTTAAAGTCGGGCGCGCGGGGTTCGCTCGGCCAGGTGACGCAAATGGCCGGTATGAAGGGCTTGATTGTTAACCCGGCCGGCCGGCCAATCGACTTTGCCATCGTTCCGTCCTACAAGGAGGGTTTGTCGCCGCTGGAGTACTTTACTACCACGCACGGTTCGCGCAAGACGCTCACCGACACGGCGCTCAACACCGCCAAGGCCGGTTATCTCACCCAGCGGTTGGTGAGCGTGGCACAGGAGGTTATCGTCTCGGCCGAAGATTGCGGCGAAAAGAAGGGGCGGGAATTGTCTCGACGCCAACTCCTTGATTTCGACCGCGGCTTCGCTAATTTATTGCGCGGTCGGATTCTGGCTAAAGAGGTGAAGACGCCGGAAGGCGAAACGCTGTTCCGCCGCGGTCATCTGCTGACTCGGGAAGAGGCGCAGCGCGTGGAATCGGCTGGCGTGGAATCGGTGATGGTGCGCTCCATTCTTTCTTGCCAGCAACCGCGAGGCGTTTGCCGGCAATGTTATGGGAGCGATCATGGCCGGGGCGAGTTGGTGGAATCGGGCGAGGCCGTGGGCATCGTGGCGGCTCAAGCGATTGGCGAGCCTGGTACCCAGTTGACCATGCGGACCAAGCATACCGGCGGAGTCGACGTCGGCGGCGACATCGTTGGCGGTTTGCCGCGAGTGGAAGAAGTGTTTGAGCGTCGTCAGCCGCGCCATCCCGCACTCTTGTCGGAAGTGGACGGGGTGGTCGGCCAGATTAGTTCCGAGGGTAAAACTCAAACGGTGACAATTATGGCCGACAAGGAAGCCAAGGACGGCACGCGCGAGTTCAAATACACGATTCATCAGCCGCGGGTTTTAGTCGTCAAAACCGGCGAACGGATTAACCGCGGCCAGTTTTTGACCGACGGTCCGGCCAGCCTGGCCGACCTTTACCTTTTGGCCGGTCGAGAAGCGACCGAAGAATACATCATTCGAGAAATCAATCGAATTTATGCCCTGCAGGGAACGGCGATTTCTCGCCGGCATCTAGAGGTTATTGTGCGTCAAATGTTTTCTCGCCGTCGGATCAAGAATCCGGGCGACACCAGATTCGAAGTTGGTGAATTGGTGGAATTGATTGATTTGGAAGAAGAGAACGCCGCGGCGGTTGAGCGCGGCGGTCAGCCGGGCACGGGCGAGGTGGTTTTGCTCGGTATCTCCGAGGTGTCTTTAAATTCGGGCAGTTTCCTCGCGGCGGTTTCCTTTCAACAGGCAACCAAGGTCTTAATCCGCACGGCGGTGCGCGGTGACGTTGATCGTTTGCGCGGCCTGAAAGAGAACGTGATTATCGGGCGACTGATTCCCGCTGGTACCGGCCTGCGCGAAGATTACGCTACTTTGGCTCGTCCCAGCGAGACTGATTTTGAGACCCGCCCCGCCGCCAACGTTGATCTCGATACTACGTCTGAAGTGACAGAGCGTTCTTTAATCGCTAAGAGCGCCGATTGAACGCGGCCCGCTGATGTCGGGAACCGTCGAGCAAATCAAGAGCCGCCTCAATATTGTTGAGGTGGTTGGTTCTTACATCAAGCTCGAGCGTGCCGGCCGCCATCTCAAGGCCCGCTGCCCCTTCCACCACGAGAAAACCCCTTCTTTTTTCGTCTCTCCGGAACGTGATTCTTACCACTGTTTTGGCTGCAATCGCGGCGGCGATATTTTTAGCTTTGTGGAAGAAATTGAAGGAGTCGACTTTTTGGGCGCGTTGAAAATTTTGGCCGGCCGGGCTGGCGTTACTTTGGGGCCGGTCTCTGACCGCGCGCGGACGGAGACGGAACGTTTGCGCGAAGTTCTGGCCGCCGCGACTGATTTTTTCGTCGCGCGATTGAAGACTGAACCATCCGCCGAACGTTATTTGGCCGAGCGCGGTTTGAGTTCGACGACGATCGAGACTTGGCGTTTGGGCTGGGCGCCGGCCGCTTGGCGGACGCTGTTCGAGCACTTGTCGGCTCGCGGCTTTCCGCCCGCCCTTTTGGAGCAATCCGGTTTGGTGGTGTCGCGGGCCGGCGGCGGCCACTTCGATCGCTTTCGTGGTCGAGTGATGTTTCCCCTGTTCGATGCCGCTGGTCGCCCGGTGGCGTTCTCCGGCCGTTACTTGGCTCCCGCGCCGGGCGAAAAAGCGTCGGGAGCAAAGTATTTGAACTCGCCGGAGTCGCCGATTTACCACAAATCGAGCCTGCTTTACGGTTATGACCGCGCCAAGTTGGCGATCCGCGAGCGGCAGGCGGTTATTCTCGTCGAGGGTCAATTCGATTTAGTCTTGGCGCATCAGGCGGGGTCAGACAACACGGTGGCGGTTTCGGGCACGGCGCTGACAGCCAATCATCTCCAGCTCTTGAAGCGTCTAACCAATACTGTCATCATGATTTATGATCCCGATGAGGCGGGCGTGCGGGCGGCGCGGCGTTCGATCGGCTTGGCTTTGGCGGAAGAGCTCGATGTCCGCCTGTCTCTTTTGCCCGACGGGCAGGATCCGGCCGCGCTGATTAAAAAAGATCCGGTTGCCTGGCAGAGCGCCGTCGCCGGCGCAAAACCGGCCATTGATTTTCTGCTGGAGGCGCTTGGACGCCAAACGCTAGATCAAACCGCCCGTTTGCGCCGGATCCGAGAAGAAATTTACCCTCTGCTCGCGGCTTTGCCGCATCGCGCCGAGACTGATTTCTGTTTGCAGAAAATCGCTGATGATTTGGGCTCGGCGGTGGAAGTGATGCGCGAAGATTTCGTCGCTTGGCGCGAACGCCAAGCGACGACCCGGGTGCCGGCATCGCCGCTGGCGGCGATGCCGGCCAACGCGCCGACGACTCGGCGCGCGGTGATCGAAGAGAGATTGTTTGGCGTCTGGTTCTGGCAGTCGGAAGCCACTCATCCCGAACTCGATCTTAAGGCAATGCGCCAAGCCTTGCTTCAGGTGGCGGGCGAGGCCGGTCTCGAGAATCGTTTACAGGTTTGGGGTTCTAATCGTCAGTCTTTGGCGTTGGCGGCGGAGATCGCTTTCCAGGGAGTGGCTGATCTGGCGCTGGAGTGGCGCGAACTCACGCGCAATTGGCAGCGAGAGTTGTGGCGCGAGGAATTAAATCAAGCCCTGTTGAAGCTCAAGCAGGCAGAAGGACGTGGGGACGAGGCCGCCATCGACAAATATTTAAAAAAATGCCATGATATCACTCATCGTTTAAGTCACTTTGAAAATGGTCAAGAAACAATCCAAAAAAAATAGTTTGAAGAGAAAGGCGTCGGTTCGTTCCGCTAAGCCCAAAACGACTAAGAAAAAGCCCGTGATTAAAAAAAATTCAGCCAAAAAAAAATCAACCAAAAAAACCACCGCGACGAGATCGCGGCGGACGGTTAACTGGGAGCAGAAAATAAATTACCTGATTGGCAAAGGCCGCCAGCGCGGTTTCATCACTTACGCGGAGATTCTTAAAGAATTTCCGCAGATTGAGAATGATCTCGATCGCTTGACCCGTCTCTACGATCAATTGGAATCGGCGCGCATTGACGTGCTAGAGGAAGGCGGCTTACTCGAAGACGTTGGCCCCGAGGGAGCGGGCGGTTCGTCGGCGGCGGGCGAGGGCCGATTAGCTACGCGTTACGGCTCGAATCTAGATTCGGTGCAGATTTATCTTCGCGAGATCGGGCGGCACCGGCTGATTACCGGCCCGGAAGAAAACGAATTGGCGCGGCGGATTATTCAGGGTGATGAGGAAGCCAAAAAAGCTTTGGCCAACGCCAACTTGCGGTTGGTGGTTTCGATCGCCAAGCGCTATATCGGCCGGAGCGCGAATCTGACCCTGCTCGATCTGATCCAAGAGGGGAATCTCGGCCTATTCAAGGCGGTGGAAAAATTTGATTGGACGCGAGGTTACAAATTTTCCACTTACGCGACGTGGTGGATCCGGCAAGCGGTGACGCGCGCGCTGGCGGACCAATCGCGGACTATCCGCATCCCCGTGCACATGGTCGAAACAATTTCTAAATACAAACAGGTGGTACGGCGTTTAACCCAGGATCTCGGCCGCGAGCCTCTGCCGCCCGAGATCGCCACCGAAATGGGCGTGGAGGTGGAGAAGGTGCACACGATTGAGAAGATTGACCAAGCCACGACCTCGCTTGACAAGCCGACCAATAATGACGAGGAGAAATCGACGCTGGCCGAGTTCATTCCCGACCACAAGATCGCCTCGCCCGGCGAAGATTCGTCACGGCGGATTCTCCGCGACCAGATCCAAGAAATTTTAGGCGATTTGACGCCCAAGGAAAGGCGCATCTTGGAGATGCGCCATGGTCTAACCGACGGGGTAATGCGGACGCTCGAAGAGGTGGGCCGGGAATTCGGCGTAACGCGCGAGCGTATCCGCCAAATCGAGGCCAAAGCTCACGAGAAAATCCGCAACCACCCGAAGGTCAAGAAACTCCTTGGTTACTAGTTTTAATTAACGCAACGCCGCGATCTCTTCTTGGAAGAGAGTGGTCAGGTCGTTGGCGATAGTTTTAAAGTCTTCGCTCGCTTCGGCCGGAATACCGGTGCGGAAAATCGGTTGGTAATTATCTCCCTCGGCAAGAATCACGAAGGGCGTGCCGTCGGCGCCAATCGCCAAGGCATTTTGAAGATGAGCTTCAACCAGGTCGGCCGGCGCTTCGGTTTGACGGCAGGCCTCGAAAGCGGCGAGATCAAGTTTTAATTCCGTGGCGAGTTTGGGCAATTCGGCCAAGTCGAGGCCGTTGTTTGACGGAGTAATCTCAAACACCCGATCGATATAGGCGAAGAAAGCGGCACTCCCGCCTTGGGCGTAGGCGCATTCCGCGGCTACGGCTTCGGCGCGGGCCTTGGAGTGGAGTGAGTCAAGCGGAAAATGACGGAAGGTCCAAGATAGTTTGCCGGTGGCTTCATACTTTTCGAGGGCGCGAATGGCCGCGCGGTGAAAAGCTTTGCAGAAAGGGCATTCGAGGTCGGAGTACTCGATAATTTGGATTGGAGCCTCGGCCGAACCGCGCGTGCGGTCGTCGCCGCCAACCGGTTTAATATTTTCCGCCAAGAGACCCATCGCCGCCACTTGGTCGCCGGGCGCCGGAGGATTGCTGACGCTCGGGCCGCGCAAAAAGATGGCCGCGGCGATGACTAAACCGGCGAGCACAATCGCGGCCGGCGCTCCGAATTTCATTCCCTTTGATTCATCCATATTTTTTGGTTATTTAGTTTAAAATTTTAACCTAACAAACCCTATTCTAGCATAAGACGCATTGCTGGTCAACTGCGGATAACCATTGGTTTTTTACCAGTCAAATCAACGATTTTTGACGGTCGATTCCGGTTCGCGGAACTGGCGGCTCGCCGAGCGTAAAAATCGAGACGCGGCCCGAAGTAAGCCACGGCTTCGGCTAGGGTGCGGGCGGGGGCTTGGCCGGCGGGGTTGGCGCTCGGCGCGACGAGTGGGCCGCTTATTTTAAGCAGTTGCCGCAGGTAGCGCTCGGCCGGTAAGCGAAAGGCGAGGGTGTTGCCGCCGCGGTGGAGGTGAGACCACCGCGCCCGTCCGCGCGCGGTGAGGGGCAGAATAATCGAAATTGGGCCGGGCCAGTAACGCCGGAGGAAGCGCCGGCGCTCAGAATTGAGGTCAAGATCGAATTGAGCAAGATCGCGGCGGCGGCCAATCAAGATGATGCTCGCTTTGTGAGTCGGGCGACGGCGCAGACGATACAAACGCTCCACCGCCGCGGGTTTGAGCGCCGAAGCAACGAGACCGAGGATGGTATCGGTAGGGAAGACGCCGACCGCGCCGCGGCGGAGAAGGGAAGCCGCGGCGCGACGGCTAAGCAAGTTAATCGGATGAGTCACCGCGAATCGAGGACGGGATTAATGCAAACTAAAGGTCTTGGAGGGCGAGCGGTGGCCGGAAACAAGACGCACCTGATGTGGCGCCATCTGCAAATGCTCGCTTAACAGACGGTGGACGGCGGCGTTGGCGAGGCCGCCCTTGGGCGGCGCTTTTACCGAGACCTCGTAATGGCCGGTTGCCAACTTGGTGACGCTATCGTGACGAGCGTTGGGCGTGACTTTAACCTTGATATACATACAAATTTAATGATAGCATAAAAAATATTCCCCGGTGGCGCAGTGGTAGCGCAGTCGCCTGTTAAGCGATTGGTCGTAGGTTCGAATCCTACCCGGGGAGCCAAATTGGATGATACGAGTTCACCGCCTCGGGGCTTCGCCCCTCGGCGGGCAAATCGG
>CAYWTW010000006.1:0-20807 GCA_964461325.1 uncultured Candidatus Saccharibacteria bacterium | reverse complement strand
CTTAGTCGGGGTTCTCCGCAAAGTGAGTTCTGACTTTTTCAAACAAACACCACCATATTTAATGCAAATCAAAATGAAAAAACTATTTTATAAAATTATTGGACCGTTTCGAAAGATGTATTGGTTTGTGGTACGGCCTAAGACTTTCGGCGTTAAGTGCGTTGTCGAACACAACGGCAAGTTTCTGATGATCCGCAATAGTTACGGGCGTAAACATTGGACTTTCCCGGGTGGGAAATTAAAGCGCGGGGAAGAGCCGGAAGTTGGCGCGCGACGGGAGACGCGTGAGGAAGTGGGTTTGAATTTGGGCCTACTTAAATCGCTTGGCGCCTACCACAGTACGCGACAGCACAAGCGCGATACGGTTTATTGTTTCCAGGCGGAAGTTGATAGTCCCGACTTTCAAATTGACCACGACGAGGTGGAAGAAGCAGCTTGGTTCGCGCTGACAGAAATTCCCGAGTTTCAATCTAAGGCCGTGGCTCAAGTGTTAGATTTGCTTAAAAAAAAGTGAAAATAACAAAAAATCGTTGCGCCTGGGTGACGGAAGATCCGCTTTACATTAAATACCATGACGAGGAATGGGGCGTGCCGACTCATGACGACGGAAAAATGTTTGAATTTTTGGTGTTGGAGAGCGCGCAGGCTGGGCTTTCGTGGCTGACGGTGCTCCGCAAGCGCGAGAATTATCGGCTGGCCTTTGCCGATTTTGACCCCCGGCACGTCGCCGAGTTTGGCGCACGCGACGTCGCGCGCTTGCTCAAAAATCCAGGGGTCATTCGCAATCGCCAAAAAATCGAAGCGGCCATTAATAACGCCCAACGCTTTCTCGAGACACAAAGAGAATTTGGTACTTTTTCTAAATATCTTTGGCGTTTCGTCGACGATAAGCCGAAACGGCATATCCTGCGCCGTTTGGCTGATTATCCTAAATTTACGCCCGAGGCGGAAAAATTGGCCAAAGACCTAAAACAACGCGGCTTCAAATTTCTCGGCCCGACAGTTATTTATGCTCATATGCAGGCCGTGGGACTGGTCAACGACCATATGGTTGATTGCTTTTTGGCTTCGAATAGTCAAAAATTGCGGTTATAATTACTTGGTGGAACCAGCAAAGTGGCATCGTTTGAGCGTGGCCGAAACGGCGCGCCGCCTGCAAACCGACTCTCTTCGCGGTCTCGATGATAAATTAGCTAAACAGCGCCAACGAGAATTAGGTTCTAATTACCAACCAGTAGTGTTGCCGACCTGGCGGGAGATTGTGATTGGCGAATTGACGCGGCCGCCGCTCCTGCTTCTCGTCCTGTCTTCGGGTTTGATTATCTTGCTTGGCCGGTGGCCTGTTGGCTTGTTTGGTCTGGGATTAGCGTTAGTGATAATTGGTCTGGGCGTGTTTGGCCTATTAATCTTTCGCCGCGTCATCGAGTGGGGAGTCCAAGCTCGTTTGACCGAGAGTACGGTGTTGCGATCCGGTGTGCGCCGACGTCTGCCACCGGCCGAACTGGTGCCCGGCGACTTACTGCTGTTTTCAGCCGGTGATTTGGTTCCTGTCGACGCTCGATTAACCGTTAGCCATCAACTAGTAGTTTGGGAAGGTGAGCGGGCGTTGGCCAAACAGGTTAGCGCTTCATCGCAAAATTTGCTTTGGCGGGGGAGCGCGGTAATGTCTGGCTCCGGGCAAGCGCTGGTGGTGGGCAGTGGTTTTAGCGCTTTTGCCGCGAATGCGTTTACCGCGCCAGAACGAGAACGCTGGCTCGAGCGTTCGTCTGTGTTTAATGTCTGGCTGTTTTTCGGACTGGGGCTTGTTTTGCTCGTGACTTGGCGACCAGCTCTGGAGCCCGCGGTTTCTTTCTTGTCCTTTCTGGCGTTGGTAATTTTGGCCCTACCGGCTAGTCTCGCGCCCCTGATAACTTTTTGGTTGGGCCGTTTGGGTCGTGAATTTAATCGTGCTGGCGCCCTGATTGGTAAATTGGAGGTCGTGGAAAAGTTAGCTCGTTTGGATTGCCTAGTGATCGACCAAACCAGTGACCGCGTGAACGAAGAGCTAAACGTCGAATTGATTATTCCGCGTAGCGAGATTGTCGGTGATCGCGAAGCGGTGCTGAGTTTGGCCTTGTTGTCAACCGAGGCGTGGTCTGATCGGCCTTGGAGCGAACAAGATAAAACGTCGACTATTTATGGCCGGCCGGTCGAGCGAGCGATGATTCGGGCTGGTTTGGTAATCAAATTATCGCCAGAACGTATTTTTTCCCGCGCGCCACGTGTGGATTTTTTGCCTTTTAATCAAGAGCGCGGCTATTCCGCCTCACTCCACTGGGATCGTTCGGCCAAACGGCACTTTGCTTATTTTTCTGGCGCGCCGGAAATTTTGTTGGCTCGGTCCGTGGCTTTTTATTATAACGGAGAGACGCAAACCATGAGCGAATCCGATCGCGAATATTTTTTATCGGCGATTGCCGCTGGCGAAGCTCGCGGCCTTAGTTTTTTGGCCGCGGCTTTCGCGCCGAACGCTAAAAGCGCATTAGCAAAAAATGATCCGCTTGGGCAGAATTTGATTTTTGGCGGATTGATTGGTTTAAGCCCCGGGGTCAGCGAATCTAGAGAAGCATCCGGATTGTCTAATTTGCGAGAAGTTGGTTTGGAGTTGGTTTTGATGTCAGCTAAAACGGCCGCCAAAACCGCGGCCATCGAATCACACCTGGCCTCTAAACAAACGGTCGCTTTGTTTAGCGCCGCACCGCTTGATTTGCCGTTGTTTGCCAAGACTGGTTTCGGTCTGGTTCCGCGCGTGGCCCCGCCCGCTCTGCTTTGGCTAGCTGATTTGGTTTTACCGTCTAATAATAATTTTACCCAATTGGCCCAATGGCTTGTTCGCGCTCGGCAAGCTTTCGTCCGTTGGCGGTATTTACTTATTTGGCTGGCCAGTTTTTGGGGTTTGTTGGTGGTAATTTTTGTGTTGATTTTGCTCTTGGCCTAAATTTGTTATGCTCAAGTCACGATGTTTGATGGGGGCTGGATTTTAGTTGGGGTTTTGGCCGGTCTGATTGCCGGAGCGTTGGCGCGTCGTTGGTGGTTGGCGCGTGGGCCTAGCCGCGAAGAGCCGCTTAGTCAAGGCTTAGTTTTGCTCCAAAATCAGATTAACCAACTGATCAAAACAGTTGACGATAAATTAGGCCGTTCGGGCCGTGAAATGCTTGAAGCGATGCGTCACCAGTTTGGTGAATCGCAAAAATTGATTCGCGACATTACTCAAGAAGTGACCAAAGTGGAACAATCCAGCCGGCAATTTTTAACGGTGGCCGACGCTTTGCAAAATTTGGAAAAGGTTTTAAAGCACCAAAAACAGCGGGGTAATCTAGGCGAGGCGGGTCTGGAATTAATTTTGAGCAACGTTTTATCGCCGGCCCAGTTCAAAATGCAATATCGTTTTCAAAATGGCGAAGCGGTTGATGCCGTCATTATGACGAAAGAGGGCCTGATTCCCATTGACGCCAAATTTTCTCTGGATAATTACAATCGCTTGGTCAACGAACCAGATGAAGCGCGACGGCTGACCCTTGAGAAGGAGTTTAAAAGCGACTTGAAAAAACGAATCGACGAAACAGCTAAATATATCCGACCAGAGGAGGGGACTTTGCCATTCGCGTTTATGTTTATTCCTGCCGAGGGCATTTACTACGATTTGATGATTGGAGAAACCGGTTCGGTCAAAGTTAATACTCGTAGTTTGATTGATTACGCCTACCGCGACAAAAACGTAATTATCGTTTCGCCGACCACTTTTTCGGCCTATCTCCAGTCGGTTTTGTATGGCTTTCGCGCTTTTAAAATCGAAGAGGGGGCCAAAGAGATTCGCCGGCGAGTAGGCGAATTGGGCAAGCATCTGGCTGCCTATGATCACTTTATGCAAAAGATTGGCGCGGCCCTCGGTACGACCGTCTCGCATTACAACGCGGCCTATAAAGAGTTGAAAAAAATCGATCGAGATGTTGTTAAAATCTCTGATTCTAAAGCCGGGATCGAGCCCTTGCAGTTGGAGAAACCAAGTGTGGATATCGAATAATTGAAGAAATTAATTTTCTGCTAGAATAAAAGAATGAACGATAAAGAAAAGATTTTTGGTTTAAGTCAGGAAGAGGTGATCGCCGTTGGTGTAACTTTGGTGTTTGTGTTTGCTGGCTGGATAATCGCTCAATTCATGCTCGCTTGATTTTTTAAATCCTCGGGGTTATAATACTGCTAATTAAATAATCATATGGAATTAGCAGTTATCAAAACAGGCGGCAAGCAATATTTGGTGAGTCCGGGGGCCAGTTTGGTGGTAGAAAAATTGCCAGCCGACGATAAGGCCGTGTTCGATCAAGTTTTACTTACGGTTGACAAAAATGGTAAAGCTGTTGTTGGCCAACCGCGGGTGGCTAATGCTAAAGTCGAGGCGGCGTTGGAAAAAACTGATCGCGGCCGTAAAATCTTGGTAATTAAGTTCAAATCCAAGGTTCGTTACCGCGTTAAACGTGGCCACCGTCAACCCTACTCTCGTCTCAAAATAGGGGGAGTGTCGGTGCCAGTCGAAAAATCTAAAGCTAAATAGAGTGCTCGCGGTGACGAATTGCGTGCTTTAACGTTTCGCCGTCAGAATACTCAAGCTCGGTCCCGGTAGATAAGCCGCGCCCCAAGACCGTGGTTTTGATTTTCTGTTTATCGATCACGGGTTGCAAAAATTTTTGAATTTGCTCGGTTGTGTGATCGCCATCGGGCGAAGCCGCGAGGGCAAAAATAATCTCGTTAACTGCTGGTTTGGTCAATTGCTTGATTAATAAATCCAATCGCGGGCGCAGAACCTTTTCACTTCCCGGGCGGAGCGGGGAAGCGAGCATTCCCAAAACAAAAAAACGTCCGTTATAAGCTCCAGACAATTTGATGTTGTCGAGGTCGGCCTCTTTTTCTACAATCATGATTGTCTCCAGCTCGCGGACCGGATTGGCGCACCAAGCGCAGCGTTCTTGGCTAAGTTTGGTTTTCTCGGGAGCGAAAAAACGGCCGCAGTCCGCGCATTCGCTGGTCAAATTTTTTAATTTCGATAATTCCACGGCCAGTTTTGGCGCTAATCCGTTTTCTTGGCGGAGAAGAAAATAAACGAACCGTCGCGCTTGGCGAGGGCCGATTCCCGGCAAAAGTCGGAAAAGACTGACTAGGCGTTCTAAGCTATCCATTTTTGGAGTTACAAACCACCGAAATCGTCTTTGGTAATTTCTTGAAAGCAAACCCGCGTTTCATCAAAATACAAATCCACTTTGCCGGTTGGGCCATTGCGGTGTTTTTCAATCAAAATTTCCGCGATATTTTTTCGATCCGATTCTTCGTTGTATTTGTCTTCGCGGTGAATAAACATCACTACGTCGGCGTCTTGTTCGATCGAGCCTGAATCACGCAGATCGGAGAGACGCGGCCGGCCGCCGCGTTGCTCGACCGACCGATTGAGCTGGGATAAAGCCAGCACCGGAACGTCAAGTTCGCGAGCCAGGGCCTTTAAAGAGCGCGAAATTTCGGTCACTTGTTGGACCAAGGAATCGCTGTCGCGTCGGGGAATCATCAACTGTAGATAATCGACCACAATTAAACCAAGGCCGTGTTCGGTTTTGAGCCGGCGAGCGACCGACTTCATTTTGGTAATGTTGTTTGACGGTTCGTCGTCAATGAAAATTGGCGACTTAGACAGGGTATCGAGCGCGTCGCGGATCTTGGCGAATTCCTCGTCGTCGGTAACGCGACCAGTTCTTAATTTCCACGAATCGACGAAGCTCTCGGCCGCGATCAAACGGTCAACTAATTGTTGGGCGCTCATTTCCAGAGAAAAAATGCCGACGGGAATTTTGTGCGTTCCAGCCACGCGTCGAGCGATATCGAGAGCCAGCGCGGTTTTACCCATTGAGGGCCGCGCGGCTAAGATGATTAGATCCGAGGGTTGGAGGCCGGCCAATTTGCTGTCTAAGCCGGCAAAACCGGTAGGCACGCCCCGCAAGCCCTCTTTGTTTTTATGAATGCGTTCGAAACGTTCCCAAGCCGTGGCTAAATTATCTTTGAGGGTGGTGAAGTTGCGGCGTGACAGATTAGACAGTCCGAAGACCATTTGCTCAGCGCGATCGACGATTGTGTCCACCTCTTCGTCTTCACGATAGCCAAGATCAGAAATGCGGTCGGCGGATTCGATTAGCCGTCGCCGCGCCGATTTTTTAACAACTAATTCAGCATAGTGGTTAGCGTTACCGGCCGAAGGGACTTCCGCGGTCAAGCCAGCCAGATAACTGCGCCCCCCGATTTTATCCAATTGTTTTTTTTCTTTTAGAGCCGTGGTTAACGTCACCAGATCAATTGGTTCGCGGCGATCAAATAATTGCAAAATTATTTTATAAATCTCCTGGTGTTTTGGGGAATAAAAGTCTCCTGGCTGGAGGCGGTCGGCAATTTCGTTCAAACTATCTGGTTTGAGCATCAAAGCGCCGATGAGGGCGCGTTCGGCGCCTAGATCTTGAGGGGGGACGCGGGCTGGCGAGTTAATCCTTTCCACCGGCCGATTTTAGCACACCTCGGCCAAAGCCAGCACTTTATTGTTTGCCATTTTTGTGATTTAATTGCGGACATCTACTTTTTCTCGAATTACATGAATCACCCTCATTTGGCCGCGCGTAATTTTTTTAATCAATTAATTTATCGTGGTTTGGTTAAACCTCTTTTTTTTCAAATTGATCCGGAATTAATCCACGAGCGATGTCGAAGCTGGGGGATGTGGCTTGGCCGACACGGCTTAACCCGCGGCCTAACCCGACTATGTTTTAATTCGCCAGCCGACCAACGTTTGCGTCAAACAATCAACGGGATTGAGTTTCCTAATCCGGTGGGCTTGGCGGCTGGCTTCGATAAAAACGCCGAACTCGGCCAGATTCTGCCAGCCGTTGGTTTCGGTTTTATGGAATTCGGTTCGATTACCGCCGAGCCCTGCGCCGGCAATCCAAAACCGCGGCTTTGGCGCCTGCCTCGTTCGCAAGCACTGGTGGTTTATAACGGTTTAGCCAATAACGGAGCCAAAGTTTTGTCTGGGCGCTTGGCCGACCAAGAATTCACCATCCCCTTTGGAATTAATTTGGCTATGACCAATTGTTTAGCTAATCTGGATTTGGCCTCGGCCGTGGCTGATTATAGTGTTGCCTTTGAACGTCTAATTGAGATCGGCGATTATTGTGTCGTTAATGTTAGCTGCCCGAATGCTCGAGGCGGCCAACCTTTTTCCGAACCAGACAATCTCGACCGTCTGCTGGGCCGCCTTGACCGCCATCCAACGGATAAGCCAATCTGGGTCAAATTGTCTCCTGATTTAACGGCTCGACAGACTGATGAAACGGTAGCGGTTATTCGTGCGCATCGTGTTCACGGCATCATTTGCGGTAACCTGACTAAATCCAGGCACAACCCTCATTTAAAAGACAGCGTGATCCCGCCGTTCGGGGGGATTAGCGGTCGGCCTCTGCGCGTTCTCGCTGATAACCAGCTAGCTCGGGTTTATCGTCGAGCGGGCCAGGATTTGGTAATTATCGGTTGCGGGGGAGTGAGTTCGGCGGCTGACGCTTATCGCAAGATCAGACTAGGAGCGTCATTGGTTCAATTGATTACCGGATTGATTTATCGCGGTCCTCAACTGGTGAGCGAGATTAATCGTCGTCTGCTCGGTTATCTTGAGCGTGACGGGCTCAAATCCATTAATGAAGCAGTCGGGATTGATAATTGTTGAAAAGATCTTAGGATCTGTGCGATAATCAAAGCACAATTTTTATGCGACGCTTTTTGGCGATCACCGGCTTGGTTTTTGTTTCGGGGCTAACCCTGTTTTCGGTGTTCGCCTGGGGGTCATTTTTAGGTTATCAGAAGCGGCCAGCGGTTGAAGCCATTACCGGTGTAATTAATCGTGAAATTCCTGAAGACATCGCCGCCGACCTCGAACCCTTTTGGGCGGTTTGGCGCTTGATTGATGAGCGCTACGCCACCTCCTCTCCTGGTTCCGATGAGCGGATTTGGGGGGCGATCGATGGTTTGGTCGAGACTTTGGATGATCCATATTCGGTTTTTCTGCCGCCCGCGGAACGAGAATTGTTTGAAGGCGATATTCGGGGCAACTTCGGCGGCGTCGGGATGGAAGTCGGCATGCGTGATGGCGCTTTAGTGGTTATTGCCCCCCTGCCCGATACGCCGGCCAAGCGAGCCGGCGTGCGCTCGGGAGATCGAATTATCAAAATTGACGACCGTTTAACGGAGGGTCTGTCGGTGACGGAGGCGGTCGAGCTGATTCGAGGCGAGGTCGGGACTTCGGTAATTCTTAGTCTTGAGCGCGTCAAAGCTAAAAATCCCGTGATCGTTAAAATCACTCGCCAAACAATTAAGGTGCCGACCCTGGAGACCGAATTAATTGACGAGGATAAAAAAGTTTTCCTCATTCGTTTATTCAATTTTAGCGCCGATTCGCCCCGGGCTTTTCGCGAGGCTTTGCGCGAATTTATTAAAACCAAGACCGACAAATTAATCATTGATTTGCGCGGTAATCCGGGTGGTTATTTGGAATCAGCGGTGGAAATTGCCAGTTGGTTTTTGCCGCTCGGTGAACCAATTGTTTACGAAGACCACGCTAATGATGACGACAACAAGACTTATCGTAGCCGGGGTTACAATGTTTTTACCAAAGAACTAAAATTGGTCATTTTAGTTGATGGCGGATCGGCTTCCGCGTCAGAAATTTTGGCTGGTGCTTTGAGCGAGTATGGTCGGGCCAAACTCGTTGGCGAAAAAACTTTTGGCAAAGGTTCGGTCCAGGAACTGATTCCTTTGCCCGGAGACGGCGCTTTAAAGTTGACGGTCGCGCGCTGGCTTACCCCCAAGGGCCATGACATTTCAAGCGAGGGCCTGATGCCAGAATTGGTGGTTAAATCGAGCGAAGACGCTGAAGATGAGGAAAGAGGGGAGGGGAGGGAAGACGCTCAATTGCGGGCCGCAATCGACCTCTTGAGTCGTTAGTCTTTCTGCGCTAGGATACAGAAACTATGAAAGTGATTCTTTTGACCGATGTGCCCAAACTCGGACGGAAATATGAAATCAAAAATGTCAAACCGGGTTTTGGCCGCAATTATTTGTTGGCTCGCGGTTTGGCCGAATTTGGAACACCGGCCGCGATTGCTCGAGCGGAGCAGAAGCGAGCCCAATTGGTTGATGAGGCGGCTCTGGCTAAAGCTCTTAAAAATCAGTCCCTGGAGTCAATCAATGGCCAAAAATTTGTAGTCAAACGCAAGGCCAATGAACAGGGGCACCTTTTCGTCGGGTTGTCCGCCGTGGCGATTTTCAAAACGATTGGTCAACTTGCCGAGGGTTTAAAGCCGGAGTGGCTAAAATTGGATAAACCCATCAAAGAGCTCGGCGAGCATGAACTGACGCTCGACGACGGCGAGGAACAGGCCCACTTTAAATTAATCGTCGAGGCTAGTTCGTAACCGAAACCACGTTAACGTTTCGCCGATTGCCGTCGTAGCCGGTCTTTTGTTTTTTGGCAAATTTAACGACACCGGCCGTCGTGGCGAAAACCGTGTGGTCTTTGCCTAAACCGGTGTTGGGTCCGGCGACGAACCGGGTGCCGCGTTGGCGCACGATAATCATTCCCGGTTTAACGGTTTGTCCCTGGCTAATTTTGACCCCCAAATACTTTGGTTGGGAGTCGTTTAAATTTTTAACTGTACCGCCCGCTTTGCGATGTGCCATAATTTAAAATTAAGTGCATATGAGTTTAGCAACTTGGCGCGAGAAAATCAAGTCACCAGAGTTTTTAGCCGCTTTAGCTCTAATCTTGACAGGGTCTCTGGGGTTTGGTCTAGGACGTTTATCGACTGTGGGGGAGGGGAAGGCGCCCATCCGTTTTGATTGGGCCGGAGATCAGACGGCAACCGCGGAATTTTTTCCGCCCGCTGAATCAGAATCTAAAAATACGATTGATTCTGTTGGCCAGATTGATGGTAAATTCGTGGCCTCGCGCAATAGTACCAAATATCATTTACCGTGGTGTTCGGGGGCTTTACGGATCAAAGAAGAGAATAAAATTTGGTTTGAAAGTGTCGAAGAGGCGAGAGCGGCCGGCTATTCGCCGGCCGCCAATTGCCCGGGGCTATAACGTCGCACAATATATCTTTTGCGACTATTTGCCCCAGCAGGGTTTGCTCCAATGCCAATGGCGTAAACCGTCACGCTTTATCAAGCTCATCGCGTATTCGACGTTCCCTTGAGCTGAATAGATATCCAATTCTAAGCTTTCACTTTGTGCCAAGTGATATTTTTCGTTAATTTGAAACAAACCGACGTCGGCCGGATTTTTGTGGCCACGCAAAACCTCGCCGGAGCCATCATCCTGCCACTGCCTTAGACTGCTTTCGCAGCGAGCAATTTTTAAGGCGGTTTGGGGGTCAACTCCATAAGCTGAACTCTCGCGCAAAATCAGCGCCTCAAAGACGTTAGCGTCGTTCTGTTGATTCAAATTCTTTGCTGATTGGGCCAAATCAGCGGTATTTTGAACGCTGAGTGGGCTCAATTGCAAGAACGATATGAGGCTTGCCAGACCTATTTGTACGATAGGATGAATAAGTTAAAAACAGAAAAAAGCCATACAATGATGGCTTTTACGGACAGATCGAGTCTAGCATAAGCCGACTCCCCTGTCTACCATCATTCTTGATTATAGCATAATTATATATCTAGGTCAAGTAGGTAGGACCAAATGGCTTGCCAAAATTGCCGCAGGGCGGAAGCGACCGCCCGCATAAAGGCCACAAATCGCGCCCAGAAAGATTGGAAGGCGTTCGAGTCAACTATATTTCTAATATCTTCCCGAAAGTAAAACAGAAAACCGACGATCAGAGCGACAAGCACGAAGGTTGTAATTAGCCCCCCTCCCCTATTTTTATTAATTTTAAATTTGGTGATGTCCATATTATAACATTGCTAGAGGTAAATGAGTGGGTCGAGATAAGCTCCGGGCGGCGCGACGGGCAAAGTGTATGTTCCGCGGCAGACCTGGCTCGAACGTTTGATCACTTCGACTCCTTGACTGGCGTAGACCGTCAAATGGAGATGCGGGCCGGTGGTATAACCAGTATTTCCAGAATAAGCAATTACCTCTCCCGTGCTCACGTTTTGACCACCGGTCACTTTGATGAGCGAGAGATGGGCATAAAGAGTGGAGAGGCCGTTCCCGTGCTCGATCAGCACCCACTTGCCGTAGGACGCTTTGGGGCAAACTTGGTCGGTGTCGCCCGCGGCAATCACTCGCCCTTGAAGAGCGGCTTTGACTGGCGTGCCGACTGCGGCGCGGAAGTCAACGCCGTTGTGCGTCCCCGAAGCATAAAGACGTCGCGCGTCCACGGTTTTGCCAAAATTTTGAGTAATGAAAATGGAATCGAGCGGCCAGCGGAGCACGCCAGAACCGGCGGGCGGCAAACTGCCGGGATCGATAATTATTTTTAATTGCGCTTCAAATTCAAACAGCTCTTTTTCAAAAGCTTCTTTTTTTTTCTGACGATCAGCCAAAAGTTTTTTGTAGTTCGTTTCTTCGTTTTTAGTATTATCTAATAGTTCTTTCGTATTGGTTCGATTTTGCGCCACAATTGTTTCTTGATCGGAGAGTTTGTTTTTCAATTGGTTTAATTTTATTTGTTCGGTTTTGGCATCTTCACGATCGATATTTAAGTTGGCTCGGTCTTCGGCCACGGTGTGGACTTTTTTAACCAAATTTTCTTGAAGCGCAATCAGATTGTCCGTTTCTCGCCACAGGTCGGACCAGTGGTCATAAGCCAGAGCCATCTCCACCGCGCTGACCTGATCGTAACGGCGAATAGTCCTTAATAAACCGCGGATATTATTTTGATTCTTAACGATTTGGTTATCGCGTTGATCAATGTCGCTATCCAGACGCTGGATTTGGATTTGCGAGGCCTGGATTTTTTGCTCGGTCAGTTCGATGTCGGCTAAAAGTTTTTTTCTGGTTAATTCTAAATTGTCTAGCTCACCCTTTAAGTTTTTGGCTTCAGCGCTGGTAGCGGTTAATTTTTTCTCGTATTGGGCAATCTCTTGCTCTAGGCGCGCGATTTCTTTATTGTGCTCGGTAATTCTCTGTTCAAGCGTGGTTTGCGTGGATGTTTGGGCCGAGGCCAAACTCGCGGCCACGGTTAGGGCGGCGATCGTTATTACAGCCAGCTTATTTAGCCAAAGCTTCATCGATTCTGTTGAGAGTCTCGCTTTTCCCCAACATGGCGGAAATCGTGAAGGGGTCGGCCGAGCGTTCTCGACCGCTCAAAGCCACGCGCCAGGGCCACAGTACGGCTCGCCGGCCGCGCTCATCGGCGTAGGGCATAATTATCGCTCGCAATTTTTCTACGGTGAATTGATCATTGGCCAAAATTTCGAGTTTTTGTTTCAGGATCGCAAGCTCCGCGACAGTTTCCCCTAGTAGGACTTTATCGTATTGCGGTTTTTCAAAAAAATAAGTAAATTCTCCGGCCTCAAATAGCATCCGCAATTCGCCAAAAGTGTTAACTCGCTCACGCGTTAATTGTAAAATTTTTGCTAAATCTGTTTGAGGCGGTACAAATTTTTTTGCCAGAGACACAAATTCATGATCGGTTAATTGACGCAAGTGCTCACCATTGAGCCAATCTAATTTGGTCTGATTAAAAACCGCCCCACCTTTTTGGACGCGCGTTAAATCAAAAGCGGTAATCAAGCCTTGCAAATCGAATACCTCTTGGTCATTTTGAGGATGCCAGCCCAGAAGAGCTAAAAAATTGAGCAACGCTCCGGGCAAATAGCCCTGGTCGCGATACTCGAGAACGGAAACAGCGCCGCGCCGCTTAGAGAGCTTTGTTCGATCGGGAGCGAGAATCAATGGTAGGTGGGCGTAATGCGGTTGAGGTGCGCCAAGAGCTCGTTGAATGAGAATCTGACGCGGTGTATTCGCGATATGGTCATCGCCGCGAATGACGTGGCTGACACCCAGTTCGGCATCGTCCGCCACCACGGCGAAGTGGTAGAGCGGTTCGTCGAGCCCCTTAGCGATTACAAAATCACCGAGTTCTTGGGTTTGAAAGGAAATATTGCCGCGGATTAAATCTTGAAAAGTGATTTCGACGTTCGGATTTTTAAACCGGACCAATTCTCGCGTTTCTCCTTCTTCGTTTTTTTCGGAGGAGAGATAAGCCGTTCCGTTTTTAAGCAAAATTTCCAGTTGTTGGTGATAAAATTCGCCGCGAGCCGATTGGCGGATCGGTTCTGGATTATCAAAGTTTAAGCCGAGCCAGCTCAAACTATCCAGGATATTTGCTTCAAACTCGAGCTTCGAACGTTCTCGGTCGGTGTCTTCAATCCGGAGATAGATTTGGCCTTGGTGTTGGCGAGTAAAAAGATAATTGAACAGAGCGGTACGCGCGCCGCCAACGTGGAGCGGTCCGGTTGGACTTGGGGCGAATCTGGTTATAACCCCTCCCATGATCCCACTAGTTTAACAAACGTTGACACGGGAGACAAATTTCTTTTATATTCTTGCGAGAAAAGGAGGCCAAGTATGCCGATTAAAAAAGAAAAGTTTCAGTACTTTGGGGATTTTCTGTTTGAACTGCGACGAAAAACCAAAAAAACGGCGACGGCGGTTGCCAAAGAATTGGGAGTCCACCCCACAACCTATGCCTCTTGGGAAAGAGGGCAGAACATGCCTGGAGAAGACCGGATACCAAACTTAGCTTTGGCTTTAGAAAGCACAAGGGATGCGCTCTTCGCCAGGCGGCAAGAAGCTCTGGAGGAGGAACAGGAAAGAAAGAAACAAGACGAACGCTTGTATCGACGTATCGTCGATACCAAGTAAGTGTCGACCCACCGCCTATTACACGCGGTGGGTTTTTATTCCTCGTGCGAAAGGCCGAGATCGATTAATTCTTCAGCGATTAAGCGCGCCGCTTCCGGCTTGGCAAAAGCTTTGGCGGCTCGTCCCATTTCTTCGCGTAGATGCTTATCCCCCATCAAGCGATCAATCTCGGCGGCGAGAATCGAGGGGGTGAGATTGCTTTGCTCAATGATGCTCGCCGCGCCGGCCTTGGCGTAAACATGGGCGTTTTCAGTTTGATCGTGGCTAATTTCTTCGGGTAGCGGAACAATGATCGCCGGCACGCCCCAGGCCGCGATTTCAAAAATAAACGAACCGGCGCGGCTGATTATCAATTCGGCCGCGCCGGCGGCCATTTGCATTGCCTCGGTGTTGAGATGAGGGAAGTGACGATAGCGGGCTCGTAATTCTGGCGCGGCTTCGCGCAAAAAATAATTGATTCTTTTTTCGGCCTCCGGATAATTGCCTTCACCGACCTGATGAATGATTTGATATTTGATGAGCAGGCGCGGCAGAAGGTCAATAATCGTGTCGTTGAGCAAAGCTGAACCCTGCGACCCGCCGGTGATAAACAAGACCGGGCGTTCATCTTTTAAATCCAAAAATTCTCGCGCCCCCTGATGGATTGGATTTAGCAGACGGGCGCGAATCGGATTACCCACTACCGCGGTTTTAGTTTCGGGGAAATATTTTTTGGCCGAAGCATGGGCCAAGGCGATCCGCCAAGCAAAATTTTTTGACCAGAGATTGACGCGGCCCGGGTGAGCGTCGGATTCGTGAATCATCACGGGAATGCGCAACCAACGGGCGGCAAAGACGACGGGAAAGCTAACGTAGCCTCCTTTGCTGAAGACCGCGTCGGGATAAATTAAATACAATCGCCAAACGGCGGCGACGATGCCGCTTAGGGTTTTGAACCAATCAAGAAAATTTAAAATGGAAAAATAGCGGCGGAGTTTGCCGGCGGGAACGGAATAAAATTTAATCTGATTTTCAAAGAGCAGATTTTCGTCGTACGGCTGATTAGCCAAATAAAACAACTCCACCTCGACCAGTCTTTTCTCTCGCGATAAAGCCCGGATAGCTTCGGCCACGGCGATTAAAGGGTAAAAGTGACCACCCGTTCCACCGCCCGCTAGAACAATTTTCATATTAAAATTTTCGTTGTTTAGCCAGATTAAGCAATAAGCCGGTAGCCAGTAGGTTAAAAACCAACGCCGTTCCGCCCTGGCTAACGAATGGTAAGGTCGTTCCCGCGAGCGGAATCACTCCAATCATTGAGCCAATATTGGTAAACGCGCTGGTCACAATCATTATAACCACTCCCGTCCCCAAGAGTCTACCAAAGAGATCTGGCGCTCTTAGAGCGATTTTTAAACCCCAAAGACCAAAGATTAAAAACAGGATTACCAAAACCGCGGCTCCCATAAAACCAAATTCTTCTCCCGCGACCGAAAAAATGGAATCACTGGCTGGCTCCGGCAGATATTTGAATTTTTGCAGGCTTTGGCCCGGCCCCCGGCCCCACAGGCCACCGGAGCCAAGCGCGATTAATGATTGGTCTAACTGGTAACCAATTCCCTGTCGGTCGGCTAAATTTTCCGAATCGAAAAAAGCCACCACCCGCTTTCGCACGTGGTCTTGGAAAAAACCCAACGCGACACCGCCGAGACCGAGAATAATCAAAATTAGTAATATGTGACGCCAGGGCACGCCTCTCGCGATCAATAGGGCCAAGCCGGTAACAAAAATAATCATTAACCCGTCAAAATCTGGCTGAAGAAACAAGAGTAAAGCGGGTAGAGCCAAAACGCCCAAAAAAGGCGTAATGGCGTAGTGAATAGACCGAAGCGGAACTTGACGACGGGAAAGCCAGGCGGAAAGATAAATAATGGTAGCCAGCTTCAAAAACTCCACGGGTTGGAAAGATAGCGAGCCCAACTTGAGCCAGCGTTGGGCGCCTCCAAACGTTAGACTAAAATTAGGGATGAATACCAGCGCGGTTAAGGTCAGGGCGCCCAAAAAAATCCAGGTGCTATAATTGCGCCAATATTGGTATGGCCAACGAGAAACGAGTAACATGGCCGCCAAACCGATAATTAAATATATAAATTGTTTTAAAGCTAAATGGCTGAAAGAGGCGCCGTCGCGAGGCAGTAAGCCGAGCGAGGCCGATAAAAAAATAAAAAAACCTAAACCGACGAGAATTAAAACGAAAATAAAAAACCGACGGCTGTGGCGATTAGGCATGGCTTAGGTGCCAATTAAAAAAATGATAAGCCCCAAAATGGCTGAGATAATTCCGATCACCCAATAACGCATCACCACTTTGGACGCGGGCCAACCAAGGGCTTCGAAATGATGATGAAGGGGGGCGACTAGGAATATTTTTTTGCCGTTCCGCAATTTTTTAGAGGCGAGTTGGATAATTACTGACAGAGCGGTGGCAAACAACGGCAAGGCGATCAACGGCAGAACCAAAATTGAATCGGTGAGAAAGGCGAATACGGCCAAGGTGGTGGTTAAACCGAGGATGCCGGTTTCCGACATATAAAAACGGGCGGGAGGAATGTTGAACCACAAAAAAGCCAGTGTTCCCCCGGCAATGACGGCGGCCCAGGCGGCTAGATTAATCTGATTTTGGAAAAAAGCCACTGCCGCGTAAGCGGCGAAAATAATCGCCATCAAGCCACCGGCCAGACCGTCGAGGCCGTCGATGACGCTACTGCCGAAAAGCCAGAGCATAGTTAGGACGAAAACCGGCATAATCAACCAACCAATATCCCACTCTCCCGCAAAGGGAATAATGATACTCGATTGCTCAAGTTTGAAATAAAACCACCAGGCGCCGATAAGCCCGATTAAAGTTACGATAAACAATCGATGCTTAAAGCTCAAACCGCCGGAGACGTACCGCCCTCGACCATTAACTTGGAACCAATCGTCGACCAAACCAACTAATGAGGCGGAGACCAGAGTAAATAACGGCAACCAGGTTTGATTGCGGCTCAAAAAATTTAATTTAGCAAAAATTGAATCCGGCCAACTCTCGGCCGAAATCCAAAATAAAACAATCGTTAATAGGGCGCTGCCCCAAATGACAATCCCGCCGAAACGCGGCACGCCGACCTCGCGTTCGCGATGCAGTTCATTAAAAATCGTCGCCGTTCGACCGTCCGGGCTAATTTTGCCGGCGCGCTTTTTCCACAATCGATGTTTGTAAAGATGGTGGGTTAAAATAGGTGCTCCCAGGATCCCGACCACGAAAGCCGTCGCGGCCGGCACAAGCACCTTCAAAACATTTAAAATCGTGGCGCTCATAAATTTGATTGACTGGCTGCCAAATAATCAAACACGGCCTGACTCAATTCTGCCGCTTCAATAAAACGATTATTTCGTTCCGTCCCCATAATTACCACGACCAAAGGCTGACCAAGACCGCGATCAAAAGCAAAAACCAAATTACCGTTAGCCAAATCGGTAAAACCGGTTTTCGACACTAGTAAGCCCGGCAGAGCATCGAATGATTGATTGGTATTTTGTCCGCGATGAATAATCTGGTCAAGAGATAATCTCGTGATGTTGGCGTGGCCGGTGGCCTCTAACGATTCCGGATAAGTCCGAAACACGTGGGCGAACAGCCGAGCCACGTCCGCCGCAGAGCTTTCCGCCCCGCTTTCTTGGGGGGTTAAATCAAGGCCGGTCGGATTGCGGAAGACGGTGTTCTTTAGGCCAAGATTTTGGGCTTGTTTGTTCATCAAACTTTCGAAGGGCTGACCGGCCACGGCGGCTACTACCGCGGCGATCGCCTGCGCCCCGTCGTTGGAAGAGGTGACCAAAGTGTAATCAAGCAGGTCTTGCAAGCGCCACTGTTCATTAATTAAAAAACCGCTATCCCCTTCCGTCATTAGGGCGTTCAGACGGATCGGGATTACGGCGCTGGGTGGTAGGTGTTCGCGCGCCACCAGAGCCGTCATCACTTTGGTCAAAGAGGCAATTGGATAAGGAGTGTTTTCGTGGCGGCCATAAATAAGTGAGTCGTTGGCCGGATCATAAATAGCGACAGCCCTCGCCCCCGGAGCGCGGCGAGCAAAAAAGACTTCGGCCGGTAGGCTGTTTTTTGGCGGATCGTTCTGATCAGATTCAAGAGCGGGGTTAGTTTCTCGACTAACACCCTGCAACGATCCTGGCCACCACCAACTAAGCACCGTAGCCGCGACGGCAATCATCACCAACAAACTAATTCGCGAGAGTAAGGGATTCATTTCCGGCGATTATTTTTTCTACTTCGTTTTTAATTTTTTGATATTCGGGCAGAGCCGAGGGCGAATCCGCGCCGAGATGAGCCAATAGCTCGGCGCTGGCTCGATACAAATAACTTCGACTGTCGTTCGGATCCGGCGCGCGTTCTACCAAACCACGGATGCTTAAAAGCCGCAAAGTGAAGCCAGAATTTACGCCCCGCCAATAATCAATTTTGGCTCTAGAGATTGGCCCCAAATAAAGCACGACGGCCAGAGTTTCGAGAGCGGCCCGACTCAAATCGCCTGAACGTTCTTCCTCAATGATCGCGTGGGTTAAGGGTTCTGCCTCTGGCGAAGTCCCGAGGGCAAGAGTTTGGCCGTTATCGATCAAGGTGAGGCCGATAGCGTTTAGGCGTTGGCGTAAAACTGGAACGGCTTCAGCCAATTCGGTGGGCGCTACCTCCAACTTATTAGCCAACCAAGTTTGGTTTTGAGGCTCGGTTTTGATAAATAAAATAGCGTTTAGGCGGCTAGCTAAATCCATAACCATGAATTATAAAGAAAAACGGGTATTTTGTTAATAACGCGGTGTTTGTGGCTGAGTGGCAGTTTCGATTTCGATATCTTCAAAATTTTTAACCTGTCGCGCCGCGATGGTTCCCCGTTTGACCAATTCGAGCAAGCCAAGGAAGCTGACAATGATGTTGGCTTTTTCTCCGTGGTGGTGCCCGGCGTATTGGCGAAAAGATAAACGCAAAGCGCGATTGACGCGTTCGGCCAAATCCTTAATCACGCTCTCCAGACTGATTACTTGGCGAACGGCGACAGTTGGCGGCCGATTGATTTGCGGCACCGCGCGTAAGATTTGGCGCAACAGGGCTGGCCAATCAGTCGCCGCCAATCTGGCCGATGGCGAAAACGTGGGCGGCGCGGCCGTTGGTGGTCGGAAAAAAATCGAAGAACCTTGCCAGCAAGACCGGAGTTGAACTGCGACGGATTGCAACTGTTTGTAAACCTTGAGACGGCGCTCGAGTTCGGCCATGTCTGATTTTTCGTCCTGATTTAGTTCGAGCGCGGGCAATAAAGCCGAAGATTTGATGAGCATCAGGGTGGAGGCGACAACCAGAAAATCGGCTAAACTGCCTAGCGATTGGTCGGAATGTTTGTTAACAAAAGTCACGAAGTTGTCGGCCACCGTGGCTAAAGATACTTGGCTGATGTGCAGTTTACGTTTCTCGATCAACTTGAGCAGTAGTTCCAGGGGGCCCTCAAACTCCCCCGCCTTGACGGTGAACTGGTCGGGCATTGTTTATAGGCCGATTAATTCGCGCACCTGAACCATTTTGACTTGGGTTTGGGTCCGGGCAGTGGCCGCGCCCGTAGTCAAAATTTCGTCAAGGTGTTTAGCATCCTTAACGATCTCCATTCGGCGCGCGCGCCACGGCGCGACGAATTTTTGGATTAACTCAATCAGCCGGTTTTTAAACTCTTGATAACTGATTCCGCCACCAAGGAATTTTGAACCCAATTCGGTGTTTGGACCTTCAAATAATTTATAAATCTGATAAATCGTGGTTGCCTCGTCTTTGGGTTCGGCCACGGTTCGCGAATCGGTGGGAATCTTCATTACTAAACGTTCGATTTCTCCATCTTCGGCAAAAAGCGGGATGGTGTTGCCGTAGCTTTTGCTCATTTTGCGTCCGTCGATTCCAGGCACCGTCTCCACCGTAGGCAAGATGAGCGGTTCCGGCAGGCGAAAAGTCTCGCCGCGCAGTCGATTAAACTTCTCGGCCAAATCTCGAGCAATTTCCAGATGTTGTTTTTGGTCGCGGCCAACCGGCACCAGATCAACGTCGTAGAGTAAAATATCGGCGGCCATCAAGAGAGGGTAAGTAAAGAGGCCGGCACTTGGTTCTTCTTTTTTAGCAAGCGCGTCTTTGTAGGCGTGGGCGCGGGCTAGGTAGGGCACGGTCGTGAGGCAGGCGAAAATCCAGGCCAGTTCGGTGTGGGCGGGAACTTCTGATTGACGAAAAATAGTTACGCGCGTTGGGTCGAGACCGAGCGCTAAATAGTCAATCAATAGGTCTTTGATGTCTTGACGGAGGGTAGCCGGTTCGCTCGCCGTAGTGAGAGCGTGAAGGTCGGCAATCATCACCCAACCGCGATGTTCCGCTTGCAGAGATACGAATTGGCGTAAAGCGCCGAAGTAATTACCGAGATGGGGTCGCCCCGTTGGTTTGACGCCGGAAAAGAAGGTTTTGGGCATTTGATTATTCTAGCAAAGCTCCGAATATCCACCTATTGACTAAAAAATCAGTTTGTGCTAGGGTAGCAATAGAGCGATTTGAGATAGGCGGGCGCTTATCCGATCGTTATTCTTATTCCGCCAATGGGCGGAAAAGGAGACAAAGCCATGAAGGGCTTGAGTTCTTTGATTTTGGTGGCGATGGTGATGGCGGCGACGGCGGTAACGACGTCCGCGCGGGCGGACGAAATCTCTTTTGGCCTTTTGCCGGCCGGTTTTTATGGGTCATCGACCCTGATTTACCAGTCTGACGGCGACCGCGCTTACAGCAACGTGAGCGCACCTCGGGGATGGATCCCCGTCT
>CAYWTW010000005.1:0-21480 GCA_964461325.1 uncultured Candidatus Saccharibacteria bacterium | reverse complement strand
CGCCTCCTCCATGCCATGGAGGCGTCGTACCACTAGACTATAGGCCCGAAAATAAAAGTCCGCGCCGATTAAAATAGCATTTTCTGCGGAAAAGAAAAAGCCCCGCGCGGCGTGCGACGGGGCGGACTCTACCCTCGAGAACGGGAGCTTTTTATTCAAGATCCAATGCCATGGTTCTGCCTTGGAGGCCAAAACCAATGCGCATTTTCTCAAAAAAGCCGATCAACCGCTCGTGGCAACTGAGAGTAACCCAGTCGCACCCTTTGTCTTTGGCCGACCGTACGAGGGTCGTTACTAGCTTGCGGCCAATGCCCCGACGACGGTAATCGTCATGGACTGCCACATCCTCGATAAGCATTGATAAGCCGCCGTTGTTCGCGATGTGGCGGATAAAAATTCCGGTTGCCGTGCCCACCACCCGCCCCTCGCTGTTTATGGCTACTAGGGTAATGGCTCGCTCCGGTTCGTCGGTGAGCTGGTGATAGAGTTTATCAACCTCATTCTCATCAATCGGCGGGCACGACAGGGTTTCCTCCAAGCCCAGACCAAAATCTTCCTGCTCCAGAGGGCGAATTTTTATGCCGCTCATTCTTTGCTCCTTAACTTGAGTGGAACCAGGATCCGGATTAAGTCTTAGCACGCCATTGCTCCATAAGCAAGAAGTTTGCTAGAGTGCCCTTATGAGTTTGTCGATCGGCATCGTCGGATTGCCCAACGTGGGGAAATCCACGCTTTTCAATGCGCTGACGAAGAAGTCGGTGCCGGCCGAGAATTACCCCTTCTGCACGATTGACCCGTCGGTGGGGGTGGTGGCCGTGCCCGACCCGCGTTTGCAAAAATTATCTGACTTTAGCCACTCGGCCAAAACCGTTCCGGCCGCGGTGGAGTTCGTCGATATCGCTGGTTTGGTGGCCGGCGCGGCGCGCGGCGAGGGGTTGGGTAACCAGTTTTTGGCACACATTCGGGAAGTCGATGCGATTGCCCACGTGGTGCGCGTCTTTGAGGATGAGAAAGTAACGCATGTGGCTAATCGGGTCGACCCGTTGGCAGATCTGGAGACGATTAATCTCGAGCTTGCTCTCGCCGATTTGGAAACCGCCGACAAACGCTTGAATGGCTTGGCGCGCGACGTTAAGCGCGGTGATAAGGTGGCGCTCGCGGAGGAAGCGATTTTACGTCCCATCAAACAAAAATTAGAGAAGGGGGGGTGGGCGGGGGCGAACGACCTCGTTTCGCTCCAACTGCTCACGGCTAAGCCCGTGCTTTACGTTTTAAATAGTTCGGCGGCGACGGAAAATCAGGTTGAAAGAATCAAGTCGAAATTAACGGGGCAGAAAATCGTGGTAGTGGATCCAATTTTTGGCGCCGGCCTTGATGAACTTATTCGCGTCGCGTACGAATTGCTGGGTTTAATGACTTTTTTTACGACGGGCCCGGACGAGACGCGGGCTTGGACGATTAAGCGGGGTAGTTCGGCGCCCGAGGCGGGCGCCGCCATCCACTCCGATTTCCGCGACAAATTTATTCGGGCCGAAGTAATTGGTTACGAAAAGTTGCTTGAGGCGGGCAGTTACGCCGCCGCCCGTGAACGGGGTTGGCTCCGTACCGAGGGCCGCGATTATCTCGTGGTTGATGGTGACGTCATCGAGTTTAAAATATAAAACCCCCGTCGCTCGCGCGGCGGGGGGGGTGGCCTGATTTACAGGCCGATGACTTAATTGGTCGGTTTGACTAGTTCGGCCAAAGCCACAGGATCTTGTTGAGCCATTCTTTTTTCGGCTAGGTCCTCATAAGTTCCCGGACTTGCAGAGGCCAATCCAAAAGAGAGAAAAATCTGAATGCGCTCGCACAGTTTTGCGCGCGCGGAGGATCCTTCCGCCGTTAGTCGCTCCACGTCTTCCTTTCTCTTGTTAGCGACCACCAAGGACGCTAGTTCAATGAGAGATTCCGTCGCGTGTTGTTCCAGTTCTTCATCCGTCAAGGCCAAAACTCCCGCGACGTTTTTTTCGTAACCAGTTCGAGCTGAAATGGCGATCGACAGTCGCTCCAGGTCGGAGATGAATCTTCCAACCCTTCTGGTTAATCGAAGCGAGACAAAGGAGCAAAAAATGCCCGCGCCCATTCCGACTAAAACAAGTGTTTCGCCGGCTTGCGCCAGATTCGGCAGGTAATAAATTACCAAACCAACCAAGCCGAAGATGATTGCTGTTACCGCCAGACGTCGGAAAAAAACAGCGGCCTCTGCCGCGTGCAGCGGGTTGGTTTGGAAGCCGCCGTTTGATTGCCACCGGAGACGGAGATGAGGAGGAAGGTTGCCTTTTCTGTCTAAATCTAAGACATAATCATCGTCAGAAAATGCTCCCATCGTCATTCTCCTATTCAAGGGGGAAAAGTGCCGTCAAAGAACCGTCCGATTGGTTACACTACAGTTTTTCGCTAATTAGTCAAGTTTTACGATTACCGAGATGGCGCGCTATAATCATTGATAATATGGAAACAAAAATTCTCAAAAATTTTTTCTGGCTCAAGTGGGCGGTAATCTTAGGTCTCGTGGTCGTCTTGAATCTGCTGTTCAATTATTCCATTCATTTGGTTTACCCGGCGCTCGAGTATGAAAAATTTTGCCCCGAGTCGCCAGTGAGCAAATTGCAGACGGAGGCAGAATGTGCCGGCGCCGGCGGGGCGTGGACGGAGACGCCCCCACCGTTGGTGGTAGATAGTTATGCCCCCACCCCGGTGCCTACCGGTTACTGCGATCCTCATTTTACCTGTCGGCGGACGTTTAGCAACGCCGAAGCGATCTATAATCGAAATGTTTTTGTTGTGTTGGTGGCGCTTGGTTTAGCCGCCATTATTATCGGCTTCCTTACGGCCGCGGCTCCGGCCGTGACCATCGGTCTCTCTCTTGGCGGAGTGCTCTCGCTGGTAATTGGCGCGATTCGTTATTGGTCCGATATGCAGGATTATTTGCGGGTGATTATTTTGGCTCTGGCTTTGGCTGTGCTTATCTGGCTCGGTGCCAAAAAACTACGGGAGTGATAAAATAATACGATGAGGAAGCAAGCCAAAAATCAAAAAACAAAAATCGCACCCGCCCACTGGGAGGTGGTTTTGGAAGACGTCAATGAGAAGTTTGATATTTTGGTTGAAGGGAATAAGATTTTAAATCAGCGGTTTGATGGTTTGGAACAACGGTTTGATGGTTTGGAACAGCGATTCGACGGCCTAGAGCAACGATTCGATGTTTTGGAACAACGGTTTGATGGCTTGGAACAGCGGTTTGATGGTTTAGCAAACCGCGTTGATGGTTTAGAAGTGAAAGCGGGTGGATTGGAATACGAAATTCGCTCCGGTTTTCAAACAATTTTCAACCTTTTATCGCAAGCTGACGTTCTTGATTTGCGCGTCCGCGTGGAGAAGCTCGAAAAACACGTTGGATTGAAAAAATAAAAAAGACGCCCCGGCCTTGGCACGCGGGCGTTTTTCTGGCATTATTTGGGTCACGGCTATTTCATGAAAAAATACGACCCCAAGCGGATTGAACCGAAATGGCAAAAAATTTGGGCGCGGGAAAAATTGTTTCGCGCCAAAGATCCAGCGTCGCGGGGCAAAAAAGCAAAAAAATATTACGCTTTAGTCGAGTTCCCTTATCCATCGGGCGAGGGTTTGCACGTCGGTCACGTCCGCAGTTATACCGCGCTTGACGCGCTAGCCAGAAAGCGGCGCATGGAGGGCTACAACGTTCTCTATCCGATGGGTTGGGACGCGTTTGGTCTGCCGGCTGAAAATTACGCGATCAAAACCGGCCAACCTCCAGCTAAAACAACCAAGAAAAACATAAGCCGTTATCGCCGCCAATTGCAGGCGCTTGGTTTTTCGTTTGACTGGGAGCGAGAAGTAAACACGACTGATCAGGATTATTATCGCTGGACGCAATGGATTTTTCTCCAATTATTCAAACGCGGTTTAGCCTACAAATCGAAGATTCCGGTGCATTGGTGCGCGGCTTGTCGGACCGGCTTAGCCAACGAAGAAGTGGTTGATGGTCTCTGCGAGCGTTGTGGCGCGCCGACGGCCGAACGGGCTCGAGAACAGTGGATGCTCGCCATTACCAAATATGCCGACCGGTTGATCGACGACTTGGCCTTGGTGGATTTTCCCGAACACATCAAAGCCCAGCAAGTTAATTGGATTGGCCGAAAACACGGGGCGTTGATCGATTTCGCGCGGGTCGGTGGTGCGTCGCCGTTGCGGGTGTTTACCACGCGGCCGGAGACGATTTCGGGCGTAACTTTCATCGCTTGCGCCGGCGCGAGCGATCGGGCCACCGGCGAGACGGTTATCAATCCCGCGACGGGCGAGCTAATACCGGTTTGGGAAGCCGAATACGTGATGAGCGAGGTGGGCACTGGAGTGGTGATGGGCGTGCCGGTCCACGATGAGCGCGACCGAGAGTTTGCCAACCGACACGGTTTGCCGATAGTCGAAAAGCCGCTGGTTGATAAAGCGACCCTTGAGCGCCTTGGTGTAACCCCCCACACGACTTATAAATTGCGGGATTGGGTGTTTAGCCGTCAGCGCTATTGGGGCGAGCCTATCCCGCTGATTTGGTGCGAACGTTGCGCGGCTTGGCAGGCTGTTCCCGAGCGGGACCTGCCCGTCAAGTTACCGTCAATCGCCGAGTATCGGCCGACGGCCACGGGGGAGTCGCCGCTCGCCAAATTGGAAAACTGGGTCCGGGCCAAATGCCCGACGTGCGGCGGCCCGGGACGGCGCGAGACCGATACAATGCCTAACTGGGCGGGCTCTTCTTGGTACTATCTTCGCTACTGTGACCCTTCTAATCGCCGCGCGTTGGCCTCGCCGGCGAAGCTTGATTATTGGTTGGGTCGAAGCAAAACCGGTGGCGTTGATTGGTATAATGGCGGCACCGAACATACCACTCTACATCTCCTCTATTCTCGTTTCTGGCACAAGTTTTTATATGATTTGGGCGCGGTAACCACACCCGAGCCATATCGGCGACGAACGAGCCACGGCTTTATTTTGGCGCCGGACGGCCAAAAAATGTCCAAGTCTCGCGGTAACGTGATTAACCCGGACGATTTGGTTAAGCGTTTTGGCGCTGATGCTTTGCGGGTCTACGAGATGTTCATCGCTCCTTTTGATCAAACAGCGATGTGGAATGAGAATGGATTGGTGGGCGCGCGGCGTTTTCTGGAACGAGTTTGGCGTTTAGGCGAACGGGTTTCGAGCCGCCGGGGTTTAGATTTGCCCGCTTCGATAAAATCCAAACTTCACCAAGCGATTGCCAAAATTTCAACCGATTTAGAGGCACTCAAGTTAAATACGGTGGTTAGCCAATTGATGGTCTTGGCCAACGATCTGGAAACCGTCAAAGAGATTCCGGCCAAGAGTTTTAAATTATTTGTCGCTCTGTTGAGCCCGCTCGCTCCTCACTTGGCTGAAGAGTTGTGGCGCGGAGTCTTGGATGAACGGCGTTCGGTTAATTTGAGTCCTTGGCCCAAGGCGGATCAACGGTCGGCCAAGCTGGTTGAAGTGGAGTTGGTAATCCAGGTCAATGGTCGGGTCCGGGATCGGGTCCGAGTGGCTAGCGGTTTGGAGGAAACGGCGGCTCGCGCGCTGGTTTTGGCGAGGCCGGTTGTTCAGCGCTGGCTCGCGGGTCAGACACCTGGGCAGATTATCTACGTTCCCGATCGCCTCATCAATTTGGTTTTGCCTAGTTGACTTCCTCTTGCAAAAATGATAGATATGGTTATAATCCCATAATAAATAAACATGGCCAAAGAAGTTAAAAAAGCAATAATTAGTTTCAATCCCCAGGTAGTAGTTAAAGATTTGCTGGAATCGCTGGCCGAACGCTCGCGGGATATTCTGCGTAAACGCTATGGTTTGGACAGCGCTAAAGGAATGACCCTTGAAGCTATCGGACGGCAATACGGCATTACGCGGGAGCGAGTGCGCCAGATTGAAGAATTTTCTCTCAATCATCTTCGACAGTCGCCGGCTTATGAGGCCGCGGCGGGGTATTTTAGTGAGCTCGAATTGGCGATGGACGATTACGGCGGTGTGGTCCACGAGCAGGAATTTTTGAATCATTTGTCTGGCCAAGCCGTCGAGCGCAACCAAATCCACTTCTTGTTGGTCCTGGGCGGATCCTTCGCCCATCGTCGGGAGACTGACCACTTTCATCATCGTTGGACCGTCAAGCCAGATCTGGCCGAACAGGTGGAGCAATCTTTGCGGCGTTTAGCGGGTAAACTCTCGCCCGACGATCTATTGACGGATGAGCAGGTAATCGAGGCCTTTCTGGCTGAGTTGAAGCGTCATCCCGAGCTCGTTGTTTCTCCCGAGCGGGCCCAGCGCTGGCTCAAACTCTCGAAGGAGGTTGGCTTGAGTCCGGTCGGCGAGTGGGGGCTCTCGACTTCGCCCAATGTTCGCGTCCGAGGTATTCGAGATTACGCTTTTTTGATTTTACGCCACCGCGGCGAACCCCTTCATTTTCGAGAGGTGGCCAATCTGATCAGCGAGCGTTTTGATAAAAAGGCTAATACCGCCACTTGTCACAACGAATTGATTAAAGACAAGCGTTTTGTTTTGGTCGGCCGTGGTATTTACGCTCTGGTGGACTGGGGCTATCAGCCCGGCATTGTGCGCGATGTGATTAATTCTCTGCTGGGCGAGCATGGCCCGCTAACGGAGGCCGAAGTCGTGCAAAAAGTTTTAGCGGCGCGGCAAGTCAAACCCAATACCGTTTTAGTCAATTTGAAAAATCCACGCTATTTTCGTAAGGATGACGAGGGGCGGTATGTTGCCGTCGCCTAAGCCATTACGCTATCATATAGCGTAATGGCGTGGTGGGAACTTTTTCTTCCCGGCTGGCAACTCTTCCTTAGGGTGCTGTTTTTGTCGTCGCCTCTGTGGGGGGCGATTGTTTTGCTCAAGGTGTCTTGGATTCTTTGGTATCGCTACAAGCAAGCGGTCTACATTTATCGCGATACCAAATGGGTTGATCTTGAGATTAAGATTCCTCAAGAGATCAGCAAATCGCCCCAGGCGATGGAGCTGGTCACCCATATTTTCTATCAAACTTTCGAATCTAATTGGTACGAGCGTTTCCGCAAGGGGATAGTGCGGTCTTGGTTTTCTTTGGAACTAGTTTCTCTGGGTGGATCAATCCATTTTTTTCTTCACGTTCCAAAATTTTTTAAGAATTTAGTCGAGACTCAGGTTTATTCGCAATATCCGGAGGTCGAGATCCGTGAAGTCGATGATTACACCAAGGCGGTATCTTATAGCCGAAAGGGCGAATGGCAGATGTGGGGCGCCGAGTTGCAGTTAGGCAAGGCCGACCCCTACCCCATCAAGACCTACGTCGATTACGGCCTCGACAAAGATCCTAAAGAAGAATTCAAAATAGATCCGATGACCCCGTTACTCGAGCTACTAAGCTCGATTAAACCGGACGAGCAGGTCTGGATTCAAATTTTGGTTATGGCCGCCAAGGATCGTTTTCCTGACCCTAAATCTTGGTTTAAAAAACGAAGTTGGAAGGATGAAGCCCGGGACGTGGTTAAAAAGATGCGTAAGCTGGACGAGGCCGAGAAATTGGCTAAAGAAGGCAAGATGGCGCCGATCCGCTTTCTCTCTCCGGGTGAAGAAGCGGCTTTAAAATCGGTTGAACGCAATTTGGATAAGTTTGGTTTTGATTGTGGGCTGCGTATCTTATATTTGGCTAAAAATAATACTTTTAGCCCGCACAACATCGCTGGTCTGCTCGGTGCTTTCAAGCAATTTTCTTCTTCCGAGTTGAATAGTTTTAAACCCGGCCGGAAAACTTCTTTTGATTTTCCGTGGCAGGACCCCTGGGGTTGGCGGGTCAACGAATTGAAGCAAGAAATGTTCGCGGCTTATTGCCGACGGGGTTATTTTTATCATCCACATCGGCGCCACCCTTTTATTTTGACGAGCGAGGAGTTAGCCACCATTTACCACTTTCCCGGCCAGGTGGCGACAACGCCGACTCTGGAGCGGATCGAATCAAAACGAGGCGAACCGCCGGTCAATTTACCGCGTTAAAATATGTTTAAGATTACCGCTGGCGTTGGGTTATCCTTTATTTTAATCGCGCTGATGTCTTCACCGGCGAGTTTTCCGCGGGCGACGGTGGTTTCAATTGATGAAGGTTTGACGCTGAGCGAAGTAGCCGCGGAGTTGAAACGGGCCTCGATTATTCGTTCGGCCACGTTGTTTACTTGGTCAGCGCGGGTGTTGGGCGATGATGGCGCTATCTTTGCCGGCGATTATTTTTTTAATCGGCCGTTGTTGGTTACCACCGTTGCTTGGCGTCTTACGCATCAGGCGTTTGGCTTAGAGCCGGTTAGGATTACCATTCACGAAGGCTCAACGGTGGCCGACATCGCCGATTTGCTGTCGGCGCGTTTGGAACGTTTTTCGTCAAGCGAATTTTTAACTTTAGCTAAAAGCCGTGAAGGCTATCTTTTCCCCGACACTTATTTTTTCTCGCCGTACGTCGAAGCTTGGCAGGTGGTTAAGATTATGGAAAATAATTTTAATGACCAGTTGGCCAGTTTGCGTGATGAATTCTTGGTTTCGCCCTTGAGCCAGCACGAGATTATCACCTTAGCTTCGATTATAGAAAAAGAAGCTAATCAGCCGGAAGCTCGTCGCTTAATCAGTGGCATTTTGCATCGTCGGCTCGAGATCAATATGCCTTTGCAGGTAGACGCGGTCTTTCCTTATTTTTTGGGCAAGAATACCTTCGAACTAACCCTTGAAGATCTAGATTTTGATTCGCCTTATAATACCTATCGATACGCCGGTTTGCCGCCAGGTCCGATTGCCAACCCCGGCCTAGATTCAATCGTCGCGGCGCTTCAACCAACGGAATCGGATTATTGGTTCTATCTATCTGATCTGCAGGGCAATATGCACTATGCTGTGGATTTTGACGGTCATCGGGCGAACAAGGCGAGTTATTTGCCGTAACTAATAAATTGTGAAAAAAAATCGTTTAGCTTTCATTGATTTGGAGACGACCGGTCTTGATCCGGCTCGTCATGAAATTATTGAGATTGGCCTTTTGCTCGCGAAGCCGATTGAGCGTTCCTCTGGCCCTGATTACGAAACAATTGACGAGTGGGAAACCAAGGTCAAACCCGTCCATTTGGAAACAGCCGAGCCCGAAGCTCTGCGTATCAACGGTTACAACGAATCTGATTGGTTATTTGCTGTGGAATTGCGTCAGGCCCTTCAAGTCTTGGCCAAAAAAACGGATGGTGCGGTAATGATTGCCCAGAACGTTAGTTTTGATTGGGCGTTTTTGCAACAAGGGTTTGGCGTGACCGGAGTAAAAAATTTGATGCATTATCATCGTCTAGATTTAATTTCCATCGCCTTCGCTCATCTTTGGAAAGATCCACGGGCAGAGCGTTTTAATTTGCAATCTTTGGCGGCGCATTTTGGTTTGAAAAACGAAAAAGCCCACACGGCGTTAGCCGACATCCGGATTACCTATCAGGTTTTTAGGCGCCTGCTCAGTTTGCCGGAAGAGCGGCCACGCGGAGAAACCCTAACTAGTCGACCCGCTTCGCTATTCTAAGAGTGTTAAGGCCGCCATTAAGCCAATTCCGGCAATCAAAGCAATTAACTGGCCTAAAGATTTTTTAAATTCCGTGGTTTTGTGGAGCTCGGGGACGAGGTCCGAGCCGGCCAAGTAAACAAACCCACCGGCGGTTAGAGCCAAAAGAAAGTCATTGGCGCCACTTAATTTTGAGCCGATAAGCAGGGTGAGGGTCGCGCCGAGGATAGCCAAAGACGCCGATAAGAGATTAAAAATTATTGCCTGCCAACGAGAAAATCCAGCCTGTAATAGAACGCCAAAATCGCCAATCTCTTGGGGAATCTCATGAAGAATCACAGCGAACGTTGTTGCCAGGCCAATCGCTGGACTGCTTAGAAAGCCGGCCGCGATGATTATGCCGTCAATCAAATTATGAAGTCCGTCAGAAATTAGATTGAGATAACCGAAAGGCGCTATCGCGTGGGTATGGTGGTCGCAGGTTGGACAGTCGAGAACCTGATGGGAATGGTGCCAAGCCAAAAATTTTTCTAGCCCGAAAAAAATCAAAATACCGCCGAGAATCGCGATAGACAGAGGCAGGGTTTCTGCCCCGTTGGCGAATAATTCGGGGAAGATGTGGATAAATACGTCGCCCAATAAGGCGCCAGCGGATAAGGCCACTAACCAAAATAAAACCCGACGTAGTTGGTTTTCCTGCCAGGCCAGAGCCACGACGCCGACCAGCGAGATTAAGCTGACGGCCGCGACGCTACCGAGGCTGGCCAGCCAAACGTTTAACATGTTGATTTAAACCCGCGAGAGCGAAAATTAATAAAAAAGTCGTCGCGGACATCAGGGGAATGGTTATATAGCCAAGCACGACGAACAACTTGTCTTGGCAGTTGGTGAGAATGCCCGCGTCGCCCGGCGCGCAGAATAATCCGCTGGGGTTGCCGAACCACTGGATATAGTAATTAAACAAAGCGAACCCCAAACCCAGAAGAGATAAATAAATTATCGCGCGCCACAATCGTGGATTGGCCTCTCGCCAGAGCATTCCGAGCAAGATAACCTGCGGATAAAGAAAGACCCGCTGGTACCAGCACAAATCGCAGGGAGCCAGCTTGAACCATTCCGAATAAATCAAACTCAAAGCTGTTCCGGTGATAACCAAAGCGAGGGAAATCGGCGCAGCTTGGTTAGCCAGCCAGGTCTGGGCCGAGCGGGGGCCGCGCCACCAAATCCAGAGTGTCGCCACGGCCGCGATCTGTAGTCCCAGGGTTCCCCAGCCGAGCAATTGATTCAGAGTTTCCATTTCCGCCGGTTGATTATAGACCAAAGGCTCGGCAGATGCTAGTTTTTGATTGGTGGAAAAAAAAGTTTTAGTGGCCATGTCGGGAGGCGTGGATTCGGCCGTCGCCGCCGGGCTTCTTCAACGGCAAGGTTTTCGGGTCTCGGGCGTGTTTGCTCGGGGTTGGGAACCGCCGTTGCCGACCGGTTGTGTTTGGCGAGCCGAGCGGCGTGACGCGTTGCGAGCGGCCGCGCGGCTGAAGATTCCTTTATTCACGCTTGATTTATCCGGGGATTACGAGCGTTTGGTTGTGCGGCCAATGCTTGAGGGTTACCGCCGGGGCGAAACGCCGAATCCCGATGTTCTGTGCAATCGGGAAATTAAGTTCGGTCTCTTGGCTCAAACGGCCCGCGCCCGCGGCTTCGATTATTTGGCCACCGGTCACTATGCTCGGCGCGAAGAGAAAAGCGGTAGATTTTTATTGAAGCGAGGTCGAGATGAAAATAAGGACCAAAGTTATTTTCTTTGGACGCTCAAACAAGATGATCTAGAACGCGCCTTGTTCCCAATCGGCGATTACGAAAAGCCGAAGGTGCGCGCCTTGGCCCGTCGTTGGGGTTTGCCTCAAGCGGAAAAAAAAGATAGCCAAGGACTTTGCTTCGTGGGCCAGCTTGATTTTAAAGATTTTCTGCGCCAGCAGTTAAAACCCGAACCGGGCGATGTTCTCGACGAAAGCGGCAAAAAAATCGGTCGGCACGACGGGGCCGCGCTCTATACGATTGGCGAGCGGCACGGATTTGCCATCAGCGATTCAGCGATGATTGGCCGACCGCGTTACGTGGTTGGTAAGAATGTCGCCGCGAACACGATTATCGTTAGTCCAATTCCGCCGGCAGAAAGCCAAAACAAAAAGCCGGTTAATTTCCACTCCGTTAATTGGCTTAACGGCGAACCGCCGGATTTAAATAAAACGTATCAAGCTCAAGTTCGTTATCGACAGGTGCCGATTGCCGGACGACTGGAAACGATCGACGGCCGTTGGCGTTTCGATTTTGAAAAACCGGTCGCCGCCGCCCCGGGCCAATCGCTCGTTATCTACGACAGCGATATCCTAATCGGCGGAGGAGTGATTGGATAAAAGGACTCCAGCAAAATCACTTCTCTTTAATATCCTGATTGCCGCGGCGGATGTCCCAGTCGTCGGGGTTGAGGTCGGAATATAGTTTGAGAGCGGGGAAACGTTGGCGTAAAAACCTATCCATCTGATGGGCAACATGTCGAAGGGTGGGATGAACCATTTTACCCGAACGGAGTTCGGTAACGTAAACCGTGGCCGGCAGACCATAGGTCACGCGGCAAGCGATTTGGAATCCCATCGCGATGTAGTATTGGGTTAATTCCGGTTTTAATTTAAGCTTGGTGATAGATCGTTTTTGCTCAGCAATCATCTTGTCGGCTCGTTTACGACTTTTTTCTGGTAATTGTTCCAGATACCAAGGGTGGAAGCCGAGTCGTGTGGTGAGAAGCGGTTGCCGACAGACACCGTGCCGGTGGCGTTGCAGATCACGGAACGAACCAAAATCAAGCGGAAACTCAAAAGTGCAGACACCGAGTTCCGAGAGAAAATGAGGCAGATTGGTTTTGGGCGGTCGTTTTTGAAGGATGGGCCGATATTGATTTAAAACGGCTGGTTTGATACTGCTCGTGGCGCGGAAACGCCAATCAAGCTTTTTTGCTTGATAATAAGCCGATCTGGCCATTAAGTTGTGGCGATAGGTTTCCTGTTCGGATGTGGGTTGATGGATAAAACTCGAGCGATATTTAGTTGTTAATTCGCTTAGAATTTTTTCAGACAACTGGCTTACTTCCGATAACGGCCAATGGCGGAGAAGGGCCAGTTTGTCCCAAGCTTGACGGAGATTTGTGTGCCAAGAGAGCTGGGTGGTGATGCCGGCCGGCAAAAAGCCGCGCAGACTGTCAAACACCCTGGCCTTAATAGCTCGATCGTAGGTGGCCTCGTCTTCTCGCAATTCGCGTGGATATTTGAGGCGAAGATGAGCGGCCACGGCCGATTGTTCGCCGGCGTAAAACTCCATCCAGCGATCAAGAATTTTTTGGCCGGCATTATTGTCCGCCGGATTAACCATCGCTTGGCGAGACAGGTCGATGTAACGGGAACTGGTTTCTTGACCGGAGTAAAGCGGCCAATCTTGAATGGCTTTGGCGGCGAGCATCGAGACGCCCTCAATAAAAATGGTGGTGGAGCCGCAGTCGGCGATGGAGCTGTGGCCATACCCGACATAATATTTTTCCATAAATTTGCCCGAGCCGGTTTGACGAACCTTTTCGACGTGCTCTGTAACGCTTGCTGCCGAACGCGAGTAAAGCGCTTGCATCATAGCCATGTCTTCGGGGTTGAATTCGTCGTAAACAAAAATTTTCATCGCTTGTGTTTGTTTGGTTGGCAGTATAACATCTGTGGTGCTATGGCTCTATCAGACAAACGTATTTTGGAAGAAAAAAAGCGAGGGAATATCGTCATTAGTCCGTTCAACCGGGCCAATCTTGGGACGTCAAGTTATGATTTGACTTTGGGGGAATGGTTTTATCGCGAACAGCCGCCGAATTACTATCTAAACCATTACAACATTTTCAATAAAAAACACACGGACTACGTTTGGGGAGTTAAGGCCTTGAGAGCTCCGCGGGCGAAAGACGTATTTGATAAATTCGCGGCCTTTGAGTGGGAAGGAATCAAGCCCGCCGATCGGATTATCTTAATTGAGCCGGGCGAGACAATTTTAGCCCATACCAACGAGTTTATCGGCGGGCGTAACACTGTTACCACGATGATGAAAGCCCGCTCGTCTCTGGGCCGTGTTTTCGTCTCGGTGTGCAAGTGCGCTGGCTGGGGTGACGTTGGCTATACTAATCGGTGGACGATGGAAATAACCAATAGTTCGCGCCACTACGCCATCCCGTTGGTGGTCGGCATGCGAATCGCCCAAATGGTATTCTTCCATACGGGCGAAATTTTAGGTCAGGACTACACCGCTACCGGAAAATATCACACCGAATCAGACTTTGAAAAAATGAAGAAAAGCTGGCGACCAGAGATGATGCTCCCGCGCTTGCATCTCGATCGCGAGCGGCGGAAGTAATAAAAATTATTTGGTGACGTCCAGTCCCATCGAGCGGGCCGTGCCTTCGATGGTTCGGATCGCGGCTTCGAGATTAGTAGTGTTTAAGTCGGGCATTTTTTTCTCGGCAATCTCGCGCACCTGGGCGGCGCTGACTTTGCCAGCGCGGGTGATGAGGTTTTTGCCCGAGCCCTTTTCGACTCCCGCGGCCTTAAGGAGCAGGTTGGCGGCGGGCGGCGTTTTCAAAATAAAATCAAAACTCCGGTCGGCATAGACCGAGATTTCTACCGGGACGACGATATCGCCCATTTTGGCGGTTGCGGTATTAAATTTATTGACGAAGTCTCCGATGTTGATGCCGGCCGGACCAAGCGCCGTTCCGACGGGCGGCGCCGGTGTCGCTTTGCCAGCCGGGATCTGCAGTTTGATTTTCTTTTCTAGTTTTTTCTTGGCCATAAAATTAAATTTTCTTAACTTGCAAAAAGTCTAATTCCACTGGTGTTTCCCGACCAAACATCGAGACAAGAACGCGCACCTTGCCGCGCTCCGTGTCGATCTGATCCACCCGTCCCTCGAAGTCTTTGAACGGACCGTCAACGATCTGAATCGCCTCACCCAGCTGGAGATCGATCGCGTGCGAGGCTACCTCCTTGCCCATCAAACGGAAGAGGTTATCGATTTCCGTCTTATCCAGCGGCACTGGCACGACCCCCGAACCGACAAAGCCTGTCACGCGCGGCGTGTTGCGGACGACGTACCAAGAATCGTTGGTGACGATCATTTCCACCAGCACGTAGCCGGGATAAATTTTTTCTTCTACCGTGGCCCGTTTGCCGCCTTTGATTTTGACTTTTTTCTCCACCGGCACGATGACGTTAAAAATCTTGTCTTCCATTCCAAGCGACTCAATGCGCTGTTTCAGATTCCGGGCGACGGTGTTTTCGTAACCGGAGTAGGTATGGATGGCGTACCAGTGCCGGCCGGGCGTAATTTCTTTTTGGTCGAACGCCGGCGGCGTCGAAGAGGGGGAAGTGGTTTCAGTCATGAGTAAGTCGGGCTTAGATTAGTTGTTCTAAGCCGTAAGCCAAGCCAAGATCAATTAGACCAAGGATGGCGGCAACCAAAACCGAAACCCCAATGACCACCAAGGTAAAATTGATGGTTTGCTGACGGCTCGGCCAGGCCACGTGTTTCAATTCCGATTTGGTCTCCTTCAAATAATTGGTTAAACCCATGCCAATATCTTACTGTTTCCGTCTCGTTTGTCAAATTGTTTTTTGTTTAAACGGATGATAGTGTTCCCAACAGAAAGGGGTAATCCTATGACTACGTCATCTCGTTTGGTCTTTGAAGATAAAAGCACGAAGCGCCGGTCGGGGATTTCTCTGGTCGAACGCCAGATTGTTAATGCGGTGCTTTTTGATGGCGAGAAACGCCGAATCGGTGTTTTGCGGTGGGAGGAGGAAAAAGGCGGTTATCGCACATTTGTGATGGGCGGAGTTGAGCCGGGCGAGACTGCCGAACAGGCTGCTCTAAGAGAAATTATTGAAGAGACGGGTTTTGAGGACGTCGAGGTGGTGACCGTGTTGGGTGAATATTTGGCGTTCTACTACGCGGCACACAAATACGAAAATCGTAAGGCGCCGACCACCGTTGTTTTGTGCCGTTTGCGTAATCGAAAACGTCGTGAAATTAAACCTAATCAGCCGCATGATTTTTTGTGGTTGAACCCCGATGAGGTGTCTGACTTTCTCCGCGGCACAGCCCAACAGCGCGCCTGGGTCTGGGCCTCTGATTGGCTTGGTTTGTTCCGAGATGAGCGAAGGAAAAATCGCTGAAATAAAAGCGCCGGGGTCCTGATTGGGGCACCGGCGCTATTGTTTTATTACGACGCTCCTTTTGTTTTGCGACACTTTAATTTAAGATAGCGTTATGCGAGCGAGCGAAATTCGGCAAAAGTTTTTGGACTTTTTTGCGGCGCGAGGGCATAAGGCGGTGCCGTCGTCATCGCTCGTGCCCGCTGACCCGTCGGTGCTTTTGACGACAGCGGGAATGCAGCAATTCAAACCCTACTATACCGGTGACGCCGACCCGGAAAAGAATTTTGGCGCTCGGAATACCGTCTCGGTACAAAAATGCTTTCGCACCACCGACATCGACGAAGTCGGCGATGATACCCACCTAACTTTTTTCGAGATGCTCGGCAACTTCTCCTTTGGTGGCTACGGAAAAAAAGAGGCCGTTACTTACGCTTATGAGTTTATCACTCAAGAATTAAAATTGCCCATTGCCTATGTGACGGTGTTTGGCGGTGATAGTGGAGCTGGCGTGCCGGCCGATGAGGAATCGGCCGCGATTTGGCGTTCACTTGATTCTAAACTGTTGGTTAAGAAAGAGGGGATGGCCGACGTATTTTGGGGACCGACGGGCAATGCCGGCCCCTGCGGCCCAACGACCGAGATTTACTGCGAGAATGCCGCGGGCGAAACGGTGGAAATTTGGAATATCGTTTTCAATCAGTTTTTTTACAATGGTTCGCGCGAGGACTTGCTCGCCGGCGCCGCGGATAAAAAACTCGAGCCGCTCGCGCCGTTGGGGATAGACACCGGTATGGGTCTTGAACGCTTGGCGATGATCGTCCAGAAGACCAAAAATATTTTCGAGACTGATTTATTTGATTTTACAAATTTGTTACGGAGTGCCGGCGAACACAACTTACGACCGGCTCGCATCATCGCCGATCATCTTCGTGGCACTGTTTTTCTTCTCGCCGATGGCGTGCGACCGTCCAATAAAGGGGCTGGTTATATTTTGCGAAGGATTATTAGGAGATTAATCGTCCAAGCAAATAGATTGTCTTTGCCGGTCGAAGATTTAAAAGAGACGATGACTAAGGCCATTAATGAGTACGGACCGTTTGGGGATTATAAAAAACTTATCTTCGAAAAAGAAAACATCATGAATGAATTTTGGTCGGAGGTGGCGAAATTTGAGACGACCTTGGGCAAGGGGCTCAAAGAGTTTGCTCGGCGATACCCCGCTCCCTCGCGCTTGCGTTCGGCAAAAATCTCGGGCCGAGAGGCGTTTGATTTGTATCAAACCTACGGTTTAACTTTAGAAATTATCAAGGATTTGGCCCGTGATTCGGGGCAAGACGTGGATGAGTCGGGATTCAATTTAGAGTTTGCCAAACATCAAGACGTTTCGCGGGCCGGTTTGGACAAGAAGTTCACGGGCGGTCTGGCTAACCATGAGCTCCCGACGATTAAGCTCCATACCGCTCATCACTTATTGCTGGCGGCGCTCAAACAAGTGCTGGGTACGGACGTTAAACAGCGTGGTTCGAACATCAACGAAGAGCGTTTGCGGCTCGACTTTGGTTTTGGCCGCAAACTAACGGACGACGAGAAACAGAAAGTCGAACAATTGGTGAACGAAAAAATCGAAGCCGATTTGCCGGTGACGCGCCAGGAAATGCCGAAAACGGAAGCCGAAAAATTAGGCGCGGAAATGGAATTCGGCGCCAAGTATGGCGACACCGTGTCGGTTTATACGATTGGCGAAGGCGAACATATTTTCAGCCGTGAGTTTTGCGGTGGGCCGCACGTGGCGAGCACCGGCGAGATTGGCGGAATCAAAATTTTGAAAGAAGAGCCAACTGCGGCCGGTGTTCGGCGCATCAAGGCTAAATTGCTCCAAGGGTAACCCTTGAAAAAACGCCCCGACGCTTTTGGCGCGGGGCGTAACAGGGTGATGGTTTTTGAGCCGGATTAGTTTGGAAGATCTGCTCCATAAGCGAGCAACGTTCTGCCCACCAGTTTGCCCCGAGGGGCGAAAACAAGTCTTCCGTTCTGGTGCTCGTCTCTGCCCGAGTCGTCATAGCGCGGGGCAGGAACGCCAAAGAATTGGAAGGAAAATCCACTCGTGCCAAGCGGCATTCGGCTGTCGATCGAGCCAATTACCAAATGCCTTGCTTCGAGGTTAAGGGCGCTCTCCTCCTTCTCTGGCGGCAGACTATCGCCGTAAATTCGCAACCAAACACCGTCAGGCCCGCAAGTAATCAAAAAAGTCTGGTTACTTATTGGCCCTCGGTATGTTAGTGACGTGAGCTCTTCTGATGACACCGAGGAATCCTCAGAACGCGACAGATACAGCCCCAGCCCCAAGAATACAAAAACAGTGATCATCGTCAGCCCCAGCTTTTTCATTCTCAATTTCCTCTCACGCTATTTACTTAGCTTGTCCTGATCAGATCCCTCATCTGATTTCCGTCAATTATTTTAACACAATTAATCATTTATCGCCATCCCACTTCTTTTTTTCAAATGTGTGATAGCAATAGAAGCAGAGTCTTCGGCCGTTGGGTATGGTCTTTGTAGATAAACGAGGAGGCATGCCTTGAGTGAACTTAACGTAATCTCGCAGGTGGCCATCGCTGTTTTCGGCCTCGCGGCTCTTTTTATGGTGGCCAAGAAAAACCGTTGGGGGTTTGTATTGGGTTTGACCCAACAACCTTTCTGGTTTTTCACCACCATTTATAACGAACAGTGGGGCCTGTTTGTTTTAAGCATCGCCTACACGATTTCTTGGCTATTCGGCGTTTACGAGTGGTTTTGGAAAAAGAAATCGTCGTGACAATCCGGCCAACCCCGCTACCATATTCTTATTCTGGTCGCGGGGTTTTTTTGGTTATCCATTGCTTCCACACGGCAAAGATTTTAGAATTAGGGAGTAATGCAAGACATTCTGGGCGTCATTGATATCCATAGTCACGGGGTAAGCGGGGCTTTGCTTGCTCCCACCTCGTCCCGTCCCGGTTCCCAGATTTGCCGTGAGGCGACGCTCGTTCATCATGAGGATATCGCGCTCGGCGCGGGGGAGAATTTTGAATTGATGCTCAATCAGCTGGTTGAGGCCCTGCGCCGCACCGCCTCGGCGGTGCGGCGGGCGAGCGGCCGGCAAAAAATCATCGGCCATTGTTTTTTATCTTCGCCGTTTTACATCGACCGGACGAAAATTATTCGTTGGCGCCATGGTGAACCGCGTTGGTTTACGCCGCGCTCAGTTTCGGCAATCATCAACCGCGAAGCCGAAAAATTTGTTAGCGCGCAAGCGGCTTTGGGCCGAAACCTGGGTTCCGCGGTTGATGATCATTATCGTCTAGCGGAAAAGCGTCTCCTGCGCCTTAAGCTCAATGGTTACGAAGTTCCATCTACCGGTCGGGGTTTGGCCTCCGAAGCCGAAATCGCCATGTATTTTTGTCTCGTTCCTAGCGTGATTCTCAATCGTTTTGAAATAATTTTGCAGGGCGAGCATTGGCGCAGTCTGTCTTTCCATCCATTCTCTTTCGTCCTGTATCGTCTGGCCCGGTTGATTTTCCCTAAAGAATTGAATTTAGTATTGGTTAACGTCGAGGAAGAGATTACCGAAGTGGCGATTATGACCAGCGGGGTTTTGCTCGAAACCTTCTCTTTTCCTTTCGGGACGAATCATCTAATCCGGCGTTACGCGACGGTTTTCCAGACCGTACCCGCGGAAGCGGAATCGGCTCTCCGCCTTTATTTTGCCGATCAACAGACCGCGGTCGTCGCTCAAAAAATTAAAAAATTCTTCCAGCAAGAAGCCGATAGTTGGCGCAAACCTTTTTACGAGAATCTTGACCAGTCTTTGGATCAATTTTTACTTTCTCCGGAGATCAGAGTTATCGCCACCAATCCCTTTGGCGGGGTTTTCGTGGATTGGTTAACGCGAGCGTCAGAAGACTCGGGCTTAGTGGTTAATAGCACCAAACTTCACCCGGAATCGCTTGATGAAAGATGGTTGGCCGGTTATTGCGGTGACGGACTTAACCCGCCGTCCGATCTGCGCTTGGTGTTGGGCGGCATCTTTTGTGATAAAATTAAATCATGATTCAAGATATTAAACGATCTAAACCGAGCCTGCGCGAGGTGTTGCCAAAAACCAACAGCGCGGCCGCTGGTGACGGAGTGCGTCGGCCGGGCGACGATCACGAAGCTAATAATTATGAGTTAACAATAAATGCGCCAATGAGTCAAAAACGATGGTGGTGGTTTGGTTTGGGCGGGGTGGTGATTATTCTGGTGATTGCTTGGTTAGCCACTCAATTCTGGGGCCAGGCGTTGGTAACGATTTATCCTCGAGTGTTAATTGCCGAAGTTAACGCTCGATTGGTGGCTAATGCCGAATCTGCCGCCGCGCCGTTGGCCTATCAGCTGATTACTCTAGAGGGAAGCTTGGAACAGACTTTGTCAGCCACCGAAACCGACGCCGAACCGACCCCGGCGAGCGGCCTGATTACGGTTTATAATAATCACAGTGCCAGCCCGCAAAATTTAATCGCGCGCACTCGTTTTGAGTCGCCGGAGGGAAAAATTTATCGAATTAGCAAGCCGATAACCGTGCCCGGTTATCGGAAAGTTGACGGACAAATTGAACCCGGAGCGATTGAGGTCATGGTGACGGCTGATGAGCCAGGCGCCGAGCAGAATATCGGACCGACTAAATTTACTATCCCGGGTTTTAAGGGCGATCCGCGGTTTGAGAATTTCTACGCTGAATCAAAAGAGTCTTTTACTGGCGGCGGTAGCGGCGCTCGGCTGTTACCCGCTGATTCTGATTTGCAGACGGCGCGCCAAACAATGTTGGCCAACCTAGAAACTAAACTTTTGGCTGACGCGCGGTCTTCTGTGCCAGCAGAGATGATTGTTTACCCGATCGCGTCCATGGAAGCGCAGGAGAAAATCGAGCCGGCCGGGACGACGCAGGTGACCGTCACGGAAAATGCATCGTGGACTGCGGCGGTGTTTCGTCGAGTTGATCTAAGTGATCAATTGGTGCGTTCGTTGCTCGGTTACGAAATTCCCGCTAATCCCGTGGTGCTCAATTTGGACGATCTAAAATTCGTTGTCCTAACCGAAGGCGTTTCGGGAGAAAATTTGGGCCAATTAACCTTTGATTTAAGCGGACGTTTGTTGGTGGCGTCAGATCTCCAGGCCGACGAAATAAGAACCGCTTTGGTGGGAGCGGAACGTAGCCGTCTCGATGCTTTAATTCTTGAGGATAAGCGGATTGAGAAATACGATTTACGTTTCCGTCCGCCCTGGTTATGGGGTTTTCCTGATGACTCGGAAAGCATAAAAATCGAGATTTCCCAGCCCTCCATTAATGAGTCTTGACGTTCGTAAGCTAGCTTGCTAGCATAACGGAACCTCTTTAATTATGAGTTTCTGCTTTAATGGCCGCTCGTAATTTTGACCCGGTTGGTCAACCCGACCAAACAGGCGGGGAGGATAAGCGAGAGAACTTGGTTACCGGCGTGGTAATCGAGGCCCTTCCTAACGTTTTGTTTAGGGTTCGATTGGATTCGGGAAAAGAGGTTCTGTCTTACTTGGCCGGTCGGATGCGTCTTCACCGAATTCGAGTGT
>CAYWTW010000004.1:16330-23371 GCA_964461325.1 uncultured Candidatus Saccharibacteria bacterium | reverse complement strand
AACCTACATTACGGGATCCGCAATCCCGCGTTCTATCCGTTGAACTACGAGGGCCCCTACTTCGCTCCGATTAACATCGGAGCTTCGAAGGGCAGGTGGTTTTATACTACTATCCGTTGCCTGTCCGCCGAAGCTCAGCTGCTAAAGCGAGCGAAGGTGGAAACTACGAGGGCCACTACTTCGCCCATCTATTCAATATCAAACGGCGTGGTTTGTCTATCTGTCTATAAACCGAGACGGTGAATGAGCGCGTCGGCTAGAGTTTCGGCCTCCTCCACTTCGTCAAGATAGGGCTCGAGATGCGGCCGCAGGATGGCCGGCGTGTGTTCGGGGTGGAGCGGGACCGTCACGCCGCGCGCGAGCCAGCGCTCGGTGGCGATGCTTAAGTGAGTGTGGCCGTGCCGATCCCGAAAGCAGAAGGAGCGGGCCTCGCGGTAGGGGAGCAGATTATCAGCCACGAGCAAGCCGCGTTCCGTGATGGCCACGCGCACTGTTTCGGGCCGCCGTCGCGCCAAAAGGTAGAGCACGCCGGCGGCCACGAGGATGAAGATGGCAAACAGAAAATTTTTCGTGAGCAGGGCGGCGAGAAAGCCGGCCGTCGCGACGAGGGCGAGCGTCCAGTACCAGTTGGCGCTCTTGGGGCGATGGACGAATTCTGGCGTTTCCCACTCGACAAATTTTTTGGTCTCCAGCATCGTGATTTATCATAACTGGCCATCACGCAAAAAGCCAGAGCGGAGCTCTGGCTTTTTGGCACTCACCTGGTTCGAACGCTAGTTTGGTCGGCTAAAACCGCCACGCCGCGCATCGTTCTCGAGCGGACGAGCTTCGTTGACGACGAGACGTCGTCCATCGAGCTCCTTGCCGTTCCACATTTCGATAGCTTTTTCAGCCTCGCTGTCGTTTTCCATCTCGACGAAGCCGAATCCGCGAGAGCGACCGGTGACTTTGTCGGTGATTACCGCCGTCGATTGGACGCTACCGGCCTTAGCAAAGGCCTCGCGCAAACCGTCCTGCGTGGTGCTGTAAGACAGACCACCGACATATAACTTTTTGGCCATTTAATTTTCGATTACTTTTAACTCCGTAAGCCGACCAGATCTTATTTTGAAGATAAGATGCTTACCGGACTATCCTAACTCACCTCCACCGCGTTCGTCAATAGCGGGGACTGTTGGCGGGCGAGCCAGTCCTCTGCCCGCGCCAAATCTTCCGGCCAGCCGATAGGGTACCAATGACGCATTGGGCTCACCATTATCGGCTTGATTTTGGCCAGTTTGGCGATCGCGCGCGAGAGGTAACTCTCGCGGTTGGGTTGGGCCGGTTCAATTTGCTCAAAAATACTCCGATCCAAAAGGGAGGCGCTGGTACACACCAGATTGCTTGGCGGATTGGCCGGTTTTTCTAAAATTTCAGCCACGCTGCCGTCTGGGTTGGTGGCGATTACGCCGAAGTTTTGCGGTTGGTCGTGCCGGCTCGCCAAAATCGCGCGCTCATACCGCAGGGCCGTCTCGAGACTCGAGCGGTCGATCAAGTCATCGGCGAACAAAACGAAGAATCGGTCGCGCAACGCGGTTTCGGCGGCCTGAAGGGCGAGAGCGTTGCCGTTTGCCTCTCGTTGCCAAAAATAACGTACCGGTCGGTCAAAATAATTTTCGCCGCAATGCTCCACGATGTCTTGCCCGCGATAGCCCACCACCAACACAATTTCAGTTACCGCGGACGGGAGGGCTTCCGCGATGTGGTCAAGGAGCGGCCGGCCGGCGAGAGATACGAGCGGTTTGGGGCGTTCGTTGGTGAGCGGACGGAGTCTTCGCCCTTCACCCGCGGCGAGAATGACGCATTGCATGACCCTTAATATACGGCCTAATCGGCCAAAGTAAAAGGGAGCCGGTGAGCGAAATGATGACTACGCCCCAAATCAGGGGCGGAAAGCCGCTTACCGCGGCGATGTAGCCGCCGAGGGCGGCCATCGCCGCGCCCGTCATGTCGGTAAGGGTAAAGTAAACGCCCCACTCCGTCCCTTCCTTGTCGCGATCGATGTGACGAGTGAAAATAGCCATGTAGGTAGGGAAGGTGAAGGCCGTGCACAAGCCAATAAAGAATTGGATGATGTAGAGTTGGAGCGGCGTACTAATAGCGAGATAGAGCAGAGGTGTTAATCCAATAATGATGGTGAAGCTGAATAATAGCCAAAAGTCGTCGCGTTCGCCCCGAACGCGATCGATCCAATGGGCGATCGGGACCTGAAAAACACTCTTGGTAAAAAGATAAATGCCGGCGGCGAGACCGGCCACGGCTTCGTTGCCTCCGACGATGAAGTCACTGATGAAGAGGGCGAAAATGGGGCCGAGCAAGCCGGCCGCGCCCATGAAAACTGTGTCGGAGATAATAAGTAGACGGACGACGGGGTTAATATCACGCAGAAAATAGTATTTTAGATTCGATCCTCGTTTGCTCATGACTGGTGCCTAAGATTATAACACCAGCTAAGAAAACGGAGGAGGTGAGATTCGAACTCACGATACCCTTTCGGATATAACGGTTTTCAAGACCGTCCCATTCAACCACTCTGGCACTCCTCCAGATTTTTATCTTTTAAACCCAATTTCTTTTTCAGTTGTCTCCGTCCTTGGCTGGTTTTATAGAATAATTCTGTGATCCGGGCTAAATTTTTAGTCTTGTGGGCTTCGTAGTAGATTAACTCCCAAGGCCGGCCACTTTTTGTGCTTCTCACCTGACCCTCGTTGTGGGACCTTAATCGTTCTCGCAAATTATTTGTACTGCCTTTATAGAGCTTATCAGATTTTATACTTTTGAGAACGTAGACGTAATGCATTGGTTTTTCCGACCATCCCGCTCATGGCGGGTGGTCGGACCCGTTCACGCGCTTAGCGCGATGAGCGGGCAAGACCGTCCCATTCAACCACTCTGGCACTCCTCCAAACCAACCCCGTTATTTTTCTGATTTCTCCCCGAGACGCCCCGGACCATAGAGGTAAAAAATTTCGAGCAAGCCGAGCACGTTGACGAGCAAAATAACGACGAACCAAGCGGTGTCGCGCCGTTGCGCCGCGCGCCACAAGGCCCGCCCCTTCCACCACAGCGACCAAACGATCAATACCAAGAAAACCAAAGGATGGTCGATGATAAATTGACCAAATTTTTCAAATTCTAAAGGGATATCTTTCATGCCTATTATCCTAACATCAGTGCTGGCTTGCGACAACGCATTTGCTATGATGGCCGAATGCGTTTGCTGGGAGTCGATTACGGTCACAAGCGAGTTGGTCTCGCGATTACCGATGAGTCCGGGCGTTTTCCGGCGCCGCTCGCGATTTGGCCAACGACGCCAGATTTGGCCGACCGTTTGGCCGCGTTGGCTCGCGAACGGAGCGTGGGCGAGATCGTGATCGGCCAGTCGAGCGATTATCGCGGCCGCGATAATCCAATTATGGTGGGAGCGCGGCGCTTGGCCGAGCGCCTGCGTCAGCTTGATCTGACGGTGCAGTGGGAGCCGGAATGGTTGAGCACGGCCGAAGCGGGTCGCGGGCCGGCGGGGGAGAGCGGCGACCGAGCCGCCGGTGCGGTTGATGACCGCGCGGCGGCGATTATTTTGCGGAGTTTTATCGACCGGCGCGTGGCAGGAGTGGGGATTTTACCGTCGCCGGTGGTGGAACCCGCCTTGCCCGAGCCGCGTTCGTCGCCGGTCAAGAATTGGTTATTGCGCCAAACGCTCGGCCGGCGGGGGGAACTCTGGTTGGCGGGTTGGTCGTTCACCGAATCAATTTTTTTCCCCATCCCGCCCGACGTTGGTCTCTTGGCGATGGTTTGGCGCGAGCCGCGGCGGTGGTGGCGTTTGAGTCTGATCACCACTCTCGCCTCGGTGGCGGGCGGCTGGGCGAGTTACCTGATTGGACGTTTCTTGTTCGATTCCGTCGGAGTTTATTTGGTCGCGCGTTATCAGTTGGAGGCGGACGTGATGGCGGTCGGAGAATGGTTGGATAGCAATGCTTTTGTGGCCGTGTTTGTGGCTTCGTTTACGCCTATTCCCGATAAGGTGGCTAATTTGCTAGCCGGGCTTTGGCGAATCAATCCGCTAATTTTTATTACTGCCCTTTTGCTGGGTCGCGGAGTTCGTTTTTATCTCGTGGCCGGTTTAGCTCGTTGGCTCGGCCCTCGATTGATGCCGCGGCTGAACCGCCGATTCAATCTCGTGGCCGCGTTGCTCGGCCTTTTGGTGATTTGGTGGTGGCTCGCGCGTTAATTTTTTTTGATTTGGGTTATAATTAATCCGTGATCAAGCCGGGACTTTTTTTTCGATTATTTCCGCCGCCTAAATATTTATTGATGCCGGCGGTGGGCTTAGATATTTCCGATCAGTCGGTTAAGTTCGCGGAGATTGTGCCGCGTCGTGGCCGGTTGAGTTTGGCCCGTTACGGCGAGCATCCAATTGAGCTCGGGATTATTGAAGCGGGTGAGGTGCGCGCGCGCGAGGCTCTGGCTAAGTCGTTGGCCGAACTGCGTTCGGCCCACGGTTTTCACTACGTCGTGGCTTCTCTACCCGAGGAGGAAGCCTATATTGTTCGCCTCAAATTGCCCGACATGCCTCGTCGCGATTTGCGCGGGAGTATTGAACTGCAATTGGAAGAGCATGTGCCTCTACCGGTGGATCGCGTTGTCTTCGATTATGACGTTATTGCTTATCCTCAGGCTGATCGGCCCGAATATGAGGTGGTCGTCTCCGTCTTGCCGCAAGATACGGTAATCGCCTATTCGGCAGCGCTGGCCGACGCCGGTCTTTATCTGCTGGCCCTAGAGATTGAGACGCAGGCCGTTGCTCGTTCTCTCGTCTCGTCTCGAGATCCACGGACGATTCTCGTTGTTGATTTTGGTAAGACGCGGACCAGTTTTTCCGTGATGTTCGGCGGCGTTGTTCAATACACGTCCACTTTCAACAATATCGGCGGTCAAGACCTAACTTCTTCACTCAAGAAAAATTTAAATGTGAATGAGACGGAGGCCGAACGAATCAAGATTGAGCGTGGGATTCTGCGGGCCCGCAAAGACAAGGAATTATTTTCTTCTCTCTTGCCGCTCGTTTCCGTTTTGCGCGACGAAGTGAGAAAACAATTCAACTATTGGAATGAAACGACGGGTCATCAGATTGGCCGGCCGATCGATCTGGTCATCATGTGCGGTGGCCAGTCTAGTTTGCCGGGTTTGGTAGAGTACTTGTCGCTTAGTCTGCAGGCGCCGGTCGAGCTCGGTAATGTTTGGACCAATTTGTTTTCCGCTGGCGCGGAAGTGGTGCCGCCTTTAACGCTTAATCAGTCGTTGCGCTACACGACGGCCATCGGTCTCGCGCTTCGCCGGATTCCTACGAACCCATGATTAATTTAATGACGGTGGAAGATCGTGGTCGTCTGCGTCGAGATTATCGCCGGCGGTTGTTCGTGTTTGGCGCGTCGCTGTTTTTCTTTGTCGGATTGATGATCCTAACCGTGCTCGTTAGTTTTTATTTGTTTTTGCGCTGGCAAAGCGAAAGTTTGATAGCTGATGATTTGAATCGGAGTGCAGCTTTTGGTAACTCTGTTGGCCAGACTACTCCCTCGGACGCGGAAACGGCGCAGCAAGCCGAAGACCTCGAAGCTTGGGCTGTTTGGGCTCAGCGGCTTCAATCTGGCCCCGAGCCGGTCGATCGAGCGTGGCAAGTGATTGGACGCTTAAGCGTTGACCGCCCAGCCGCTCTTTATTTGAGCCGCCTAACGTGGCAACCGGCCGAATCCGCTGATGCCGCGCCGGTTCTACAAGTTGCTGGCCGAGCCGCCACGCGTGGCGACCTGCTGAAGTTTGTGGAGCAATTGGAATCCGACCCAACGTTTGCTCGGGTGGAATCGCCGATTAGTAATCTAATCAAGGAGCGCGACCTCGATTTTACTTTGGAGTTAGTGGTTAATGCCTCGATGCGGTGATTATGACCAGTAACTTAAAATTTAAATTTGGTCGCGGGCTGGCTTTGGTCATTGTTTTGAATCTGCTCGGCGGTTTAGCGACGGGGGCGACGGTGGCGCTGATTCGTGAAGAACTCTTTTCTCTCTCGCGCGAGTATCGCGAGCGCCGCGACTTGGCGGAACGACTAGCCAACGCGAACGCGATTGCTGAAGCTCATGCCGCCAATCTCGAGGCATCAAAACTGCTCGGCCGACATTTTTTGGGTCGCGACGCTCTGCCCGACGTGATCGAGGGGATTGAGGGTCTGGCTCGATTAAGCGGCGTGGAGTTTGCTTTCAGTAATTTTGACGACGAATCGGCGGCGGGCAATCTCCAGATTGCGATTAAGGCGCAGGGGCAGTGGTCGCAACTTATCCGCTTTGCCGAATTGTTGGCCAACGCGCCGTGGTCGATGCGCTTTGGCGACGTTAATCTGCAAGAAGATCGCGCCGGCCTGTGGACCGCTCAATTTGATTTGACTGTGTTGAGTTACGAACCGGAGCTGACCACCCCTTGGTCAATCGAATAATCATGGCCAGCATTAAGAAATTTTATAGAACGCGCGGCGACCTGGATCCTTGGCGAGATTGGCGTCGCTTGCTCCGGCTTTTCGGCTCGCTACTCCTCGTTAGTCTGGCGTTGGCTTATCTTGGTCTCGGTTACTTAAACAATTTGGCGACGACGCGGGCTAATCCGACCGATCATCCAGATCAGGTTTCGCTTGAGGCCAAAGTGAAGATAATTGGTGAGGCCGCGGCTGTTTTGCGAGAACGGGCGACGACTTACCAACAGTGGCGAGAGTCGCCGCCGCGGACGATTGACCCGGGCCGGTCCGGATTGTAAAGTGCTAGGGCCTCTGTAGTTCAATGGATAGAACGGGGGTCTTCTAAGCCCTAAATGTAGGTTCGATTCCTACCAGAGGCACCATGTAGGAAAAGTCAAGGATTCAGATGTCGCCGCGCGTAGCGCGGCGCCCAAAAAGTATTGGTTTTTGGGGGGGCAAAGAAAATAACGCTTACCGTTGAATCAAAAAAAGAAAAATTTAAA
>CAYWTW010000004.1:0-16320 GCA_964461325.1 uncultured Candidatus Saccharibacteria bacterium | reverse complement strand
GCGACCAAATCGTATGGATTTTTCGGGGCAAAAAGAAATTCCCGATTCCGTTAGAAGCAGAAAAGAAAAATTTTCATAAGATTCTCTCCAAGAGGCGGCGCTTGCCGCCTCTTGACTTTTATGGCGTAATATGCTATCTTTATTTTGGACTGAAATTCGGGCTATTGTAGGCCCTTGGCACATTTCCAACAACAAACCGAAAGGAGACTTGCGATGAAAGGATTGCTTTTCTACGACCAAGACTGTGGCCGTGGAGGCGAAGGCGGCTACCTCGCGCACTACCAAACGTGGTGCGTCGAGATCGACGGCAAGAAGATGCACATCCACAGCGAGCTGACCGGCGACCCCTGTTTCCCACCGGAGCGGGGCGGACCGACGAGGAGCATCAGCGTGAAGCCGTGCGATGCCTCGTGCACGAAGCTCGTCGAAATCGACGAGCAGATCGCGAGGAAGGCACTCGTGCAGATCACAGCCGAGGATCGCTCTCTCACTTCGCAGGAAGTGGAAGAACTCCCCTCGGAACTCGCTGGCACGACGTACCTCTCGGAACTCGTCGAGAACTATCGGCGCATGATGAAGGAGCGCGATCAGGAACGAAGAAAGGCCCATGCGGGCTACAATCTCTTCTCCTCGATCAAGTACTCCTCTCTGTTCCGCTGGTTCCTCAAGGGCGAGATCAGTCGGTACGAGGAAGCGACGCGGTAGCGATGTTCGCCGTCGCACACCAACAGGAGCACGACCTACGGGTACGGCTCCTTTCTTTTTTGTTAAGTCTTGAGATTGAATTTTCATAAAAGAATTTGCCGCCAAAGCAGTAAATTTTTCAATTATTTTTCGTTGAAAAATTTACTGAAATGAGTTAAGATTAACTCATTAGAAAAACTTGAAACTGTCATTCGTGCGGCTCCGCCGCCTTTCCGGATTTTCGCGGGGGTACTTCCTCGCCGCCGCAGGCGTCGAAAGCGGTTCGGACTAATTCAAGTATTCTGCATTGTCGAGAATGGTGAGATTGGACGGTTAGCTCAGCTGGTAGAGCATCCGCTTTACACGCGGAAGGTCGCAGGTTCGACCCCTGCACCGTCCACCAGATTTGCAAAAACATTTAGTTTGTGTTATAAGGTGAAGAGATAGGTCTGGCACAATTAACCCTCTTTTTAGGAGATTGTTCGTGGCGAAATCAATTTCTGATTTGAGCTGGAACGAGACGTCGCTGGAGGCAACACGAGAGCTGTTTTGGCGCCAGAGAAAGAAGTCAGCCAAGTATATTCGAGCGTCAAGGTACTACAAAAACAAACACCAAGAGGGGGAAGTTTGTTCAGGTTTGGCCAGCACTTATTACACGATTGTTGGTCGGGCCTGGGCGAAGAAGTCTTGTTTGTGGCACCCGTCTTGGGCTTTCCTCTTTGCGTGGTGTTACTGGCGGATGTATCCAGTCTCGCGGCGGGGGATTGAGCTGTCTGGCGGTGTCGATGGGGCGTCAGTCGATCAGCTTGATATCCACCAAAGCGTTTGTCGCAAGCGTGGGAAGTGGGAAGAGGCTCTAGGGTGTATCGAAACCGCCCTTGACAGGAGAGCTTCTGGCCACACGAGAGGGCTTTTGCTTGTCGGCTTGGCGGAGATTAAATTGCGATCGGGTAATATTTTTGGAGCTGGACGCGCCGTCGACGAAGCGCTGTCTATTGCTCGGCAAGTGGAAGGTCAAGAACCCAAACAGGCCGGACGCATTTACAAGAACAGCGCGGCAATTTTTCGGGCTCTGGGTTATCCGGAAGAAGTGGGGGAGTGTTTGCGTCGAGCCGGAGAGTTGGCCGAGCAAACTGGTGCCAAGGACCAGACGGCCAAGATTGATTCTCTCGCGAGTTGTTGACCGTATCCCCTTTGATTTTTGGCCGCCTCGCGCCCACTGTGGTGCTGAGGCGGTCTTTTTTTAGCCAATTTTAGCCAACACAAAAACCACTCCGCGCCGGGTGGCGCGGAGTGGTTTGGCGTTCTGGAATTAGTGATAACTAAGCGGCGGTTTCGTCGCCCTCTTCCTTATCTTCTTTCTTCTCCTTATTCATGTCGTCCATATTTAGTTTTTGAGCTATATTTACGCCAATAATAGCCGACCTTTATCCATCCTAGCAAAATTAAACTCCAAATGCAAGCCCCCCACCTTATTTATGAAGACCAAGACCTGCTTGTTGTCGACAAACCTTCGGGCAAGTTGGTAACGGAGGTTCAGGCGGCGTTGGCCCCGGCCAAATTGGCCCACCGTCTCGACCGCGAAACGAGCGGGGTTTTACTTTTGGCGAAAAACGAATCGGCGCTCGAGTATTTACAGCAACTCTTCCGCGAGCGGCGGGTTAAAAAAACTTATTGGGCGATTGTCTGTGGTGCGGTAAAACGAGAGGCGGGGACGATTGATTTGCCGATCGGCCGTAGTCAAAAAGATCCGCGACGGCGGGTGGCTAGTCTCAAGGCCTTTGGCCGTCTGCGGCCAGCCAGAACTAATTTTCAAGTCCTAGAACGCTGGCCGGATTTTACTTTGCTTGAGATTCGGCCGGAAACCGGCCGGACACACCAAATCCGCGTTCATCTCAAGTCCTTCGGCTATCCGCTGGCCGGCGACCGTCTCTATGGAGCGCCCGCGAACGCGCCGGGCCTTGGCCGTTTGGCGCTCCACGCCGTGAGTGTGGAATTTAAGGATCGAGCTGGTCGGAGCTTGAAGTTGCTGGCCCCTCTTCCCGAGGATTTCTCCCTGGCGCTTGCTCATCTTCGAGAGAAATGTTAGTTTTCTTTCCGTATGACAGATGACTTTTCCCCGGTAGACGTAACCGCTCGCCGCGCTTGGGACTTCCGCGCGGGCGACACGGTGCGCGTCTGGCAGAAAATTGAGGAGAAGGGCAAGACCCGTCTTCAGGCTTTTGAGGGTTTGGTGATTGGTCGCCGGCACGGCGCGGAGCCGGGCGCGACCTTTACCGTCCGCCGGGTGGCCAGCGGTGTGGGGGTGGAGCGGATTTTCCCGTTGTTTTCGCCGATGATTGATCGGGTGGAAGTCGCGCGTCGGGGCCGCGTTCGCCGAGCGAAACTCTATTTCGTCCGCGACGAATCGCAGAAGAAGATTCGCCGCAAATTGCGCCAAGTGATTGGCGCTGGTTTGGCTGAATCGCCCGAACCGGAGAAGGTCGAGGCGGAAGCCGCGGCTTAGGTTATAATCTTAGAACCGCCACATATAGGCCCAGGTGGTGTAATTGGTAAACACGTACGCTTGAGGTGCGTATGCCGTGAGGCGTGGAGGTTCAAGTCCTCTCCTGGGCACCAAACGGGGAGTTATCGATTTTGTTTATCGGCTGGTTTTGTTTTAAATCGGCTCAAGAGCATAATTAAATGATGCGCTCGCGCGGGTTCACTTTGATTGAGCTGTTGGTGGTAATCGCCATCATTGGTATTTTGGCGAGTATCGTCTTGACGAGTCTGGGTGACGCGCGGGAGCGGGCTCGCCAATCCAGGGCCCGGCAAGAGCTCGTTAATATTCGTACGGCGCTCACTTTATTAGCCATTGATACGGGCAAATTGCCGGGCGGTTGCCTGACTACCAGCGATCGGGAAACCTCTTTGGCTACCTCCGACTCGACGGTGGGACTGCAAACGCTTCCAGCTATTTATCAATATGCTTGTGACCCCGCTGGCACCACCTGCCAATCTTTTGTCGGGGGACTCGCGCCGCATGGTTGGATAGTTAGCTGTGAGTGGACCGCCGCCGATCAGCAAAATTGGCGTGGTCCCTATGTGCGATTTGACCTGTATGATCCCTGGGGAACGCCCTACGTGATTGACCCCGATTATTTCCCCTACGCGCATAATGTTGGCACTTTTCAGTGGGATTGCCCTAACGAGCCAGCGGCCGTGGCTTCGCTCCCGCCGGGGGCGGCAGCTCCCCAGGGGTGGAAAATTTCGGCGGTGATGTCCCACGGACCTGACGGTCCGCCCAATCCAGACATTGTTACCGCGATTAGATATGATTGCGACGAAGTCTTCGTTCGACTCAACGATTGATTCCGTGTTACGCTAATTATTGCTATGAATAAATTTTTCGCGGCTGGATTTTTATTGTTCGCGGTTTTATTCGCGGCTCGTCCCGTTTCGGCCGTGCCGCCCCTGCTTGATGGCGGGACGTCGGTGGCGGGTTCATCGCGCCAAACCTCCGTTTTGGTAACTAGCCAACAGTTGACGAGAGTGGTGGCTCTGCTTCAGCGTCTACTGGCGATTTTGCGCCAACTCAATCTGGTTGTTTCGCCGGTTAGTGGCGCGCCGTCTCGGCCGCTGGCCGCCCCAACTCCGGCGTCGGTTCCGCCGCCGAAACCCGTTCCTCCGCCGCGTCCACCTCTGGCCAATGAGCCGGATGACCAGTCGGAGCCCGAACCGCCGCCGGCCGTCACGCCGTCGCTTAGCGACACCGTTAAGCTAAAAAACATATTGGCTGATTGCGCCGCCAATCCGGGGCAGGTTTGCCGGCCGCCGGCCGGCACCTATGTGGTTCGTCCGGGCGAAATCTATCTACCCTCCAACCTGACTTTGGATTTACAGTCGGTGACGATTCAGGCCGAAGCCAGTAATCTTTATGGCACTCCCCACCTAGACACCGGCGAGCGTTATTTTTTGTTCGCCTGCGATGCCTGCCACGACCTTACGATTCGTAACGGACTATTGAGGGGTGAACGTCGTTCGATTGCTCGTGAGCAGTGGAGTGAGTTTCGATCGTTAATTGAAATTTTGGGTGGCCGTGATGTTACCATTGACGGAACAGTTTTTGAAAACACCGAAGGCGACGGCGTTCTTCTTTTGCCAAAACGTTTTTCCAGTCGCGAGCCGTCGGAGGATATTGAAATTCGCAATATTACGACCAGCCAATGTGGTCGGCAGGGTGTGTCGGTAATTTCCGGCCGCGATATCATCATTACCGACAGCGTTTTCAAAAACACTAACGGCCGCTCGCCGCAGTCGGCCATTGATGTTGAGCCGAGTAGTCCGCTCGATTGGGCGACCGTTTTGATTGAACGGGTTCACTGCGAAAACAATAAGGGCGCCTGCGTTTTGGCCAATTTGTCAGTTTTGCGCGCCTCCAGCCCGCCAGTAGATATTATTGCTCGAGAGATTACGGTTGATCGGGGCACCTTTGGTTTAATGGTGGCTTATGACGAAGTAACGCCGGCCTATGGCTCCGTGACGGGCAATATTCTATTTCAGGATGTCGAGATTGACGGCGTCGTCACGGGGTTTAGGGTCGGCAGTTACGATCCTCTGGCTTGGGACGTTCGTTCGCAAATCAAAGTGATTGTTGACCGAGTAAGCATCAATCAGCCCATTCATTCTGTTTTCGAATTTAATTTCCGTGGCGACGCGGTGGCTGAACCGATCAGGATTTTGCCTTCGACTACTTGGAATTTTGACGGCGAGGCGATTGTTTATGAAGGTGGTCGAGCGGGGGTGTTGATTGGTGAAGAAGCGTTAGGCGCGCTTCGCCTCGAGCAGATTCTGGCGCGTCTCTGGGCTGCGTTGGTTCGAGCGTTGGGTCAATAATTCCTCCGCCCTCGTTTCTTTTTTGTTGTATAATTAACGGTGATGGTAATCAACGCCACACCGAGTCCCGAGTCGCATCTTCGCCAAGATCAACTGAACGCCATCTTATCGTCAATGGCGGAAGGTTTGATCGCTGTCGATCGGGAAGAAAAGGTCATTTTGATGAATCAGGCGGCTGGAATTATGTTGCGTTTGGCTCCGCAAGCGGCCATCGGCCGCGACATCCGCGAGATCTTTCAGCTGGAACGCGCCAGTTTCTCCGTTGACCAAAACCAACCAATTGCGCCGCCGGTCACCAGAGCCATTCGGGAAAAAAACATTATCTCCGTTAATTTAATCGATGATCTCCAAATCAGGAATAGCGCTGGCGGAACTTTCCCGATCGCGATGATGGCCGCGCCGCTGTTGGTGGAGGGCGAGGTGGACGGGGCGATTATCATCTTCCGCGACATTACGCGCGACAAGGAAGTGGACCGCGCCAAGACCGAATTTGTTTCGCTCGCCTCTCACCAATTAAAAACCCCGTTGTCGGCGATTAACTGGTACGCCGAGACCATGCTCGAGCAGGAGATTGGCAAGCTGAATCGCAAACAGAAAGAATATTTGGAAAATTTGTATAGTTCCAATCGGCGGATGATCGAGCTAGTCAACTCTTTGCTTAATGTCTCGCGGATTGATCTCGGCACTTTCGCGGTGGAGCCTAAGCCAACGGATTTGCGCCAGATTGCCGACAGCGTGATTGCCGAATTCAATCCGGTCGTGGCGGAGAAGCGGATTGAGCTTGCCAAATTATACGCCGCCGATTTGCCTTCAATTAACGTCGATCCCAAATTAACCCGCATTATTTTCCAGAACTATTTATCCAACGCGATAAAATACACGCCACCGGGTGGCACGGTGACCGTGGAGTTGAGCAAGGTCGGGGGGGAAATTGTTTGGCGGGTGGCCGATAGCGGCTTTGGCATTCCGGCCGCCGACCATCACAAAATTTTCACCAAACTTTTTCGCTCCGAGAATGTTCGGGAGCAGGAGGCCGACGGGACCGGGCTGGGTTTATATATCGTCAAATCGATTATGGAGGCGGTCGGCGGCCGAGTGTGGTTTGACTCTCTCGAGGGCCAGGGCTCGACTTTTTACGCCGCTCTGCCGTTGGCGGGGATGCCGGCCCGCTCTGGCGCCAAAGGTTTAATCTAATGAAAGTCTCAAATGTTAAAAAAGTTTTGTTAGCCGAAGATGATAAATTTTTAGCCGTGGCCGTGGGGGAGCGTTTGGCGCGCGAGGGCTTGACGGTCGTCCGGTCGTCGACCGGACGAGAAACTCTGGCCATGGTTCGCTCCGAGCATCCAGACTTGGTGTTGTTGGATTTGATTATGCCCGGGCAGTCCGGCTTTGCCGTGCTGGAAGAGTTGCGAGCCGATCCAGAATTGAAAGCGACGCCAGTGATCGTCTTGTCTAATCTTGGCCAAGAGAGCGACATCGCTAAAGCTCGGGGCTTAGGCGTTCTCGATTATTTGGTCAAGTCTGACGTTCAACTGAAGGACGTGATCGCGCGAGTTAAAAATTTTCTCGATGGAGATAAAAGCTGATTTATTGCGCTCCTTGCTCGTGCCGCCCGGCCACCTCTCGGCCGAGGCCTTCGCGCTGGCCGAGCGCGATAGCCGTTCCGAGCATCGGCCCTTGGCCGAGCTGCTGATTGAGCAGGGTTTAATCCGCGACGAGCAATTGGGCCAGCTTTTGGCCGATCGCTTGGGTTTTGATTTTCTTAATTTAAAAAAAGAAAAAGTCGATCTTTCGATTTTCAACCTAATTCCGGAATCGGTGGCGCGGTCGGGTGGCGCAGTGGCCGTCAATCGCACGCCGGCGGGCGTGCGGGTGGGCTTGGTTGACCCCGCCAATCTGGATTTGATTCAGAACCTTTCCCGTCGATTGGGCGATGCCGTTTTGCCCCACTTGATTACGCGCCGCGATTTGGCCGAGGCGCTCAATCATTACCGAGTCGGCTTGCGAGAAGAATTGTCTCAGGTCGTCAAAAAGTTAACCGAGAGTCCGCCGTCCGAGACCGAGCGCCAGACGTTAGTCGTTCGTCTCGTTCACCTTATTTTGCATCAGGCCTACCAACGCCGCGCTTCCGATATTCATCTTGAGCCGCACGTTACCCGCCTGCTCATTCGGTTTAGGATTGATGGCGTGATGCATGACGTTTTCGATTTGCCCGCGGCTTTGCGCGAACCGTTATTATCGCGTATCAAGATTTTGTCTCGCTTGCGTCTCGACGAGCATCAGGCCGCTCAAGATGGCCGTTTTAGTTTCGACTCGAGCGGCGAGCGAGTGGACGTCCGCGTGTCTTTGGTGCCCGTCACGCAAGGAGAGAATATCGTCTTGCGTTTATTGGCCGAAAACAACCGGCAGCTTAGCTTAACCGATCTGGGTCTGGGCGAGACCGACTTCAAACGAGTCAAGCGGGCCATTGATAATCCGCATGGCATGATTTTAGTGACTGGGCCAACCGGCTCCGGTAAAACCACAACGGTTTATGCCGTGATTAAAATTTTAAATCGCCGCGACGTTCACATCGCGACGATCGAAGACCCCGTCGAGTACGAAGTTGAAGGCGTGAGTCAGATTCAGGTTAATCCCAAAACCAATCTTACTTTTGCCCAAGGCCTGCGTTCGATCGTACGCCAAGATCCGGACGTCATCGTGGTGGGGGAAATCCGTGATCAAGAAACGGCGGGAATCGCCATTAACTCGGCGATGACTGGCCATTTAGTCCTCTCGACTTTACACGCCAATGACGCGCCCACCACTCTGCCGCGCTTGCTCGATATGGCCATCGAGCCGTTCTTGATTGCCTCGACGGTCAACGTGGTGATTGCCCAGCGTTTGGTGCGGAAAATTTGCGAACAATGCCGGGTGTCTTATGAATTGGGGGCGGCCGAACGGCACTTGATTGAGGCCGATAGTTATTTGCGCCAACTCTTGCGCTGTCGCGGCTACCGTCGCTTGGGTGACTTAACGCTATATAAAGGGTTGGGCTGTCGCACCTGTGGCGACACCGGCTTTGTCGGCCGGCTCGGTATTTTTGAAGTAATGGAGAGGTCCGAGCCATTAAAGAAGATGGTCGTGGCGCGGGCGGCCAGTAATGAGATTTTGGCGGCCGCGACGAAGGCCGGGATGACCACGATGCTCGAGGACGGTTTGGGAAAAGTGATTACCGGCGAGACGACCCTGCAAGAGGTGTTGCGAGTGATTAAGTTATGATTGGCGTCAGCTTAAATGACAAAGCCCTGCTCGCTCGTCATCTGGCGGTGATGATCCGATCGGGTTTGACGGTGACGGAGTCGCTCGCGATTGCCGCTCGGGCGCACCGTCGTCTCCGCGCCACGCTCACGGCGGTGGCCGCGAGCGTGGCATCCGGCCGGCGTTTGTCTGAAGCGATGGCGGATCATCCCCAACTCTTTCCGGCACTTTTAATTACGGCCGTGAAGACTGGAGAAACCTCCGGCACTTTGGCTGATAACCTGTCTGGCGTGGCCTCCGAGCTGGAGAAAGAGCGATCCTTGGTGGCCAAATTGCGAGGCGCGATGATTTATCCTCTGACCATTTTTACCCTCACGATTGTTTTGGGGACGGCTTTATCGGTTTTGGTTTTTCCTAAATTGCTGCCATTATTTTCTGGTTTGAAAATTAATTTACCATGGACGACCCGTTTGCTGTTGCGCTTGTCGTCTTTAACCGAGAGCGGTGGTTGGTGGTGGTTGGCTGGTGTGTTGGTGGTAATCGGATTAATTCTGTGGTGGTGGCGTCAACCGTGGATGGCGCGGTGGACTCATTGGTGTTGGTTGCGTTTGCCGGTGATACGGCGACTGTCTCGGGAAATTAATTTAGGACGCTTGTTCCGACGCTTGGGTTTGTTGTTGCGGAGCGGAGTTAGCTTGGACGAGGCGCTAGATTTAGCTGGTGGCGCGTCGAGCAATTATTATTACCGTCGCGCCACGGCTACTGCTCGCAACCAGCTAATTGCCGGAGGTAAACTCTCATCCAGTCTGGCGGCTGATCGGAACTTGTTTCCCGATCTCGCGACTCGCATGGTCGAGGTTGGGGAGAGCACTGGCCAATTGGAGGAGACGCTTTTTTATCTGGCGGACTTTTACGAGTCGGAGGTGGAACGGGCGGTCAAAAATTTACCGACGATCATCGAGCCGATTTTGCTGTTCGGGATCGGCCTGATTGTCGCCCTGTTTGCTTTGGCGATCATTACTCCAATTTATGAACTTACCAGTTTACCCCAACGTTAATTCGCGCCACTCCGGTCTGACTTTGGTAGAGACGTTATTGGTGCTCTCGATTATCATTATGTTGAGCGTTAGTTTGCCGACAGTTTATCGAGGCCTGCTCAATACCGCCAACGCTCGCTTGTTTGCTGACGAGACAGCTGGCTGGTTGCGTCAGATGGCGGAGCGGGCGTCGGCCGGCTGGCAAAAGGCTGGCCACGGGCTTTACGTTGATGCCATTGGCCGCCAGTTCGTCTTATATCGCGGCGACTCTTTTCTCAATCGTGTGCCGACGGGCGACGAGCTGGTGCCGTGGCCCAACCAAGTGCAGGTGGTGGGATTAGGCGCGGCTGGCGGGGACTTTAATTTTGTTTCCGTGACTGGTCTGCCGCGAACCATCGGTGATTTGGCGATTAGTGACGAAACAAATCAGTTGCGCGTGGTTGTGAATCCTTGGGGCGCAATCGCAGTTTTGCCTTTTGACGAACTATGAGACTGGTAACGCAACGGGGTTTAAGTTTGTTCGAAATTGTTTTAGCCGTGGCGCTGTTCGGATTGATTGCCGCCACCCTGACAACCTTGGCTCTTAGCGGCCAACAGGCGTTAGACGTGGCCGAACGCGAGGCCGCCGCTCGACGCCTCGCGTGGTCGGGTTTGGAGGCCACGCGCGCGGTGGCCGCGCGCGCCTGGAACGAATTAACGCCGAACGCGAGCGATCCGCTTCTGCTTGGGACTGATTGGGCGCTCGGTGGCGAAGGGGCGTCAAGCGTGGAACGCGGTTTTACTAGGCAAATTGAGTTTGCCCCGATTTGCCGTGCCGGCGATGGCCAACTGGCTTCTTGTCCGGCCGCGTCAACCGATGTTCACGCGAGGATGGCGACGGCGCGCGTCCGTTGGCCGTCGGCCACTGGCGTTGAACGGCAGATTGAATTATCGACTCTGCTTAGCAATTGGGATTCGCTTGATTGGGAAACGACTGACTGGTCGGGCGGCCCGGGTCAGGGCGTGTGGTCTGATCCGAGCCGCTATTTTTCTGATGATGGCAATTTAGAAAGCACTCCGGACGGCCTTCGTCTGCGGTCTAATACCATCACGACTGATTCGCCCAATCGCGGTTTTGACAGCGCGTTGGGTTGGTCGTTTACTCCTTGGAACAATGATCCCGGAGAAGTGATTCCAACGGGGGTCTGGCAGGGAAGCGGCGGTAACCCCGGTGGTCATGTTCGTGTTACCATCCCGTTTAACGCTCGCGATAATCAGTTGGGTGGCTATTGGCAGCGACCGATTTTTGTTCCGGCCGACGGTTTGGCAATCACTTGTTCGACCGACTGGCGGGTATTCACTTGGTCGGCCGGAACGCGCCGCGCCGATGACTTTCGATTATTACTGTTTCTCGATTCGACTCCGGGAGCGCCGATTTTGGGGACGGAGGTTTTGTCTTCCAATCAGCTTCGCGCCTCGAGTTCTTGGTTGAGTCCGAGTCCGGTGGATTGTTCGAATCGGGCTTTGACCGCCGGCGTCTACTACCTCAAGGCGGCGGCCTGGTTGGACGCGGCTTCGTCGCCCACCGGACCGATCGTCGTTGGGTTTGATAATACCGGCCTCCGTTGGGAAATCACTGAATTCGCCACTGAGGGCGAGCTCGTGTCTTCGGCTTTTAGTCTCGGTGATCCCTCGCCAGTTCAGGTAGTGGAGTGGGAAGCCGACACAGATTGTTCTCCGGCCTGTGGAGTAAAAATCAACGTGCGAACAGCACCGGCGTCCGGCAACCGGCCGGGAGTCTGGGGGCCGTGGGTGGGAGAGTCGGGGCCGGGCAGTGATTTCACTCGCTCGTCGGGGGCTCTGGTCCCGACGAGCGAGAACGGCCGAAATTGGGTCCAATATCGGGTGCGTCTGTTTGGCGATCGCCAGACCAGTCCATTATTACGAATCCTGCGTTTGAATTATCGTTAAATGCCACGACCTAAATCTAAATTTGGTTTTACCTTACTCGAGACCGTGCTGTACCTCGCTCTTTTAGGGGTGCTTATGTCGAGTTTTCTTTTGTTTGCGTTGACGGTTGGCGGGGTTGACGAATCGTCTAGCCGTCGAGCTCTGGCCGAAAGCGAATGGCGCTTATGGTGGCAGACACTTGAGCGCGAAATTGGGGCGGCGGCAGAAGTTTTGCCACCGCCTGGGACTAGCGCCTCGGATTTAGAGTTAGTTTTGTTTAGTGGCGAGACGGCGAGGGTTTGGTTGGAAGGCGATCAGGCGTGGTTAGAGCGAGGCAGTTTGCGCGCGCCGCTTTTGGGGAAAAATATTAAAGTGACGAACCTTTTATTTAGTAACCGCGGCCATTCGGGGCAGGCGAGTCTGGAGATCGTCGTCGGCTGGCAGGACGTTCTCCGTCCGGCGAGCGCCACGACGACGACCTTTGTGCTAGGCACGCGTTCATGAAGCATCAGCAATCATCTGGTTTTATCGCTTTGTTACTGGTTATCGTGATTGGGTCAGCTTTGTTGGCTTTCGGCCTGAACAGCTCATGGTTGAGTTTGAGTCGAATCTCTGTGTCGTCAATGATTGGAGCGGGTGATCAAGTGTCGCGCGCGGCAGATGGATGTTTGGCCTTCGGCTTGCTCGAGTTGCGCCGCGATAATCAATTTGCCGTCAGTGCGCCGGCGGAGATTGCCGAGCTTGGTCGAATCCCGTGTATAATTGAAGTAATGGTTACTAGTCCTCTTGGTCGAGAGATCGTTGTGACCGCTTCGGAGGGCGAGTTCACGCAAACAATTTGGGCGGCAGCAGAAGTCTCGCCGCGAGCGGTTTCGCTCGTTGGTTGGCGGCGCGGCCAATAATTATGACGTGGTTTAGCCATTGGCCGCGGCGTCGGATGGTGGGGGTGGATATCTCCGACGCGACAATTGAAGTGGCCGAATTGGAGCGCCGTCGGGGAGCGCCAGTTTTGTTGGCGGCTGGCCGGGTTAGTTTGCCCGAGGGGATAATACAGCGAGGGGTGATTATCAAAGAAAACGAATTGCTGGCCGAACTCCGCCGGGCTTGCCAAACCGCCGTACCCCGCCCAATTATGGGCCGGCGGATTGTTTTTGGTTTGCCGGAAACTCAGTTTTATAATCAAATAGTCAGTTTGCCCGTCGCCGCGCTTGGCGAGCGGCGGCGGGCCCAGGCCGCCGCGGCCACCGCGGCGGCCAACTTGATTCCCTTGCCGGTCGAGGAGCAGGTCGTCACGCACAAAATTTTGAGTCGTTCGGAAACTGACGCGCAAGTTTTATTGTTCGCGGTTAGCCGCGCCACCTTACGAGCTTGGCACCAGTTTTTCCGCCGCGCGGGTTTCGAGCTTACCGCTTTCGAACCAGAGCCGGTGGCCTTGAGTCGGGGAATCCTCGTTGGTCCGGCGCGGACGCCGTTCGCTCTGCTTGATTTAGGGTCTCGATTAAGCCAGCTCAGTTTTTTTGATTCTCGCGGTTGGCTTGGTGCTCACCTGCTTTCGCCACCAGAAGGGGAAAGCGGCTCGAGTAATCTCGACCATCTGGTTGGGGAATTAGAAAAAGCGTTGGCTTATATGGCTTCGAACGGAGTTTGCTGTCCCGACCTGTTGATGCTGGCCGGCGGCGGCAGCCAGCGAAGCGGCATTGTCAACGATCTCTCCGGACGACTCACTTTACCAGTTCGTCTCGCCTTACTGCCGACGATTTTTTCTAGCGACCACAACGCCCTTCGTCGCTTTTGGTTGCGCGGTGAGGCCTATTACTATCTTGAGGCGGTCGGCCTAGCGCTGGGAGCTTTGGGTTTTGGCGATCCGGTGCTTGATCCCCGAGTGCGCCTGGCCGCTTGATTTCGCCGGCAGTTATCCACTGTCGAGACAACTGTTTTCGCGCTATCATTACTAAATAAGTCTATCAGTAGTCAAGTTTTATTAGGCAAAATTATGAAAAAAATGTTTCGAAAAGGTTTTACGTTAATCGAGCTTTTGATTGTCATCGCGATTATCGCGATTTTGGCGGGGGTGGTGTTTGTGTCGCTTGACCCGGCCACGCGCTTTCAAGACGCGCGCGACGCCAGCCGCTGGACGGACGTGACGGCGATTCTCTCGGCGATTAAGGTTGACCAGGTGGATAACGGCGGCTCGTATTTGGCCGAAGTGGCCGCTTTGACGGCGGACGAAAATTATCAAATCAACGGGACCGGAGTCACGACCGCTTGCGACACTAATTGTGATGCTGTTACCAACGCCAATCGTTGCGTTGACTTAGATGGTTTGGTAACCGCTGGTTATTTGGGCAAGTTGCCGATCAGCCCGAACGGCTCGGGCGAAAGTTGGGATGACGACCATGCTGGTTACTATTTGTCGCGCAACACTAATGGCTCCATTACGGTAGGTGCTTGCTCGGCTGAATCAAACGATTTAATTACCGTCACGCGCTAGCCGCGAGCGTGCTCTATACCAAAAAAGGGGATAACGGCACCACCAAATTTTTTGGCTGTGACCAGCGCCAAACCAAGGCCTCGGCGACCGCCGAGGCCTTGGGCGCTTTAGACGAGCTCAACTCTTGGCTCGGCTATGTTCGAGCGACGAGTAAGGCGCCGGATTTGACTACTGGTCTGGCCGCCGTCCAGCACAATCTCTTTATCGTTCAGGCCGCGGTGGCCGGAGCGGATAAGACGATTACCGCCGCCAAGGTAACGGCGTTGGAGAACGCGATTGACGTGATCGAGCGCGAACTGCCGCCCATCAAATCCTTTTTTCTGCCCGGCGGCGGTCCGGACGGCGCCTTGCTTGATTTTGCCCGAGCGGTGGCGCGCCGCGCCGAGCGCCGCGTGATCGCGGCGCTAGATAGTGGCGCGATTAAGATTGGACCCGACGCTTTGGCTTATTTGAATCGTCTTTCATCTTACCTTTACGCGTTGGCTAGACTCGCGAACCACCGCTCTGGTATAAAGGAGGAGCCGCCGCACTATCAATAGTGTTTAATGGCGTTAGATGGTGCCTATGGTGTAATGGTTAGCACTCGGCTCTGTGGAAGCCGCAGTTCGGGTTCGAATCCCGATAGGCACCCACACCTATGTTTTTATTGCAGACTGTCTGTGATACGGCGTTTTAGTTGTGCCAAAGCACGGCCGTCCTTTTTTAGCGAAGCTTCGCGGTGGCGGGCATCGCTTTCGGCCGAGTAAGCCTCGTAATATTTTAAGATAAAAGGACGGCGAGATTTGGTTGAGGGAACTTTACCAGAGTTGTGATCAGACAGTCTGCGTCGCAAATCATTTGTGGAACCGAAATAAAGCTTGTCATCTTTCTCGCTTTTTAACACGTAGACATAGAACATAAATTGATTATAAAATTTGCGACGATAAAAACATAGGTGTGGGTGTAGGCACCCCGTTCCAGAATGAGTGAGGCGAGTTGTTCATTTATGGCCCTCGTTGAGACAAACCCCTATTGTTAACCACATTTTAGCACAGGCACTTGACACATGAGATAAAAGGGTATATACTACCAACAGTTCTTTGAGAATATTGGTTAGCTCCAATTCCCACTTGTGGTGGTAAAAGGAGTCAGCCATGTTTTGTGAGAAAGGATGGTCAGCGTTATGTCAGCCATTCAGGATCCGAATCGAATTGCTCGGCTAATGGGGACGCTCCAGCTCAACGTTCGAATGGGAGAAATTCCTGACGAGGTGGTTGAGTGGGTTCTCCAGCATCCAGTGGAAGCGGGTGAACAATTCACTCGCTTCCTCCAGAACAATGCCCGGATGCAGGTGGTGGTCAAAGACTTCCCGATCTGGAAGACCATCAATCTGGGCACCGGCCCCAAGACCGCCGATGATTTCCGGCGAGACCTCAAAGCCGCCGATTGCCAGATCGGTGACTGGGGCAACGATATCCTAGGCAAGCCCGCTTTTCAGGTCAGCCCTGAGCCCAAGACCGTCAATTTGGTAAACGTCAGTGGTCGCGAACTCGGTTTTGACCGGAACGCGACTACCAGGGAAATCTGGGATCGAGCCCAGGAGCTTGGACTCGAACTCTGTCCGAACGAGGTTGGACCGCAATTGCGGCTCCAGTATCTCGACCAGCCTATGGGTGAGCGGCTCCGTGTGGCCATGAAGCCCATCGCTGACTCGAGCGGCAACCTGCTCGTGTTCCGCGTCGATCGCGACGAGGACGGGTTGTGGCTCGGCGGCTACCGCGGCTTTCCCGACTTCGTCTGGTGTCCTGACCGCCGCTGGGTCTTCGTGTCTCGCAAGTAGTCCTCTGGACTTGGTCATTTGGATCTTTTAGATCCTTTGACCTTAGTCCTTGGGCCCGGCAATTTTGCCAAAACGCTCTGGAGATAGGCGTGTAACTCCAACCCTGTGCAGAAATGTACGGGGTTTCATTTTGCAAAAAATTTCCAAGCTGATAATATCTGAAGCGGTAGTAGGTGAATATCAGCAAGAGATCACGCCTGCCTGCCGGTAGGTAGGGTTTCTTGCCACCGAATCCAGTATCC
>CAYWTW010000003.1:16185-25548 GCA_964461325.1 uncultured Candidatus Saccharibacteria bacterium | reverse complement strand
ATCCACGTCGCCAGCGTTCATCCTGAGCCAAGATCAAACTCTTAGCAAAAGACTTCCAAGCGCGCTCCGCCTCCGCGGCAGAGCAAAAGAAAATGTGTTAATTGTTGCAATAAATTGTCAAAGGCCAGGCCGAAACCGAGTGGGGTCATTATAGCTAACCCGCAAATGGCGTCAAGCCCCACTCTAAACTATCGTCGCACTTCGAGAACGGCCACCCGTCGTTCGAGTTTGGCAAAATCGTTCCAGTTAGTAGGTAAATCCTCTAGACGTCTTTCCAAATCTTTTCTGACCTTACCCACAAACAATCTCAACCATGGATATTTTCGTTCCATACCGTTATTTTACCCGCGTGCGCCACTTATGCCAACTGACCAAGAGCGGCGCGGCGAGACAAACTGAAGAATAGGTCGCCACCATCATGCCAATCGCCAGCATAAAGGTGAAATCGCGGGTCGCCGCCGCGCCGAAAAAGAACAATGCCAGCAAAACAAAAATCACCGTCAAAGAAGTATTGAGGGAGCGCGCCAAAGTTTCATCGAGACTCCGGCCAACGGCAATTTCAAAATCATCAAAACGTTGGCGGCCGATGTTTTCGCGAATCCGATCGAAAATCACCATCCGGTCGTTAACCGACAAACCGATGATTGTTAAGACGGCGGTAATAAATAACAAATCGGCCTGAAGACTGAAATACTGCCCGAGAACCACGAACACGCCGATCGGGATGAGCGTGTCGTGAGCTAAAGTCAAAATCGCCACAATCCCATATTGCCAAGAACCGACGCCGGCGGTCTCCGAACGAGCCACGCGGCGGAAAGCAAACGCGATGTAGAACAAAATTAAAACCACGACCAAAACAATTGCGATTAGGCCGCGGCGCGACAGCTCCCGACCGATCGTCGGCCCAATCGTGCTGAAGCGTCGTTCAGTTAATTCGGCGCCAGCCCGCAAAGCCGCGAGAATCTGCTGATGCTCGGCTTCATTAACGTGCCGCAAGCGGAAAATCGCGCGCGCTTCGCCAGAGAGCTGAATCGTGGCCTCGCCCAAACCCAAACTATCAATCGCGCCTCGAAGAGTCTCCACGCTAGGACGAGCGGCCGGCTTCGGGTATTCGACTTCGAGAATCGTCCCGCCCGTAAAATCAATACCTAGGCGCAAACCAAAAACGGCGATCGCCGCGACAGAGGCAACAACCAAAGCGAGAGAAAAACTAAAAAACAACCAGCGGTATTTTACAATCAACATATTTTAATTCAAGTGAAAGCCGGAATTAAATAAAAAGCGGATTAGGCGACCCTTATGCCGCACCCCCAAAGATATCATCAACACCCGCGTCACGACGATCGCCGTAAACATACTCACCAAAATACCCAAAGACAACGTCAGAGCGAAGCCACGAATCAAGCTCGTGCCCAGCCAAAATAAAACAACGGCCGAAATCAGACTCGAAAAATTGGAATCTCTGATTGATGGCCAAGCGCGGGCAAAACCATCGCGAATAGCGTCGGGCACGTGTTTGCCGGCCCGCATTTCCTCCTTCAGCCGTTCAAAAATTAGAATATTGGCGTCAACCGCCAAACCCAGAGACAAAATGAATCCAGCTAAACCGGCGGCCGTCAACGTCACGCCGACTAACTTGTATAGAGCGAGGTTGAGGATCACATACAGAGCCAGCGCCACAACGGCCACCAGACCGGGCAGACGATACCAAACCGTCATAAAAATGGCGACGGCCAGAAGGCCGAGCAAGCCGGCCCAGATACCACGCTCCAATGCCTCGCGACCCAGCGTCGCTCCCACCGTCTCCGTGGCCACGAGCTCAATCGGCACCGGCAAAGCTCCCAAATTCAAATCGCGAGCCAATTCTTTCGCCTCGGTTAAAGTAAAATTGCCGGAAATTTCGGCCCGACCGCCACGGATTTCTTCCCGCACGACCGGACTCGAAATAATCGCATCATCAAGATAAATCGCGACCGCTTTGCCGACGTTGGCCTTAGTGATTTCGGCAAACAAATCAGCGCCCTCGACATCAAACTCGAGGCTAACCGCCGGACCACCAATCCCCTGACTATCAAACACCACCTGCGCCCCCTTTAGAAAACGGCCGGTCAGGGGCGTCTCAACATAAAACGGGTCTCCGGCCGGCGGCTCAAAATCAGCCGGCAAACTCTCGGCCTTACCTGATTCCATAAAATCGCGGAGCTGATCCCAAGCCGCGATCAACGTCTCTTTTTCTGGGCCGTCCGGACGCTCGGTCTTAAATTCGAGTGACGGCGTTCGATCTATCTCGGCCACGGCTTGTTCCAAATCCGTCACGCCTGGCAATTCGACGATCAAACGATGACTGGTCTGACTGCCCAAACCAGTTTGCTCAACTTGGACCAAGGGTTCCGTCACGCCAAAAACGTTGACGCGCCGTTCAATCACCTCTTTCAACGACTCGAGCGCGTCATCAATATCTTCTGACGGCAGACCACTAACGTCAGCTTCATAAACCAAATGACTGCCGCCGGCCAAATCTAGCCCGAGTCGGAACGGCCGTCCCCACCAACCGGCAGAGACTTCAGATTGATAAACGTAGTAGCCCAGTCCAGTGCCCAAAACCAGAGCCAGCGCGGCGGTCAAACGGATTTTCCACATAGTCTCCTATTCTACCCTAAACCCACTATCGGGCAAGCCCTAAGCGCCACGATGAGCAAGTAGGGTTTTGACGGTCTTGAGCACGATAACCAGATCAAGGGTAAGACCGCGATTTTTAATGTAATAAAGATCGTGGGCTAATTTTTCGGCCGTGGCCTGGCTGGAGGGAGAAAAATGCGGGTGATTGGCGTGGTAAATTTGCGCCCAACCGGAAAGACCGGGCTCGATCAGATGCCGCGCGTCATAAAATGGAATCTCGCGACGATAGATGGCCGCGTACTCGGGCCGTTCCGGCCGCGGCCCGATCAACGATAATTCGCCTCGCACCACCGACCACAGTTGCGGCAACTCATCAAGACGGCTGCGGCGTAAGACCCGGCCCGCTCGTGTGACGCGGCCGTTACGCATAGAACGAAATTTATAAATTTTGAAAACGCGGCCACCGCGGCCAATCCGCTCCTGCGCAAAGAAAAATGGCCGACCGTCGTCTAAGTAAATAGCTAAAAAAACAAACGGGTAAGCAATCAAAGACAGCAGAGCGGTCGGCCCCGCAATCAATAAATCGATTACCCGTTTGCCGGATTGGTACCACGGCCGCGGTTGATTGGAAAAATGCTCCAAAAACCAACGTTCATTAATCGACCACAAGGGGACGCAGTTAAACACTTCTTCGTATAGATGATGAAGATGAACGACGGTTAGACCGGCAAAAACCGCCCGATAGAGCTCGCCGCCAGGATAACGCCGGCCGTCATCATAGATATTGACGACCGCGAGCGAGACGCCCGAGCGAACCGCCTCATCAAGATTAGCCGCTTCCACCACGAGAAAGCCGTAACGCGGATTACGCCGAAATTCTTGAATCAATTGAGAGACGGCCTCGCCTTGGCAAAAAAAGGCCACCTTGATCGGCGAGGGCGCGACCAGGCGAGGCGCCAACCATAAACGCCAAACGCCGAGCAATAGCCAAGTCAACACCAGGTCGAGAAACAAAACGGTTTTAGGGGCCAAAGAAAGCGCGGGCAAAGCCAAATACAAAAAAACCACCGCCAGAAAAGTCCCGGCCGCCGCCGCGCCAATCAGGGCGCTGACCATCCGCTTCATAAACACGATAACCGACCGGCGATAAAAATCGGAAATGTAAAAAATCAAGAGCCAAAAGACAAAAATAATGGAAAAGGGCTGGAGATGATTCCAAACTAATTGAAGACGGGGCCATTCAAACTCACGAAACAACAGGGCAAGCCACAAACCGGCAAGCAACGCCACCAGATCGCCAACCAAGAGCCAAAAGCGTTCGCGACGCCAAGCTTCAAACATTTGACTCAATTTTTGACAAAAAACACCCCAATGTCAATAATAAAGTCATGACTATTCACCAACAAATCAAAGCGGACGTAAAAACGGCAATGAAGGAGAGAGCGGCGGCCAAGCTGGCCGCCGCCCGCAATTTGCTCTCGGCCCTCACCAACGAGCTCGTCGCGACGGGCCAAAAGCCGGACGGCGAGCTGGATGACGCGGGGGCCATCGCGGTTGTCAAAAGATCAGCCAAGCAGAGACAGGACTCCATCCAACAATTTACCGCCGGCGGCCGAGCGGATTTGGCCGCTGACGAAGAAAAAGAGTTGGCCTATCTAAAAAATTATTTACCAGCCGAATTAGCGCCAGCCGAAATAGAAAAAATAGTTAAAGAAACCATATCCGAGACCGGATTTAAAACCAAAGCCGATCTGGGCAAGCTCATCGGCGCGGCGATGAAAAAACTCCAAGGCCGCGCCGACGGGGCGGTGGTTAAAGCGGTGGCAGAAAAATTGGTTTGATTTAGATAAATCACCAAATCATTTTTTTATGTAAAAGGGCCCGCCTCACCCAAAGTGAGACGGGCCCAAGTTCTAAGCACGCAGGATTTAAGAGTTCTAAGACTCCAAGACCCGAGCGCTCCCCGCCTGCCTATCGGCAGGCAGGGCGAGAACCGCGGACGGGTGGTGCCGATCCCAGTCGAGCTCGAGCCAGCTCGCGTCCCAGTTCCACTGCCCGCCAAGCCAGTACAGGAACAGGACGCAGCGGTGGCCGTCCGGGTCGCGGAGAACGCGGCCGAAAAAGTCGAGGTAAGTCATTCCAAAGGTTTCCCGCAACCACTGGAGTGTTTTTTGCCCCGCTTCCTTAAAAAGCGCCCAGCCAAAACCGGGGTCTAGACGAATTACATTCAACACCATGAGTCGTTGAAGCTTTTCTTCGCCGGAAATACGTCCTTCACCCTCCTTCAGACAATGCTCACGAAGAACTTGGCAAAAGTCTACTTCGTTGAGAGCGAGACTTCGCTTGTTGCAGTCCAGCTCTTCGCCTTCCAGACCTTGGCCGTTCCTCGGACCCAGCCACCAACTCCAGCCCTGGCCGATCATGCTCGGCTCGAAAGAAACACGTCGGACCAGACGTTTGACCATCTGGATGATAGCGTAGCCGCGAAGAAAAGCTTTAATCTGTTCCTGCCTCTCTTTTCCGGCCTGACCTAGTCTAGTCAGGTCGTCGGGGGTATACCCGGCCGCCTCTAAAGAATTTACCAACAGGTGAACCTAACCTTCAGCGTAAGAAGACATGTCTTCCCGCCTTTCTGGCAACAATGTTGCCCCTACCTAGTTATCACACAGATTGGCACCCGACCAATCCAAATCAAAGGCCTCTCCTTTATTTGGTATACGGCAACCCCGCCTATTTGTCAATAGGCGGGGTTGCGCGGGATGTTTGGATATTTACTGAATCTCGTAAACTAAACTGACGTTGACCGTCACCTCTTCCGAGCCGGGCTCAATTACTGGAGCGGGCGCCATTTCGGGCGAAGCTAGACCGGCGGCCATCACCATATCGCCGCCCCGGCCAAACTTGTCGTAATAGGGCCCGAAGTCCCCTTCATTAACGGCCAGCAATTTACCGAGAGAAAAGCCGCCGGCCTCGGCAATCGCCTTGGCCTTGGCCTTAGCTTTGGCAATCGCCTCCGCTCGCGCCTCATTCTCGACCATCGTCCGATCATCAATTGTAAAGTTTAATTGCGAAACGTTGTTGGCGCCGCGCTCCACCACGCCGGCGAGCAAATCGCCGACGACGCTAAAATCACGAATCTTCACCTCAATCGTTTGCCGAACTGTGTAACCCACAATTTCGGGCGGCGGGCAAGCGGTCGAATTACCACCGGCCACAAAACGATTGCAAACGATGCTCTGATAACGCGGTTCAAGATTATAGCCGACAGTCTTAATGTCTTTTTCGGCCACGTCGTTATCTTTAAGGTACTCGATGGCCGCGTTGGCTCGCTTGGTGTTATCGGCCTGCAAAACTGCCAAATCCTTGCCGCCCTCGCTAATCACACTGAAAGTAAACATCGCCACATCGGGGCGAACCGTCGCGCGGCCTTCGCCGCTCACCGAAAAACTACGGTAGGTCCCCGGCTCCACAGTTTTGCCATAGGTTCGGACGTAACTGATCGTGCTGTAAGTGAGGGCGAGCAGAGCCAAGACCAGCGCCCAGCCGACTAAATTTTTTGTTCTTTCATTCATACTTTGGGACTGATAATTACTTCATTAATGGTGGGAAACTGTTTAAGCGTCCGTTCGATTTGTGCTCGAATGGCGCCCGCGCGGCATTCGCTCTCCACTCCCGCGTTCAGGGCGTCATTGAACGTAGCTTTAGCCACGCCCTCCTGCAGAGTCAGATTGTTAAGCGTCACATCCGGAGCAAGCGCGCTCACGTAGCCCAACTCGGCTTCAGCCGGCGTCGGTCCCGCCAACAATTCGGCGAGCGCGGCACGGGCAACGGCCGGGGTCTGCGGCACTAATCGCGGAATCGGATAAACCAACGAACAGCTCTCCGCGTCCGCGCCGTCACTTTCTCGAGCAAAATAGGCTTCCACCGTCATCAAACCCGCGTTGGCCACAGCGGGTGGCGCGGTGGGAAGATCGTCTTTTCCCATCACCGAAACATCTCCAACCAAACCGAGATCGGGCGTCGCGGTCTCATCATTGCCATCTCCCAATCCCCCTAGGCCAGCGATCAAATCGAGCTCATCACCAGACAGCTCGCCGGTTGTATCTTCGCTAGGAGTCGAATCGCCGCGCATCAACGGCCAGATGATAATCGCGGCGGCAATCAAAACCACCGCCACAATCCAATAATTATTTTTGTTTTTCATAATCGTCTGATAAGTCGATAATCGGCTAATCTGCCACTAGGCCTTCGGCTCCATCGCCGGCGAAGGCGGCAGAGGTAAGGGCTTGGCAACCAAATTAAAAATCAAACGGAACTCGTTGGCAATCACGTTATTGCCCAAATCATCAGCCGTTCCCGCCGCCCCGTAACGCAAGCCAAACAAAGTCCGGTCAACCAACACCTCGCCCGTCATCGCCAGAACGCCGTTCCGATTGGAAACAGTAACCGGCACCTCGATGGGTCGGGTGGTCTCTTTGATAGTCAGATTGCCGCGCCAAAGATAATCGCCGACCTTCTCCCCCACCACCGCACTGGTAAGAGTAAAGAGAGCGGTCGGATATTTGTCCACATCAAAAAAGTCATCCGACTTGAGATGATTGGCCAAATTGGATTGGCCGTCGCCGCGCCCCGTCTCCAGCGCGCTGATGGAATTTAGGTCGAAAGTGAGGGCCAAACTTTTGATCTGACCAGAGTCGATTTCGAGACTGCTCGACGCGAGATCAACAGTGCCCCGATCAACATAACCGGGAATTAAATCTTTCTTGCCCTCCCAGAGCAAGGTGCTAGTTTCCGTATCGAAAGTAAAGGCGCCGTCAAGACGAGCCAGAGGATTAGGCGTCATTGGAGCTTCGCCCAAAGCCACTTCGTCCACAATGGTTCGTCCGTCCGGCGTTAAACATTTGGGCGGATAACTCTCTAAAACCTGATAACCCGCCGCCACGCAGTCTTCATAAGTCTGAATTTGCGAAACTTGGTTCAAACGATAATTTTGATAATACCACCAGCCGGCACCCGTGAGCACCAGCACGATCACGATAATTAAAACAATTCTCTTCATATGGCCATTATCGTAGCACAACAAAATCGAAGGTCAAAAAAACCCAAAAACCACGCAACTAAAGTTAGAGCTTAACAATATCAGCGATGGTAATAATGGCCATTAAGAGAATGAGTAAAGCGAAACCGGTAGCATTGAGAGCGTTGGCGAGTGTTGGTTTGATTGGCCGACCACGCACCACCTCGATAAGTAAAAACAAAAGCCGCCCACCATCAAGCGCCGGAAAGGGCAGCAGATTGAGAAAAGCCAAATTGATAGAAATTAAAGCGGTGAGAAGCAGTAAATATGAAAATCCGAGGTCGTTCGCGCGGCCGACCAGACCAGCCAAACCAACCGGACCAGCCACCGCGTCGAGGACAGGCTCGGTGTCTCGACCCGTTAAACGGCCGAAAATCCTTTGTCCCAATTCGGCAAAACCTTGAGCCGTCAAACTCGTCATGGAAAAAGCTGATTTAGTTCCCTCTATCACCGCGACCGGCAATGGCAGCAACCAACGGCCAGCGGGCGCCAAACCCACCCCGATCGTCGCACGCGATTTCTCGCCGTGGAGACCGAGAACCGGCGTCAGGGGCGAACGCCGACGTTCGCCCAGCCGTTCATACTCAAGAATCAACTCTCGACCGGCATTAGCGGCAACAAAATTTTGGATTTGGCTAACACTCGGCTCAAGCAAGCGTTGGCCGTCTTCCCCCACCAATCCGATAATCCGATCTTCGGGCTCCAAACCGGCGCGGGCCGCCGGCGAGTCGGGCAAAACCGACAAGACGACCACCTCTCGATCGAGCACTTGACCAACGACTGGCGCCGTCTCTTCGATATCGTCGACGACGGTCGGCAAGCCGACCGTCGCGAAGCCCAAAACCAAAATAAGCCAAGCCGCGAGCCAGTTGAAAGTGACTCCGCCAACCAAAATCAGAGCTTGCGCCCAAGCTGGCCGGGAAGCAAAATGCCCAGCCGCATCAGCAGGCCGAGTCTCGGTCGGGTCTTCACCAAAAATTTTGACGTAGCCACCAAAAGGCAAAAGATTGAGGGCGTAAGTTGTTCCGCCGCGGCGGAACGACCATAGGCGCGGCGGAAAACCGAGACCAAACTCATCCACCCGCGTTCCCGTCCATTTAGCCAAAAGCAGGTGGCCGAATTCGTGCACCAAAATGAGCACGCTCAAAATAATAATAAAAACAACAATGGTCATCGTTAAGATTCCAATTCGGAACGTTTTTTAGCCGTTAATGTTTCCAGCTGGCGATTAGCCTCGTCAATTCGCTTCTGCAATTCGCCCTTTAAACGAAATTTGTCATCTTCACTTAAAGAACCGGCTCGTTCCTGTTCTTGGATTTCCTGCCAGGTCTTATCACGAACACGGCGCAAACTAACCCTCGCCTGCTCCAATTTTTGCTCGGCCAGACGAATCAATTTGCCGCGGCTCTCTTCCGTCAAGCTAGGAAAAATCACTCGCAAACCAGCGGCATCCGGCGAAGTCGATACTCCAAGGTTGGCCTGAGCGATCGCCTGCTCGATTTCTTTAACCTGACTTTTATCCCACGGGGCGACGCGCAGAGTCCGCTGATCCTCTATGGTAATCGAGGCGACTTGGCGAATCGGCAAACGAGAACCATAGGCCGTTAAAGTAATTTGGTCGAGAATCGCGGGCGGGCGATTTCAGAAGAGGAACTGCTGCAGGCTGT
>CAYWTW010000003.1:0-16175 GCA_964461325.1 uncultured Candidatus Saccharibacteria bacterium | reverse complement strand
CGAGGCTCGGCCCGTGCGCAGGGCCGAATATTCCCGTTCCAACCATTCGGCCACCGTCTCGGCTTCGCGTTGAAAAGCCACAAAATCGTAACTCATAAGTTAAATTATATCAGGGGAAATCGCAAAGCCAAAACCTCCAACGCCAAACGCGTCGGCAAACCGCGTTGGGCAATGTCGCGTCGCGCTTGGCTCAAGACCGCCACGCCCGCGCCAAAAACTCCTGGTAGTAATTTGCTTCTATTTGACTGCCAAAACTGCTCCAAACCACTAAATATGGGAACGAGATCGGCTTCGCTTCTCAACCACTCATTAACCATAGCCAAACGCTCATCCAGTCGGCCGCGAGCGAAGGCCTTCGCCCCGTCGGCAATATTTACCGCCAAGTTAGACGGCGCCAAACGCCAAAGGCAGAGTCGAGAAACGACTGTGGGAATAAACAAATCGGCCCGCGTCGATAATAAGAAAAAACGGCTGGTCGGCGGCGCCTCTTCCAGAGTCTTTAATAAGGCATTTTGAGCTTCTGGCTGGGCCCCGGTTAAAGGTAAAACGAAAAAACGAAATTCGGCTTGGGTTGGCCGGCGAAGAGCCCAAGCCGCGAGCTCGCGGCTCAAGCTGATGAGCAAATCTTGCTCTGGCCACAGCACAAAGTCGGGCAAAGAAGCCGCCCGGCCGGTCAATCGGGCGTAGAACTCGGCCACGGCCAAACGTGATTCGGCCATCTCACCAACCAGCCAATAAGCGTGGTGGGGCTTGGTTGACCAGAGGCGCCACAACCGTTCAGCGCTTGGCGAGCACGGCTTTTTTATAGACATCGAGATGTTCGAGAGCGACCCCCGTCCCTTTGGCCACACAATACAACGCGTCTTCCGCCACCGCCGCTTTGACGCTCGTCCGACGGTAAACCAATTCTGGCAGATTGCGCAACAGGGCCGTACCGCCAGTGAGCATAATGCCGTGATCAATGATGTCGGCCGCGAGTTCCGGCGGTGTCTCCTGAAACACCACCTTAATCGCCTTAATCATCTCCCGCAATTCCGGCTCGATCGCTTTAACAATTTCGTTAGTCCTAATTTCGGTCAAGCGCGGCAAGCCGGAAACGAAGTCACGTCCCTTAATCGTGTGAGTTAGTTCTTCCTCGATCGGCACGGCACTGCCAATGTTTATTTTTACTTCCTCGGCGGTTTTATCACCAACGCTCAAGTTGTAAGTTTTCTTGATGTAATCGGTAATGGCTTGGTCGAGACGGTTGCCGGCGCATTTAACCGAGGTGGAAGCGACGATGCCGCCAAGAGAAATAACAGCCACGTCCGTCGTTCCGCCGCCGATATCCACCACCATATACCCCCGCGCTTCATTAATCGGGATACCAGCCCCGATCGCGGCCAAAATCGGTTCTTTAACGACATAAGCTCCTCGCGCGCCGGCCTTAAGCGCCGCTTCAATCACCGCTCGACGCTCCGTCGAACTGACGCCGGCCGGCACCGAGATCATCACCTCTGGTTTGAAAACACTGAAACGGCCCAAGGTTTTATTGATAAAATAACGAAGCATGGCCTCCGTTACTCGATAATCGGCAATGACGCCGTCGCGAAGCGGCCGATAAGCGACGATGTTGTCGGGGGTTCGACCGATCATCTCCTTCGCTTCTTGGCCGACGGCCATAATCTTGTTGTCCACTAAAGAAATCGCGACGACCGATGGCTCGTTCAATACCACGCCGCGACCGGGCGCGAACACCAAAGTGTTGGCCGTGCCCAGATCAATCCCCAAACGTTGGCCCCAAAAATTCCAAGCCATTAATTCTCTTTTCGAATCGTCAAGCCGAGCGCCCGCAGACGTTCGGCCACCTCTTCATAGCCACGCTCCACGTAATGAGCATTATGTACGACCGATTCCCCGCCCGCCACCACCGCCGCCAAAATGTAAGCCAATCCGGCGCGCAAATCCGGGCTATACACGTGACGGCCGGAAAGCGGGGTCGGACCACTGATTGTGGCGCGGTGCGGATCATGGACAACGGTGTTCGCTCCCATCTCGCGCAAGGTGTGGAGGTGCGAAAGACGCCCCTCAAAAATCGTTTCGAAAACCTGGCTATCACCAGCGGCCTGAGTAAGCAGGACCGTCATCGGCGCCTGCAAATCGGTTGGAAAACCGGGAAACTCGTGTGTCTTGATCTCTAATCCTTGGTAAGCCCGACCAGTGTGCGGCGGCCTGACGGTAATGGCGTCCGACTCCACCTCAACCCTCGCCCCCAGACGACGAAGGGTTTCGACCACCGCCTGATTGTGCTCTGGAATCACTCCACGAACCGTTAACCGCTTCGCCGCCAAAGCTCCCAAGATGAGAAAACTGCCGGTCTCAATCCGATCGGGAATCACTCGATAATTGAGCCCACGACCAGACAAACGGGCCACGCCGCGGATCACCAAACGCGGCGTGCCAATCCCCCGCACACCCACCCCCGCCCGACGGAGAAACTTCGCCAAATGCGTTACCTCTGGCTCCAGCGCGGCGTTTTCGATCACTGTTTCGCCTTCGGCCAACGCACCGGCCAGAAGAAAGGCTTCGGTCGCCGTCACACTAACGTTCTTTAAAAACAAACGAGCGCCGCGCAAACGACCAGTCGACGCGCGCAAACGATAAATTTTATCACCGACCGACAACTTAGCTCCCATGGCCCGAAAGCCATCCAAGAAAATATCGATGGGTCGAGAACCGATCACGCAACCGCCGGGATGAGGAAAGGTGGCTTCGCCCAAGCGAGCCAAAAGCGGCGCGGTTAAAAGCATTGAGCCGCGCAAACGTTTGGCGATCTCCGGCTGGAGTCGCGCGGCCGAAAGTCGAGATGTGTCTAAGCGATATTCGCGCGGCCGCGTTTTAGTCCAAACAACACCAAGACCGGTCAACAATTCGAGCATGCCGTCAATATCTTTCAGCGCCGGAACGTTCGAAAGCTTGAGTCCGTCGCGAAACAAAAGGGCGGCCGAGAGACCAGGCAAAACATCGTTTTTGGCGCCATTGACCGCGATTTCACCATCGACGACGCGCCGGCCGCCCAAGCCCTGAACCACAAACTTGCCGCTATCTTCTGCCATTGCCGCCCATTGTATGCTAACCGCCGCCCCCGCGCTACAATTTGACAAACCAAACTAATTTTGATAGTTGTTAAGGGCAGACATAAACATTCCCGCCCCAAATTCGCTACGGCGAAATAAGGGGCGGGTTTTTCTTTATTTAAAAAAATATACTAAAAAAAGCGATAGCAATTAGTTGGTTTATTTTTTACAAAATTCATCCTTGAAAAACTGAGATAAATTTTTATGGCAACACGATGTCCTGCTCGATAATGCCGCGTTTGAGAACCTGCGGCGCGGAACGGTAGACTTCGCGATAAGATTCGTCATCTTGTTTTTCTTCCACCGTAACGTAATACTCGCCGGGCGGCGTCAGCAAGAAAAATCGCCCGAGCTGATCAGCCACGACCGTCTTTATCAACTGGTCAACACCGGGAAGAAAAACTTTAACCACGGCAAAAGCCAAAGGCAAACCAGTGCTCTCTCGTCGAATCAAACGCGCCTGATGCCGGCCTCGCCACCACCATCCTCCGGCCGACAAGACGACGTAAAAACCTAAAATGGTCAGATTGAGCCAACCGGGATTAGTCAAACCGTTGTAGGCGGCCAGAGCAAAACCTAAAAGATGCAAACTGTTTAAAATTCGCGCTCGAGTTTTTTCCCGCCGCGTGTGCAATTGGAAAAAACCCTGCTTGTCTTTGGCATATTCGTTCCAATCAAAAGACTCGGGATCAAGTGGGATATTGCGATTAACCACTTCGCCCGGAATGGTTGCGAATGTTTCGCCGTGATAGAGGCCGGCGTACAGTTCGTCTTCGCTCCGACCAGCCAATTTGGTCGAAGGAAAACGATAGTGGGTTTTATTGGCAACCATTTGATACTGGCCAGCCGAGACCAAAAAACCGTAGCGGCCATCAAGATCGGTGATGGCGGTTTTCTCCTCGGGATTAGTGACCGATTTAATCACCACGTAAGCCGGATCGAGCGGGCGCTTAGTTACCGAATCGTAAACAACTCCCCAGGGCGCCCGCTTGCGCCGCAAGCCGAGGGCCCCACCAATCAAACCAAGCAATTTAACAAAGACTAAATAAAAATCGTAAACGGAAGTGACGTTGCCGGACCAAGCGGCGGTTTGGATAAGACCGGCAATCACGCCAGAGCTGATGACTACTGGCGCCGCGGCGGCCCGCACCAACTCTTCGACCGGCGCCGCGGCGACGGCGCCGGCGCCCGACACCCGCAACCAACCGGACAGACGTTTAATCGTTTGATCAGCGTAATTAACAATCACGATTTCCAGCGGATAATCACCAGATTTAGCCAGTGGGCCGATCGTCGCAGTGTAAGCTGTTTTCGTTTCATCCACACGGAGCAAAAAAGAAAAAGACCGTGAGCGGTCGTCGGGGTCAAACAGCGTTAAACCGACAATTTTTAACGCCTCGGGCAATAAATCGTAAGGAATGGAAACAGTGAACGGCTTGAGACCATTAAGACGCAAACGATCGCCGGATGCGAAAAATTGAGTCGCCTCGCCGGGTTGGCTGAAACGGAAATCGCCCAAATCGAGAAGCGTCACCAATTCGTCAGTCGGCTCGACGGTGGGAAAAATATCAAAGGGACCATCGTCGCCGCCACCAGAAGAACCGGCGCCCCCATCATCAGTCCCCCCAGCCCCCGCTGACTCGTCATCATCATCCCCCGGCAAAGATTCTTCGCTCTCCCTCTCTTCGTCTATTTCTGGCGTGGGAACAGTCATCGAAGTCACCGCGCCAGAAGAATAATCGCCTCCGTTCGATTGGACAAAAATGGCATAAAAAACCGTCACGCCAGCCGCCGGCGCCGAGTGGACCGCGAATTCATCGGAACCCGCGTAAATCAATAATCCAGCATTGGGATCCGTGGGAAAACCGTTTTGGCTCGCCATCAAACGAACAGCCTGAAAATCGGGGTAATCGGTTGGGTTCTGCCAAGTTAATACTATCTCATTGGCCACCGCGTCATAAGACGCGGCCAAGCCAGAAACATTCGGCACCGCCAAGGGCGGCGGGTAAACGCAACTGCCGTCGTCGGTATCGGCCCCAGAATCATAATTGGTCGCGGTGGGATCAGTGCATCCCAAATTAGGTTCGGGATCGTCACCGCCACCACCGCCACCGCCGGTTTGGCTAGCGGCGCTCACGTCGACACTGACTTCAACACTATCATTTGCTCCCCAAGTGATCACGGGCCAAGCAAAGACGAGAACCCAACCAATAACCAAACTCAAACCAAAACGAGTAGTTGTCATAAGGCCATCGCCGTGGCAATCACGGTCGCCGAATAAGCGCCGGTGATGACGGAAGCACCGCTTGTTACTTCGGCCATAAATTTAACGGTTGTCGCCGTCCCCAGTGGCTGGTTGGCCGCCGCGGCACTGGCAATGGTTCGATCACTAGTCGTCAACGCGTCCCAGCATCGATCGCTAGTCGTCAATGCTCCGACGGCACAGCTAGTCCCATTATCGAGATAGCGACTAACCAAATCTGTTCCTTCGGGCGAAAAACCAAACTCGGCGCTTCCGCTCGTCACCGACCATTGGTAGTCCGGATCAGAGCCAGCCGGCGTGTAATTGGCAAGACTATTGGAACCGGACCGCAAAGCGGGGTTGGAATCGGCCCGAATCATCAAACTGTAGCCGGTTGGATTGTCGGTAATTATCGTCCAAACGGCCGAGCCCGTTGACTGCCCAACCCCGTTGCTTATCGCCGGACTAAGATTAATATCGCTCGGCGAGCTGAGAGTAATAAAGCTGCCGAGCATCTGCTGATAACCGGCTTTAGTTTGATAATTGGAGCTCGAAGAAAGACCCGTAGCAATCTCGCCCAAAGTGGAATCAAGTTGGTAGTTGGACGAAGCGCCAAGACCGCCAGAAAAATTAACACTATCTGATTGCAGGCGATAATTGCCGCTTTCGGACACATAAGCCCCCACCGGACCAGCCGCCATCAACAAGAGACCAGACCACCACAAAAACCCGATTACCTTTTTTTTCGAGTTCGCCATTGCTTGAATTTTATCACAATCAAAACCAAAAACCCGACGATAAATATTAACTGGGGGGTGAACGCCGCCATAGATGGTAAAATCCAAAACTCAAGCTCAGACGCTTCCTGGCTATTGCCATAACCTGGCGCGAGAGTTAGGGTCGCGCGATAATGACCCCAGCTTAAAGTCATCGAGTGATTCCACTCCACGTCTCTGGTTCTTTCCGTCCCGGGCAAAACAAACCAAGGTTCGATGGCCACGCAAGGCAACGACTCTGTTGTTGGGTCAGAAGCCGGGTAATCGGTTAAACAAATTTTCCCAGAAGGATTGAGATAGGTGTTGCCAAGATTCTCAAAACTGACGGAGAAAACTAACGGGTCAGCGGCCGATAACCAGCGCCCCGAGGGCAGTTGGAAATCCAACAGTCGACCTTCTGGCTTAGCTTGACCAACCAAACGGACGAAAACGGGTACCCCGATTTGATTGATAAATTTAGCGCCATAATCACCGGTCTCCGTTCCGGAAAAGCGAAACAAAATCACTCCGTGCAAACTGCCTACCAACGCTTCCACCGGCTCCGGCAAATCAAAATTAATTGGCACGGCTCGAGCTTCGCCCGGCCGTAACTCGAATTGGCGTTCCGGAAAACTAAGATATGGGTCGAGCGAAAAGGCAGACGCGGCCCCCAATTCCGACGGAAAATCTCCCAGTCTCAAATCGACGGCCACGGACGACGCTCCGTCATTAACCAACAGGATGCTAGCGGACGGCTTGTCTCCCGTTTCAACTTCCAGCTCTAACTTGGCTGGTAAAACCCGCATCATTGGGAACGAATTGGCGTTAAGACAAACACGTAATTGCCGCGCTCATCCGTCCCACGGAAAACCGGCGTGATCACACCCGACACGCCCGTCTCGTCAAAGCGGACGCGCACCTCGTCAGAAAAAAAGTTTTGCAATTGATTTTTAAGCTGCTGATCATCCCCCGTGCCACCCGGCACCACGACCACACCATGATCAGGACGGACGACCGGAGTAAAAGTCCGCGTGGCGTCACGCCCCAACTCCTCGATAATTTCTTTTTTCAATTGTTCCCGGATTTCCAAATACCGACTTAAGCGAGCGATGTCGGCCAGAGCTTGTTGGTCATCGCTCGTTCGACCGGTCACAAAGCCATACCAATTTTTAAACACCTGATTAATCCACTCTGACCAAAAACCGCGCGCCAACCGTAACCCCGATCGCCACGGCAACGATTCGAGCGCCGGAGAGACGCCCCCTCTATCGGTAAGAATCAACGCACTATTGCCATAAACCGTCGGCGAAGCCAACTTTTGATGAGCAGCCGGCATAACGGCCTCGCGGCCGGTTAAGAAAATAATCCCGAGAGCCAGAATTACTACTCCGATCATCAGACGCGGACGTTCAGAATTTAATTTTTCCACCCAATGTCGTTCAGTGTCTGGCGGATGAGCAACCAAATAATCAGCGAGCGATTCGGGGGAAACGAACCAGCGTTGACCCAAGCGCCGCGCCTCCACTCGGCCGGTCTGGCACCACCAAGCTAACCACAGCGGGTCGACGTCGTGTTGTTGCGCCAAAAACTCCAACGGCAAGTAGGAGGACATAGACCACTTAATTCTACAATAAAAAAAGCGACGAGACCCTGGTGGATAAGTCAATTAAATAATGCTATTTTGAGCCAATGATCGTGGTTGAGGTGGTGCCAATCAGTCGAGGAATTTTTCGCGACCGTTTATCTTATTACACCAATCAATCAGTCTCGCCGGGAATGATTGTCAACGTTAATCTCCGTCGGCGCCTCACGCCAGCTCTAGTTGTAAAAATCGATGATCTGACCAATCTCAAAGCCAGTTTGAAACAAGCCGATTATCCACTCAAGAAAATTACCTCCGTCAATCCTTATTGGTTTTTTCCACCCGAGCTCGTCGAAGCGGCTGAATCAGTCAGTCAATTTCACATCGCGCCTCTGGGCCAAGTCCTCAAAGCGATGATTCCTCAAGCCATTCTCGACAATCTTTCTAGTCGGAAAAAATTGCCAACCAAAAAAACGCTAAACATCTACCAAGCCCCGGAAAAAAATTTTCCCAGCGAAAAGCTGGCTCTGCAGCAACCACTAGTCGAACGAATAGCTTTTTATCGCGGGTTGGTTCGCGGTCAATTCGCCAAGAAACAATCGGTTTGGTTCATCCTTCCGACCATTAACCAAACCTCTCGTCTGGCTGAAGAACTAGGTCGGGGAATTGAAGACCGAACGATCGTACTCCACGGCTCACTCGCTAAAAACGAATTATTGGAACGCTGGCAAAAAGCCGTGGCCGACGAACAACCGCTACTTTTGATCACCACACCACTTGCCCTGGCTCTGCCTCGGACTGATTGGTCGGTTTTGGTAGTTGAAGAAGAAAGCGCGGGAGCTTACAAGTCAATTCGCCGACCGTTCCTCGACGGACGGCGTCTGGCCGAAAATCTCGTAAAAAGCACCGGCCGGACAATTATTTTCGGCGATACGGTTTTCCGCCCAGAGCTTGTTCGTCGGCTTGAGACCGGCGAACTCGAACCGGCTGCGCCGATCAAACAACGCCTGCTCGCCACCGCCGAAACCCTGATCTCCGCTTACCTCGAACCCGATGAAGTCAATCGAATTATCGGGCCAGACTTGCGAACAATGATTACCGACGCCGGCACGAACAGCCGTCTCATCATCCTGACAGCCAAACGCGGACTCAACCCCATCGTCATTTGCGGCGATTGCGGTCACATCATCGTTTGTCGACGCTGCCAGGGACCAATCGCTCTACACCGACAGCCGACAAAGACCGCCAACACCGAAGAACCCAATTTACTGATCTGCCACCGCTGCCATGAAAACCGTCGCGTCGACCGACGTTGTCCGCACTGCAGTGGCTGGCGTCTAACCGCTTGGGGAGTTGGGATCGAACAAGTCCGCGAAGAATTAAATCGACTATTCCCCGACCGACCTGTCTGGCAAATTGATAGCGATCAAACCCCCACACGAACTCAAGCCGAGCGAATCAAGAAACGCTGGTTAACGGAAGGCGGAATTTTGCTGGGCACAGAGCTGGCCCTAAATTTGGTGTCAGAATCGGTAGATTACGGCGCGGTTATCGCGCTTGACTCCCTTCTGGCGTTGCCGGATTTTAGAATCGGCCAAAAAATTTTCCAACAATTAATTAATCTCCGAGAATTAATTCTGAAACGATTGGTCATTCAAACCCGCGAACCAGACAACCCGCTTTATCTTAACGTCAAAAGAGGCAATCTAACGGATTTTTGGCGTCAAGAGATGGCCGATCGACAAGTTTTCAATTACCCGCCATTCAAAACTTTAATTAAAATTTCTCGCCGGGGTCAAATAGCCGAGGTAACGGCGGATATGGAAAAATTAGAAAACCTGCTAACAGGTTACGAAGCGGAATTCTTTGACGCCTTCAATCCATTATCCGGCGGACAATTTGTTAGCCACGCCCTACTCCGCCTATCGCCCGAACGCTGGCCTAATTCCAACCTTAGTGATAAATTGAAATCGCTGTCTGCGTCGTTTGAAATCGACGTTGACCCCCAAAGTTTGTTGTAACGGCATGACCAAAAAAATCGTCCAATCTGAACACGAAGCCCTGCGCCGGGTCAGCCAACCCGTGGCTAAAGAAGAAATTGGCGGCACCGGGCTCAAACGCTTAATCGAAGAGATGGCAACCAGTCTGGCCAAAGAAGAGGATGGTGTCGCCTTAGCCGCTCCTCAAATTGGAGTCAATAAAAGACTATTTATCATTAGCGGGAAAATTCTCCCCACGCCGACCAAACAGCCAATGGTTTTTATCAATCCCAAAATTGTTCGCCTGTCGAAAAAAATCCAAACCATGGAGGAAGGCTGTTTGAGCGTTCGTTATTGGTATGGCCTTGTTCGCCGCGCGGAACGAGCGACGGTCGAGGCTGTCGATGAAAACGGCAAACCCTTTACCCGCAACGGCTCTGGTTTGATGGCTCAAATTTTCCAACACGAAATCGAACACCTCGATGGCCATCTATTCACCGATCGAGCCACTAGTCTTCAGGAAATACCGCCCAATCGCCTTAATGACAAAACCTAAATTTTGCTTTTTTGGAACTGACGAATTTGCGGTGGCGGTGTTGAAACGACTACAAGAAAATAGTTGGCAGCCGGAAAAAATAATCACCGCGCCCAGTCGTCCCAGCGGCCGGGGCTTGCGTCTAACGCCGCCGCCAGTCAAACTCTGGGCCGAAGGCAATAATCTTATTTGCGAACAGCCAACTCGACTCCAAGACAAAAAACTCGAGGGAGAATTTTTTTTGGTGGCTTCTTATGGGCGGATAATTCCGCCGTCGATCCTTAATCAACCGAAACACGGAGTTCTCAATCTTCACCCGTCGCTCCTACCCCGCTGGCGCGGAGCTTCGCCCATTCAAGCCGCCATTTTAAACGATGATAAAGAAACGGGGGTTTGTTTGATGCTTCTTGATCAAGAGTTGGATCATGGGCCGATCTTATCGGAAAAACGCGTGGGAATGGGCGAAAAAAATTATCTTCAATTACGCGAGGAGTTAGCGAAATTAGGAGCTGATTTGTTTATTGAAACAATGCCCGCTTGGTTAAGCGGCCAAATTGTTCCTCGGCCACAAAATCATCAACAAGCTAATTACGCGTCAAAAATTTCAAAATCCGATGGTCAAATCAATCTCTCGACTGACCCCCCGGAGCAAATTTGGCGCAAATTTCGGGCTTTAACCCCCAACCCCGGCTTATTTTTCTTTAACGAAAACGGACAGAGGGTTTTGATTAGGCGACTGCACCTAAAAAATGGTAAGATTGTGTTAGATGAGGTCCAGAGAGCCGGTCGCCGGCCAACAAGTTTTGTCGACTACGAACGCGGCCAGCGTCAAAAAATTAAGAATTAATAATTCGCTCTAATTTAAAATGACGACCAATCTTAAACCTTATTATCGTTCGATTTTAGCGTCGGCAATCATTATTTTGGGCTGGCAAGTGGTCGGGCCTCAACCGACTCAATTATTAGGAACCGTCGGTCTAGCCAACGGGACTTTAAATTCTTTTGATCAAAATCTCGAGTCGATCAATGACGCCAAATCTGGCAAAAAAACTGGCAACCCGATGATCCCGACTAATATTGTCGACAATAAATATAAACCGACCAGCGAGCAATACTGTCAAGATTCTGATGGTGGCAGAAATCCGAGCGTTCAAGGGCAAACCTGTACTCGTACCCAATGCGCGATCGATCTTTGCCGCGACCCGCACACCCTCGTGGAAAACTTTTGCCAAAATGGCAACCTTGCAAGCGAAACGATTACCTGTAATGCCGCTGACACTTGCGTCAACGGCCAATGTTTAGAGCGCCCCAACATTCTACTAATTATAGCTGATGATGCCGATTATGAGTTGCATGGCTTCATGGGACACCCGACAATAGAAACGGAAAATCTTGATGAATTAAGGCAAAAGGGGGTTTTGCTGCCTCACGGAGTTAGCACTATGTCGCGCTGCCGCCCCCCGCTAGCTTCAATAATTAGCGGACAGTGGCCACATGAAAATGGCATCTACGACAATTACAGTACCGCTATTCCTAAATTATCTACAGTCAATGCCATGCCCGAAATTTTAAGGGTAGCCGGTTATAACACCTACATCGGCGGCAAATTCTGGGAAGGTGATCCGGCCGATTATGGTTTTACCCATATTGACAGTATTCAAACAACCGGCGGGCCTAATGCCTTTGTACGCAGTAGCCAGCAAGTCTTTTTAGAATTCCTAGAGCAGTCGGCGCAAAACAATAAACCGTTCTTTGTTTGGTATGCCCCTTCTTTGCCCCACTTACCGCATAATCCACCAAGCGAGTATTTAGATCAAGTTGACGACGGTCAAATTGTTATTCCAGATGGTATTGGGACCGAAGAATTACCAGATTTTTTGAACAAAAGCCGAGCTTTTTATGCCACTACTCAATGGTTAGACGACAAAATTGGCGAAGTCTTTTCGGTTTTGGAGTCTACCGGTCTAGATCAAAAGACAATAATCATTTACGCGATTGATAACGGCTATAGCTATGGTTACGTCAGCAAAGGTTCAGCGTCTGAAAAAGGTCTGCGCACCCCCATCGTCATCTATGATCCAAGACGGCCTCAAGGAGATCAACTATCGACGCAATTAATTTCAACGGCTGATTTGGGCCCAACCATTCTTGACTATGCTGGACTACCTAAGCCTCAGACATATAGCGGGGAAAGCTTAAAACCTCTAATCGACGGCATTCAAACAGAGCTTAACCGATCATCAATCACGCAAGGCGTTTATCGGGGATTGTTTGCGTTAGTCGGCGATCTTGAACAAAAAAACGCCCCCGATTCCGCTTACGCAATCGTCAGCTATTCATTACCTTATAAATACATTAGATACACGCAAGATATAAGCGAAGAAAACAATCCGGGGCTCGTGTACGAATTCGTGCCGTTTCCATCAAAGGTGGCGGGAGAAGAAGAACTGTTTAATTTACTCGACGATCCGAATGAATCAAATAATTTAATTCATGATCCGGCTCAGCAAACGATTGCCCAAGAGTTTCGAGAAAGAGCACTTGATTTCGAGGAAAAAGAATTTTTGCCTAACCGTAGCAAATCAATGCTCGCCAAACCAACCTGCGTTTATCACAAAGAATATTCAAATCCAAACGAGTGCGCCTGCAATGGAACAACTCCTCATTGGACAGTCTATCGAGCAAGCAATGGAATCAGCTGTTCAACACAGAAAAAAACAATCTATGTTTGCCGAGACACAAAATTAGATTTGAAAAACCAAATCTCAGTAATTCCGAGAGAGGTCGTCGTACACTTAGCCAAGGGGGCAACTCAAAAAGATATCTATCAATTAGCTAATCAGGTAAACGCCTTTGTTCGCAAAGAGCCTTGTGATTGGAATGAACAATTCAATGGTCTACAAACCGTAATGTTAGAAACCGGCCCAGATAAAGAAAAGCTCGTTGTTCGTCACTTTTCAGAGTCACCGATTGTCGCTCAAGCATATCAAATGCCCCAAGTGGTTTGCGTACACTGACCTCAACTTATTTTATTTAATCCCAATCGACTCTACGACAATATCCGTCAGGGGGTGATCGCCCTGTTCGGGGTCGGTTGGAACGGCCCCAATCGCGTCCACTACCTCTTGGCCGCCAATAACTCGCCCGAAAACGGTATGTTTGCCATCAAGCCAAGGCGCTTCCGCCGCGGTTAAAATAAAAAATTGGGAGCCGTTGGTATTAGGGCCGGCGTTAGCCATCGCCACCACGCCGCGAACCAACTTCAATCCGTTGGCTTCATCCTCAAAAGTGTAACCCGGGCCGCCGCGACCATGCACTGACCAATCCGATTCGCGACTCAGGGGATCTCCGCCTTGAATCATGAAATCTTTAATCACTCGATGGAATAAAGTATTGTTGTAGAAATCTTGCTTGGCCAACTTGATAAAGTTTTCTACGGTCAACGGCGATTGTTCAGCCAAAAGTTCAATCGTGATTTCTCCTCGATTGGTTTTAATTATTGCTTGCGGATTAGCCGGATTTACCACGCCCAAAAGCGCTGTTTGACCCTCAGGCACGGCCATGGAAGATGGTTCGGTGCGACCAGGCAAATACCAGGCCAAGGCACCAGCGATTAAAGCCAACAAAAGAATTACCCATAAAATATTTTTCATAATAATTTATTACTTGTTATTAACTACTAATTATTGATTCTGCCCCCGCCGCGCCAAAAAGCCTTCCAACCCCTCGCCCCACGGCGAAGCAGAGAGACTTTGCGGCCACGATGAGAATTAATCACTGCGATTATTTCGTCGCGCGCCTTATCGATCGAAGCATAAAGATCTTCCGATTGGGCCTCCGCTCTTAACTCTTTTCCCGCCAAACGTAAATTGATTTCCGCCCGATAAAATTCTCCGTGACGATGATGGCGCGTTTCCTTGCCAATCTCTACATCAAATAGCACACTGCCATCTGATTTGTCAATGAACTTGGCTAAACTATCAATTCTGTCCGTCACATAACTACGCAAACTAGGAGTCAGCTCGCAATTGGTAACTTTCAAATTTAATTTTGGCATATCAGACTCACAGATTAACATCGCAGGCTATCCACAGTCAAAATTGAAGGCTTGTGATATAATTGATCCGGTCATTATCAGGTGTTTATATTTAACATTATGAAAGGTTTACACACCCTTAGTTTTGTTCTGTTGATAATCGGCGGTTTGAACTGGTTGCTGATGGGTCTCTTTGAAAAAGACCTTGGGATTTTGGTTCTTGGCGGCATGGATTCCACGGTTTCTAAAATCGTTTACATTCTCGTCGGCTTGGCGGCCATCGTGGAGCTAATCAACTTCAAGAAAGTGACTGGCGGCAATATGTCTAGCCAGAGCTCGATGTAGTCAGACCGGGAACTCAAAACACCGGCCTCCCAAAAATGGAGGCCGGTGTTTGTTTATCTCAAACTTCAATTTAACAAACTGCGGCAAAAACTTCGTCGATGAACTGGCGTCAAACCCAAACGCCTCAAAGCTTGATAATGCGCTTTGGTTCCATAACCCTTATGAATCTCAAAGCTGTAACCCGGATAACGTGCCGCCCAGCTGATTAATCGGCGATCTCGCCGCACCTTGGCGGCAATCGAAGCAAGCATGATAATCGGAACCAAACTATCGCCCCGAATAATTGTTTTTTGCTTCAGATAAAATTTAGGCGCGCGCAAACCGCCGTCCAGAAGCACACGACAAGATTCGGGCGCCAATTTCAAGCGGCGCAAAACTCTTTCCAAACCCAATCGAACCGCCGTCACAATCCCTCGCTCATCAATAATTTTTTCTCCGACTAAAGACACAGCGAAATCCAACCGTCCTTGACGACGAGCGGCAAGCAACCATTGATACCACTCTGTTCGTCGTCGCGGACTTAATTGTTTAGAATCCTTAAGGTCAAACGGCCGCCAATCGTAACCGCGCTTAACCGCCACCGCCGCAACAGCCACCGGACCAGCCAAGGGGCCCCGCCCAGCCTCATCAATGCCGATGATAAATTTGATGGAGTTTATCTTTTTGATTGCTATAATCAGCAATTATAGCTCACCCATGGCTTTCGTCCACTTACACAATCACAGTCACTACAGTCTGCTTGACGGACTGTCTAAAATTAAACCTCTGGTGGCCAAAGCCAAAAAACTTGGCCTGCCCGCCCTCGCTCTCACCGATCACGGCAATCTCTATGGCGCCATCGAATTCTACAAGACCTGCCAAGACGCGGGGGTCAAACCAATTATCGGCGTGGAGGCCTACGTGGCGCTCCGAGGCCGCCGCGATAAAGAACCAAATCTGGATAGCCGTCGTTACCACCTTACTCTGCTCGCCAAAAACCAAACCGGCTATCGCAATCTGATAAAACTAGTAACTCGCGCCTACCTGGAGGGCTATTACTACAAACCGCGAATGGATCGAGAGTTGTTAATCGAACATCACGACGGCTTAATTTGCCTTTCGGGCTGCTTGGCCAGCGAACTATCTCGAACCCTTTGGAATCGAGACCTAATCCGAGCAGAAGCCGTGGCCCGCGAGCACCAAGAAATTTTTGGGGTAGAAAATTATTATCTCGAAATTATGCATCACCCTGAAGTTGAGCGCCAAACGGAAATTAAACGAGCCACTATCGACTTGGCCCGCCGCCTCCACTTGCCTTTGGTGGCCACCCAAGACAGTCACTACCTTGAGCCAGAAGACGCCGAGGCCCAAGCCACCCTGCGCGCCATCCAAACCAGCACCGACGTCGAGAGTGCTGGCCGGATGAATGGCGACTATTCGTTAGTCGATGAAAAAACTTTTCGTCAATTTTTCGTAGACGCGCCAGACGCCGTGGAGCGGACAAATGAAGTCGCGGAAAAATGTAATCTGGAACTTAAGTTAGGCGCGTGGGTCTTCCCCGCCTTTCCTCTACCCCCGGGCATCAATGCCGACGAACAGTTGCGGC
>CAYWTW010000002.1:0-27698 GCA_964461325.1 uncultured Candidatus Saccharibacteria bacterium | reverse complement strand
CGTCAGTTCTGCTCAAAAAAGGTTCGGATTTCGTCAAACAAACGCACACAACGAAACTTGAGCGGGAGTTCCCTGCCCGCCTGGCGGCGTTCGGGTGGGGATTCTCCCCAGGTCCATCAAAACGAAAGTGGTATAATAAACCAAATGTTTTTTTGGAGGTTCTTGTTTGCTTGTTTGGTTTTTACGCTTTCAATTTTTGTTGTGCCCTTGGCTTGGGCCGAAGAAGCGGCGAATAATAATTGGCTGTCGATTAGCGAGGAGTTTAACTTGGAGACCGAAGTAGCCGAAGAGATAATTCCCTTACGGCCGGGCCAATTATTTGACCAAGGTATTTGGCGAGGAGAAAAACATGGCGGTGATTGGTTGGTGCTGGTAGAGGACGATTGCCCGATTGATTTGCCAATCGACGAAGCTTGTCTCACTTTAGACGAAAAAGCGACAACGGCTCAAGAAAACGTTTTAAGCGCTGGTGTTGGTGAAATCAACTTTTCCGACAACTCTGATTTGATTAGTTTTTACTTTTACCCTGATTGGTGGGGCGAGCCGACGGTCTCTTTTGACGTGCGCGGCCTATCCAGGGAAATTAACGCTGTTCAATTTGCTCTTACTTTCTATACCGCCGAAGCGGACCAATTTTACGTTTTACTGAATGGTGTTAGCGCCGAAGAAACGATATTGTTTTTACCATTGCGCCGTTGGTATTTGACCGAATTAGAAATAGACCACGAAAAAAATCGAACACGGTTTCGTCTCGACGGGGGCGAATGGAGCCAGTGGACGCCTTGGTACAAACCGGGCGTGGTTTTGGACGACCTTCAGCTTCGAGGGGCGGTGGATGGTGGGGACCGGTTTTATTTAAGCAATGTGGAAACCGAGACGGCTGATTAAATTTTGTTTTTCCGTCCTGTTGGTTGTCGCGCTGTTGTTTTACGGCTGGCCGTTGCCGCGGTTGGCCCACGCTTCTCCCGGAACGAGAGTGAGAACGGTGGAATTTTTCGGCGGGCAATTGGTAGACAATGATGGGATTGGAGAAAATGTCCAAAGAGATTTGGCTGTTCAGTCTTTTTCTCTGTCGGAAAGTAGCGTTGATATAATTGATGCCTACGTAGAAATTAGCGCCCAAATAGGTATGACCACCGCCACTACGTATGCCAGCTCTTTCATTTATTTTGACGCTGATTCTGGCACGCCGACACCCGTGGCTTATACTTCTACGGCTGATTTAGGGAATAATTCAGGAGAGTCGCAAGCAATCCGGTTTCGAGCTAACGTTATTTCGGAGTCCGATATCGCTGCTTATACTGGCGGTGGAACAGCCAAAAATTTTCAAATCAGTTATTGTTTCGCCACTACTGGATCTTGTACTGGTACGGCTACGGTCAATATTCAAGCAGTTAATGCCAAATTAGTCATTACCTATACTTACGACGATACTTCTTCAACGCAAACGAACACAGTGGTTTATCCATTGGAGTCAGCGAGCGAAACGGGCTCTAAGACCGCGTCTCAAGCTAGTTGTACTATGGATTCCAATTGCCCGACTTTTAGTTACAATGCCGTGATTCCGGAGATTTCTTCCCAACTTTCTCAATGGTTTTATTTGCAAACAGGTGCTGATGTGTTGCGTTTTGGCACATGGTCTCCCGCTTCTGACATTGGCGGTAATCCCGGCGGAGACGACAGTGTTGGTGTTTATTTCAATGACGTTTTAAGTAACAATGGCGGTTGGTACGATTGGTTACTAAGTGGTGTTGACGGTTACGCTAATAATTCTAGCCAATCTTTAGAAATTTCTACTAATGCCACCGCCATTACCGTTTTGGGTGGAGAGAATTACATAACCTATACCTATGCCAATAGCGCAGCCACCAAAACAAAAACTGTTGTGTTTCCCGCGGGCGAGTTGATTACCAGTAACGCCGACTCGGCTAAATCCGTCCTAACTGGTTCCACGGTTTATTTCCCCGAGACGGGCGTAGACGTCCAAAAAGCTTGGTTTCGCGTCCATGCCTCGCGCAACGCCACTTCCGGTTCTGCCGGCAGCTTGGCCGTTACCGCTAAGGTCGGTTCGAATTCGGAGACAGCGACAACCACTTACTCTATCGCGGCTGATACTGAAGTGTTTAGTAGCGACGGTTATTTTGTTCATCTGATTCCGTCAACCGAATATTCCGAGCTCGAGGCCGCCACGGCCTCGAGCGGTAAAACGGTCCAAGCGGCTGCCCAATGGACAGCGAACGCCGGCGGGGCTGTCTCGGCTGAATTGGTGATCACTTATACTTATACTAGTGATGCCTATGGCTATCTCGTCACTCAAAATTTATTTGCCGGCCAGCAAACCGCCGCCCCGGCCACTTCTTACACCACGAGCACAGGGGCAATTAATCCAAAAATTGCCGAAACAGTGGGCACGCGCACCATTCGTGGCGTTTCGCTCCGGATGTCGGCTAAAAACACCGGTACGACGGCCAATGAGGACGTGGGCGCCAATCTAACCACTAGCACCTGTACGGCTTCTAATACTTCTACAGCCCAAACGGATACGGAGTTAACGCGAGTGATGCTTTGGAAAAACGTTACTGGGACAGTTACCACCAACGATGCCACCACTTATACTGCTTGCTACTCGAGCGGCGAAGCTTCGGTTTTTTCCGGTGTTTTAATTATTACCTATCAGTGGGACAATCATCCAATTATCAATATTGGCACTAATGGCGCGCAGACGACTAACGTAAATGTAAACAGCGCCAATAATTATATTGGAAATTTTACGGCGATTAGAACGGCCGGTAGTACCAATGGAACTATTACCGCCATTACGGTGAAAGAAACAGGAACAATCAACGCTAACACCAATCTTGCCAACCTTGATATTTATTATGAAGCGGGTTGTGGTGGCTATAGCGGACTCGAATCTTTATTTGGCACCACGGCGTCGTTTAACGGGTCAGAACAAGCCACGGTATCTGGAACTCTGTCGGGCATTTCCACCTCCGAGATTTGTCTGTATGCGATAGTTGACGTTGGTTCCGGCGCTTCCGGTGGTCAAACCATTGAGTTTGAAATTACTAATCCCTACACCGGCGTAACATTATCATCTGGAGGAGTAACGCCAACAACGACGGTGGCTATTGCGGGAACAACAACGGTGAACGAATCAACCCCCGTTTTAACTTTCAGCATCAGCGATAACTCTATCGGCTTCGGCACATTATCGTCTTCGGCGGCACGTTACGCGACGGGAGACGGGGCCGGAGATGTTTCTGAGGCGGGAGCTCACGATGTAGTTGTGGGAACCAACGCCGCCAATGGTTATACTTTAACCGCGACGGGCACCACCCTCACTTCCGGCGCTAATACCATTACGGCCATCGGCTCTTCGAACACCGCCTCTTCCGCCGGCAGTGAGCAGTTTGGTATCCGGGCTACGGCCACCGGCGGCTCGGGTGCCGTCAGCGCGCCCTACGCCGCCTCCGGTTTTGCTTTCGATACCGCCGCTTTTCCGGATGAGGTGGCGGCCGCCAGCGGAACTTCGGTCGACACCGTTTATTCTGTACGTTATTTAGCCAATATTTCTCCCACGACCGAAGCTGGGGCGTACGCCGCAACCGTAACTTACGTAGTTACCGGGACTTTTTGAGTCAAAAATGAGTGGCCTGTGGATTACTTTATCAATATCTATCATGTTAAGAGTGTTATAATAATAAACAATTAATCTCGGGTTATTTTTATTTATGAAATTTATTAAAAAACTGCTTACTTTGGGGACCATTTTGTCTTTGGCGGCGTTGGGATTTAGCCCGTTTCCGCGCGTGGCGGAAGCCGCTTCGCTGTTGAACAAGTCCGACACTCTGTCGAGCTTGAAAACTAGCACCGCTTCTAACCACACGATAGTTTTTCGTACTCCCACTGGCGCCAACCAATCAACCGACACGATTACCATCACGTTCCCCTCCGGTTGGGCTTTCGGAGCGGTGGCTTTCGGAGATTTAGACCTTGACCACTCGGCGGGTAGTCAATCGAATTGTACTAGTCCAACCTACAGCAACTCCGAAACTCTTGCCGCGTCCGCGACCGGTTCGGCTTGGGGTTTTGCCACTTCGAGCCAAGTCATGACTCTCACGCCGCCGACTGATGGCGTTGGCGCGTCGGCGATTGCCGCTGATGCTTGCGTCCGGATCAAGATTGGTACTAACGCCAGCGGCGGCACTAACCAAGTAACTAACAATTCTTCCACCGGTGCGGCGTCAATTGCTGTCGCCGGTTCCTTTGGTGACTCTGGCGATATCGTGGTCTATCTTTTGAGTGATGACCAAGTCGCGGTTAGCGCGACCGTCGACGAATCTCTGTCTTTCAGCATCAGCGATAACTCTATCGGCTTCGGCACATTATCGTCTTCGGCGGCACGTTACGCGACGGGAGACGGGGCCGGAGATGTTTCTGAGGCGGGAGCTCACGATGTAGTTGTGGGAACCAACGCCGCCAATGGTTATACTTTAACCGCGACGGGCACCACCCTCACTTCCGGCGCTAATACCATTACGGCCATCGGCTCTTCGAACACCGCCTCTTCCGCCGGCAGTGAGCAGTTTGGTATCCGGGCTACGGCCACCGGCGGCTCGGGTGCCGTCAGCGCGCCCTACGCCGCCTCCGGTTTTGCTTTCGATACCGCCGCTTTTCCGGATGAGGTGGCGGCGTCTACCGGGCCATCAGCCGACACCACTTACTCTGTTCGTTACTTAGCTAACATTTCTTCCAATACCGAGGCGGGTGCCTATACTTCTACCATCACCTACACCGCGACCGCTAATTTTTGAAGAATGAAATATGGTTTTTTCTGTTTACTTTGCGTCGGCGCTCTGGTCCTCGCGGAGCCAGCTTTGGCTTTAACTATTTCGCCGGTACGTTTGGAGGTCGGGTCTGACCCGGGTCAAACCTTAACTGGAGAGATTCAACTTTTCAATGAAGAGGTTGAAGCCAAAACCTTTTATTCTTCGGCCGCCAATTTTGAATCACGGGGCGAATCAGGCGCGCCGTATTTTTTGCCTAATGTCGACGAGGATTTAGCTTCGTGGATTGAGATTCAGGAAGCGGTAACTTTGGAGCCCAATGAACGAATTGCCGTTCCTTTTTTGATTAATGTCCCGGGCGACGCTAAGCCGGGTGGGCACTTTGCTGCGATTTTTTGGGGGACTTCCGCGCCAGAGACTTCTGGCGGCGGTCAAGTTTCGGTTGGAGGCAAATTAGGAATGCTCATTTTGTTAAGCGTTACCGGCGATTTGGGAATTAGTGATGGCCCGGCTCTAGAATTAAGTTTGAAAGACGGCGCGCGATGGACTGATTCTTTGCCGGTTAGTTTTGTTTACCGGTTCGTGAATAGTGGCCGTGAACGGATCAAACCGGCCGGGGAATTAACGATAAAGAATTTTTTCGGCCAAAACGTTTCAACGCTTAACGCTAATCGGCGCGATGGTAATGTTTTACCCGGCAGCGCTAGGCAATTCGAATTGTTTTGGATTGAACATAATCAAGACCCACTGCAGATTGTCGAATCCGGTATTCTCGATTCTCGCTCTGGTTTTTGGGCGGCAATCAGTCGTCAGTGGTCGGATTGGGCGATTGGGCCGTATTCCGCCAACCTCAATTTAAATTACGATCGTGATAATAAATTAATTAATGCCGAAGTTAAATTTTGGATTTTCCCTTGGCAAATCTTGAGTTTGGTTTTTGGCTCATTGATTTTATTTTTTGGTTTGGGGCGTTGGGGACTGCGACGTTATAATCGTTGGATTATTGCCCGGGCCAGTGCTGGGCGCCTGAATGAATGAAGTCACCCTTTTCGATTTTGAGTTTTGGTTGCGCGTTGGCGATGCTAATTTACCTCGTTCCCTTCGGGGTTGTGGCGGACTCAGGCGACGTTACGGTTAGCGGTTTGGTCCCTGGTTGCGGCGATGGTTTAATCCAGTCGGGAGAAGATTGCGATGGAGTTAATTTAAACAATCAAACCTGCCTAACTCAAGGCTACGTTGGCGGGACTTTGAGTTGTCGTTCCGATTGTTTTTTCAACGCTTCGGCCTGTACTTCTAATCCTCCCAGCGGCGGAGGTGGATCTGGGGGCGGGGGGGGTTCCGGGGAAACCGGTATTAATTTTTCCGGCCGCGCCTACCCCCTAAGTCGCGTTGGCGTGCTCAAAGACGGCCAATTGGTGGTTAATAGCGTGGCCGGTCCGGATGCTAAATTTACGATTAGCTTGAAAGACTTGTCAGCGGGGAATTATATTTTTGCCGTTTTTGGTGAAGACGCTGGTGGTCGACGCTCGGCCTTGTTCACCTTTCCCGTGTTCATTACTCGCGGTGTTACTACCGACATCGGCGGAATTTTTATTTCGCCCACAATTGACATCGACAAATCGGAAGTCCGCCGTGGTGATAATTTGTCGATTTTCGGCCAGAGCGTGCCCACTTCCCAAATCACCATTTCCGTCCATTCGCCCCAAGAATTTTTTGTCCAGGCACCAACTGATGCCAACGGTGTTTATCTCTACAACTTAGACACGACACCGCTTGATTATGGCCAACACCAAACTAAGGCCAAATCAGCGGTGGCTAATGAAATTAGTTCTTTCGGTAAGGTCTTGGCGTTCGTGGTTGGTACAAAAAATGTTTTTAGTGATGGCGGTTCTAGTTTGTTAAAAGGCGATCTTAATATCGATGGCCGGGTTAATTTAATTGATTTCTCGATCGCCGCTTATTGGTATAAACGGCCGATTAGCTCGGAATTTGCCGTACGAGAAGGGGAGCGTCTGAACGGCGATGGGCGGATTGATTTAGTTGATTTTTCAATTATGGCTTTCTACTGGACGGGATAATCATGAAAAAAATCATTAAGCGATTAATTTTGTTAGCGTTACCCATTTGGCTTTGGCCCGGCACGGGAGAAGCCGCTCGGATGTTTTGGGAAATTACTCCAGATCAGCCGGCGGTGGGAGAAGTTTTAATGGCCAGTTTGTATCTTGATACCGAGGGCGAATCATTGAACGCCGTTGAGGGACAAATTCATTTTTCCAGCGATTTTTTGGATTTAAAAGAAATTCGTGACGCGGGCAGCTTTTTGAATTTTTGGTTGGAGTCGCCGATCTTGAAAGACGGTCAGATTGTTTTTTCAGGGGTGACGCCGGGCGGTTTCGTGAGTCAGCGCGGTCAAATTTTGTCTGTGATTTTTGCTGGTCGGCAGGCCGGTCCTTCCAACTTAGAGATTCGCGGCCAACAAACGCTTAGAAACGACGGTTACGGAACCGCCGCTTATACTGTAACCTCGCCGCTCACTGTGACTATTTTGCCGACAGGATCTGGCGTGACAAAGTTCAATTTTGAAGAAGAAGATTACTTGCCGCCCGAAGTTTTTACTCCCCTGATTGCTCAAGACAAATTATTGTTCGGGAATAAAAAATTTGTTGTCTTTGCGACGCAAGACAAGCAGTCCGGAGTTCGGGGATATTCGATAAAGGAATCGCCGTCTAGATTTCTCGCTTGGTTTTATCCTTGGCGCCAGGCTGATAGCCCCGAACAGTTGTCCGATCAGAGCGGCCGCGGTTACGTTTGGCTTCGAGCCGTTGACCACTTCGGCAACAAGCGAATCATCAGATTAGACCCAATTCATCCCCTTGGTTGGTACGAAAACCTGGATTTTTGGGTTATGATATTATTGATGCTTGGTCTGGTTTGGCTTACGAGATTTGCGCTTTTGAGAAAAGTTTTTAGTTTTCTGTTTTTACTCGGGTTCTATTGGCTGTGGCCCGGAGGAGTGGCTTCAGCCGCCTCGCTCTTTATTTCACCAGAGTCTGGAACTTACTCCGTTGGTGAAAATTTTTCCGTCAATGTGGTAGTAAACAGTACTGATCAGGCCATGAATGCCGCCTCCGGCGCGCTCTCGTTTCCGGTCGACAAATTGGAGGTTTTGTCTTTGTCTAAAGCCGCCTCGCTTTTCTCGTTGTGGGTTCAGGAGCCAACTTTTTCCAATGCTTCTGGTCAGATTAATTTTGAGGGGATTGTCCTTAATCCGGGTTTCGTGGGGGCGGGCGGGCGTGTTCTCACCGTCAATTTCAAAACTAAAGCTTCGGGCGTGGCCGAGCTCAAATTTATTTCTGGTTCGATTCTGGCGAATGATGGCGAAGGAACTAATATTCTAACTGGCCTCGGTGTCGCCAATTTTGGCATTAGCCCGTCGGGGCCCGCCGCGCCTAATGCCACGACGCCGGTGCCGGCGGGGACGGTAGGGACCCCGCTTGCTCCCGAAATTCATTCGGAAACGCATCCTAATCCGGACGAGTGGTATAACTCGCGCGAAGCGCGCTTTAACTGGATTTTGCCTCCGGACGTGAATGCTGGACGCTTGCTGATTGGTCATCTGCCGCAAGCGACTCCGAGCGTCTATTATTCGCCAGCGATAAACACCAGAACCGTTTCTAATTTAGAGGATGGCATTTGGTATTTCCATGCCCAATTAAAAAATAGTGCGGGGTGGGGGGCTGTTGCCCATTTCCGCCTTCAAGTAGACGCTACCAAGCCAAAACTTTTTACCATTAAGCCCGTCGGACGAAACGATTTGACTGAACCGACCGCGAGCTTTGTCTTTGAGGCGGAAGACGAAACTTCAGGAATCGATCGTTACGAAATTGAATTGGACAGCCAAGATGTGAATGTTTGGCGACCAGAATCGCCGGAAGCTGTTTTTACCACCCCCGCGTTACCCTCCGGCCGGCACACTCTTTTGGTTAAGGCGATCGATCGGGCGGGAAATTATTTGGCTGACTCCGTCGAATTTGAGATTGAAGCTTTGGAACCCCCACTGATTACCAATTACCCGCAAACTTTGATGAGCGACGAAGTTTTGATTATTGGGGGCCAAACTTATCCGCGGTCTCAAGTGTTGGTTTCCTGGCAAAACGAAGTTTCTCCGGCACGTTATCAAACGATTCATAGCGATGCCATCGGGCGTTTTTCTTTAGTGTTGCGAGAAAAACTTCCAGATGGGATATATCAAATTTGGGCTGAAGTCGTCGATGCTCGTGGCGCGCGCAGTGCTCCCTCCGACAAGGTGGTAATCGCGGTTACCAAACCGGCCTGGTTGCGTCTTGGCTCGGAAGCCGTGGTCTTTCTGGCCGTATTGATTCCTTTATTAGCCCTGATGGTGATTTTGCTTTTGATCGTCTGGTCAACCTGGCATTATCTAACCGGCTTTAGACGACGAGTAAGAAAAGAGGCGCGCGAGGCGGAGTTGATGGTGCACCAAGCGTTTGGTTTGTTGCGTGAGAGCATCCATGAGCGAGTTCGTTTATTGGAGAAGACGAGCGCCGAACGTCAATTGACGGAAGCCGAAGAAAGGATTTTGCGACAATTTCGCCACGATCTCGATGAAGCCGAACGCTTCATTAGCAAGGAAGTTGAAGATATCCACAAAGAAACAGAATAACGATATAATCAGAGGCCATGCTGGATATCAAGTTTATTAAAGAGAATGTTGAGCTTGTCAAGGCCGCGGCCCGTCGCAAACAACTGTCAATCAATTTGGATGAACTGCTTGAGCTTGATGAAAAGCGATTAAAAATTTTGAACGAGGTGGAGCGGTTGCGAGCCGAACAAAAAGAGGTCGGGGCTGGGGTGGTTAACGCGGTGGAAGTCGATCGTGACCGTTTGATCGCCAAATTAAAGGTGGTCAAAGACAATCTAAAAACTCGCGAGGCCCGCCTGCAGGTAATTCTTCGTCGCTGGCAGACCCTAATGTTGGAGATTCCTAATTTGCCGGATTTTTCGGTGCCCGACGGCGCGACTGACGCCGATAATCAGGAAATTCGTCGTTGGGGAGAAATACCCAAATTTGATTTCGCACCGAAAAACCACTGGGACTTAATGTCCGCGTTGGGCTTGGCTGATTTTGAACGAGGGGCCAAGGTGGCTGGCTTTCGAGGTTATTTTTTGCTAGGCGGCGCGGCTGAATTGTCTTTCGCGCTCTGGCAATTTGCTTTCCAGTGGTTGCGACAAGCTGGGTTTGAGCCAGTTCTTGCTCCGTCGTTGGTTCGACCCGATTCGTTTATCGGTACGGGTTATTTGCCCGGCGGGATCGAAGACTTATTTCGTTCGCAGGATGAAAAATATTTTTCCGGCACGGCGGAAGTCCCCACCATGGGCTATCTAATGGACGAAATAATCGCGGCCGACACCCTGCCCCGCCGCTTTGCCGCTTTTTCCGTTTGTTTTCGACGAGAGGCCGGCAATTATGGTCGGGACGCCAAAGGTCTGTTCCGCGTCCATGAGTTTTATAAGGTTGAGCAGGTGGTTCTCTGCGCCGCTGATCATGAAGAGAGTGTCCGTTGGCACGAAGCTTTGACCGCCAACAGTGAGAAGATGTTGCAGGCTTTAAATTTGCCATATCGAGTGGTCGTTAATTGCGCCGGTGATCTTGGTTTGGGTCAGGTGAAAAAATATGATTTAGAGACTTGGCTGCCGTCTGAAAATCGTTACCGCGAAACTCATTCGGCTTCGTATTTTCATGATTTTCAGACTCGGCGGTTAAATATTCGTTATCGTGATGCTGAAGGCAAACTTCGTTATCCGCATTCAGTTAACAATACGGCCGTCGCGACGCCTCGCTTGCTGGCCGCGTTGATAGAGAATAACCAACAGGCGGACGGCAGTATTAACGTGCCGGAGCCCCTGCGCCCGATTTTGGGACGAGATAAATTGGTCGGCCGATGAGATAATGAAGTATCGCGCCAATCACTCGCGAGTTCGAATTATTCGACGCGGACGGTGGCTTGGGTTTTTGATTTTCTCATTATTCGTTTTAGTTATTAGTTTGTGGGTCTTGAATCTTGGTCACTGGCGGATTAAACAGATCGAGGTGACGGGAACTAAATATTTGTCTAGTTTGGCCCTTGCCGCAACGGCGACGCAAGCGCTTCAGGGTTCGCATTTTGGACTGATTTCCAAAAATCAATTTTTTTCCTACTCGCCACAAACTTTAAGCCAGACTTTAATTAAAAAATTTCCTCGTTTAGCGAGCGTTGAATCTCGGGTGACTGAAGGCGGGGAATTGCGTGTTTTAGTGGCCGAGCGAACGCCGAAATATTTGTGGTGCGCTAATTCGACTCAACCACCCGAGTGTTTTTTGATGGATGATACGGGGATTATCTTCGAGCGGGCGCCTGATTCTGTCGAACCGCTATTCGTCTCGCTGACCTCTCGATCTGAATTGGTTGAACTGGGTTCCAGCCCTTTCTCGTCGGGAGTTTTCACCAATTTGCTTAATCTTGAGACGAGGACAAAAAAAATCCTAGTCGATTCTTTGTTGATAGATTATGAAATTAGAAGTTTGGTTGAGACACCGGACGGTGATTGGCGTCTCGGACTCGATCCGAAGGGAGAGATAATTTTTTCGATTCCGGCTAATTGGTCTAAGGAATTATTAAATTTGGATATCACGTTAAATTCTGAACCTTTTAAGACCGATTGGGCTAAGCGAAACGCGCCTCTCGAGTATCTGGATTTGCGTTTTGGCGACAAGATTTTTTATCGTTTTGGGGTCGACGAAAGCGGATTACTCGATTAGAATAAACTGCGCATGATTGGCGAGAAAACAAAAAAATGGCCACTTTTAACTGGGGTGGCGGCGGTTATCATTAGCGGGCTGTTTGGCTGGTCTCTCGCCTATCTTGGCCTGCGAACGGCAGAAGAAGCGCGGTGGCCGATGGCCACCACCTGGCCGCAGTTGGCTGGCCTGTCGACCGCTCGTAACGTCTTGACTTTGCCCTCGGCGGTTGGTGAGACTAAGATTGCCGGCGAAGAAATTAGAGCCGATCTCGATCAGATGACGATTGCTTTGATCCGAGACGGGGAGACGTTATTTACCTATCCCATCTTGTCCATCGGGCGGCCCGGTTCACCTTGGGAAACACCAGTTGGGCGTTACGCCGTTCTCAACAAAGAATTAAATCACTTTTCTTCGATTGGCGAGGTTTGGATGCCGCATAGTCTGCAATTTTTCGGCAATTTTTTTATTCACGGCTGGCCGCATTATGCTGACGGCCGGCCGGTGGGACAAGGTTATTCTGGCGGCTGTATTCGATTGTCTAACGCAGATGCCGCGCGGGTGTATGATTTCGCCAAAATTGGAACACCGGTAATTCTCACGGGCATTGAGTTCGGCGATAATCGCGAATCGGGTGAATCGCGATCTGAAAAAACAAATCGCTCTTTTTATCATCGTTCGGGAGAAGGAAGTGTCCCGGCGGTTTCTGCTGAAGCTTATCTGGTGGCCGACTTGGAGACGGGCGAAGTGATTTTGGGCCGGGACGAATCGGCGGTCAAACCCATCGCTTCGATTACTAAATTAATGACCGCCGTTATTTCTCTCGAAACAATTAACCAATTCCAAAATACGACGATCAGCGCAGAGGCGATTGCGACCAACGGCGATTATGGCGGCTTGCGGTTCGGTGAAATCCTGCCGACAGGGGACTTGCTCTATCCTTTATTGTTGGAATCCAGTAATGACGCGGCTGAAGCCCTCGCCGAACATTTGGGCCGTGATCGTTTCATCGATTTGATGAATCAAAAAGCTCGGGCCTTGGGTCTGGAGCGGACCAGTTTTGTGGACCCAAGCGGTATTGGTGATGGCAATCAATCCAACGCTACCGACTTATTTCTTCTCTTGCGCTATCTCTATCAAAGCAAGCGTTATGTCTTGGAATTAACGCGCAAGGTTGAAGAAGCCCGTCCAGAATTAGATCATTATTGGCGTAATAACTCACCATTGGTAACCCAAGCAAATTATCTGGGCGGTAAAAGCGGGAAGACCACGGCGGCTAAGGAGACTTTAAGCGCTATTTTCGACTTGCCGTTGGCCGAGTTCGAGCGCCGGCCGATCGCGATTATTTTATTGCGTAGCCAAGATCGCGACCAAGATGTCCAAACCCTGCTTAATTATCTGCGCGCCAACGTCTTTTTCAGCCAAGTTTTGACCGATGACGCCAAGGTGACTTTGCCGACTTTGACTACGCTCGGCTTCGTCGGCGATATGATGTTTGACCGCGGGGTCAGTCAAATCGTCGATGAAAAAGGTGACGGTAATTTTCGGTTCCTGTTCCCCTCAACTTTGAAGTGGCCAACGGTTGATTGGCTGTTTGGTAATCTGGAAGGGCCGCTGTCCGATCGGGGGCGGGATTTAGGCAATCTTTATTCTTTCCGGATGAAGCCGGCGTTAGCTCCTTTACTCGCGGACCTCGGTTTTGATGTTTTATCGGTTGCTAATAATCATGCCGGCGATTGGGGGCGAGAGGCCTTCGTGGATACCCTGCGCCGCTTAAAAGAAAACAACCTCGCGCCGATTGGTGGCGGGGAAACGTTAGCTGAGGCGACTACTTTGCTGGTAAAAGAACAGCGGGGGCAGAAGATTGGTTGGCTGGCCGCGAGCGATGTCGGCCCCGCTTGGCTCGCTGCTGATGAGCAAACCAGCGGTATCGTTCTGGCCGATAACCCAGATTTTCTTAAACTAATCACCGATTCGTCCAAGGCGGTTGATTGGTTGGTTGTCTCACTCCATTGGGGAGAGGAGTACCAGACCAAGCCGACCTCGCGCCAGCAGACATTGGCTCGTGCCTTGATTGATGCCGGAGCTGATTTGGTAATCGGCCATCATCCGCACGTTGTCCAACCAGTAGAACGCTACCGTCACGGGTTGATCGCCTACAGTCTTGGAAATTTTATTTTTGATCAGAGTTTTTCAACGGAGACGTTGCGAGGGCAATTTTTGGTGGTTCATCTAGCCGGAGATAATATCGTGTCTTGGGAAGCTCGTTCTTCCCAGCAAAACAACGAATTTCAATTAGTCTCCATAAAATGAAATTAAATAAAAATTGGTCCCGTTGGGCGCTGGTTTTAAGTCTGGGAATTGTCGGCTTTGCTTTCTGGTTGCTCCCCGATGAACAGGGAGTTTATCCTGGGCCGCTTGGCAATTTGCTCGGGCAGGTCTTTCCCGAACGGATTACGCCCGAATTATTAGCGGAACGCTACGCCAACCAAGGTCTTTCGATTTTATTAATTCCCGGGCACGACAACGAATATTCGGGAGCAGGATTCGAGGGGGTGCGCGAGGCGGATATTAATTTAGAATTGGCCACCAAGTTAGAGAATTTTTTGGCGGCGGACGGGGCTTTTCGAGTATCTAATGCTCGAGCGTTTCCGGACGGTGATTATCATGTTACTTTTCGAGATTATTTTGCCAATCAGCGGAGTGAAATTGAGAATTTTCGTTTAACTCTGCGCCAAAATTTTGCCGATTTGATTGCCGTGGGGGCGGTCACCGAACGTCAAGCAATGAATCACAATTTTGCCAAGCCAGAAGTCTCCTTGCGCCTGTATGGTTTGAACAAATGGGCCAATGAAAATCAAGTTGATTTGACCTTGCACATCCATTTTAACGATTATGCTGGCCGCCCCTGGCGGCAAGCGGGACGTTATTCTGGCCTGTCGGTCTATGTGCCGGAAGGCCAGTACCCGAACGCGCGAACTAGCCGCCGCTTAGGCGAGGCGGTGTTTAATCAGCTAACCAAGTTTGTATCCCCAAGCAATATGCCTTTGGAAACCGACGGCGTGATCGATGACCAGGAATTAATCGCCATTGGCGCTCATGCCTCGCGAGACGGCGCGGCCATTTTGGTTGAATACGGGTATATTTATGAGCCTCCTCTGCGTTCATCGGAGATCCGTTCCGCCTATCTTGAAGAGTTGGCTTGGCAAACCTATTTAGGCATCAAGAATTATTTCGATCCTGAGGCGGCCTTGGCTCTGGTCCACACCCGTCTTTGGCCTCATCGCTTTGCTCAAGAATTTTTAACGGAGGGGTTGCGGAGCAGCCGCGACGTTCTCGCTTTGCAAAAAGCGTTGGCGCTGGAGGGATTATACCCACCACCGGGGAGTAATTTGATGGCCTGTCCGATTAATGGTAATTTTGGTCCCTGCGTACGAGCCGCGGTGATGATGTTTCAGAATCGTTATTCCGCCGATATCCTCCAGTCGGCCGAATTGGTGACTCCTACCGGTGTCGCCGGTCCCCTCACGCTCAAAAAAATTAACGAGTTGTATGGCGGATAATTTTTGGGCGCGTTTGCCGCGTCCGTTCTTCGCTTTGGCGCCAATGGCCGAGGTAACTGACGCGGCTTTTCGACGTTTGGTTGCTCGTTTGGGCAAACCCGACGTCCTGTGGACGGAATTTGTGTCGGCGGATGGTTTGTTGGGCCCCGGACGAGAGGTTTTGCTCCAAGATCTCGTCTACGATGAAGGCGAACGGCCGATTGTCGCGCAAATTTTTTCAGCTAAGCCGCAGAGTTTGCGCCAAGCGGCTAAGTTGGTGGCCGAACTTGGTTTTGATGGTTTAGATATCAATATGGGTTGTCCCGATCGCGCGGTGGAACGTCAGGGTGCTGGTGCGGCTTTGATAAAAAATCATTCTCTGGCGCAAACCCTGATTCAGGCGGCGAAAACCGGCGTAGCTGATTCCGGCCATTCGATTCCCGTTTCCGTGAAAACCCGAGTCGGTTATTATGAACACGAAGAATTGGAAACTTGGCTCGCGGCGTTGTTGGAGCTTGAACCGGCGGCGATTACTCTTCACGCCCGGACGCGGCAAGAGCTATCGTTGGTGCCGGCTGATTGGGAGGACGTTAAGCGAGCGGTGGCTTGGCGCGATCGACGGGAGAGCCCGACTTTAATCATCGGCAACGGCGACGTGCTTGATTTGGCTGATGCCCGCCGACGAGCGACGACGACTGGCGTCGACGGAGTGATGCTGGGCCGAGCCATTTTTGGTCGGCCTTGGCTTTTTGCCGCCAACGATCAAGCTCCGGACCTTCAAAAACGCTGCCAAATTTTGATTGAGCATATCAAACTTTTTGATGAATTATTGGGTGAAATTAAACCTTTCGCCGTGATGAAAAAACATTTCAAGGCCTATATTTCCGGTTTTGCCGGCGCGGCCGATTGGCGGGCCCAACTGATGGAAACCGACAGTTCAGCGGCGGCCATAAAACTAATTGACAAACTAGCCAAAACTGTGCTAGTGTAAAAACTGGACGTCAAGGGGGTCTTTTTCAAATTCTCTAGGAAGGAGCCGAGGAGATGTTTGGATATGATGAAGGGCGCGTATCTGGCGTTTATTGCTTGTGCCCTAATCTGTTTTGTAAAAACGTTGTGTTCTTTCCGTATATCGAGGTTGATGGCACAACCGGCTTTGCTGGTTTTGTTGTCTGCCTCAAATGCGGACAGGAAGCTTGTCGAATAAACAACGATGAAGCCGTGAGCGTTACCGAGTGGAAACGACGGCAAGAGGCAATGTGTGAAGCGTAGTGAGTTGTTTTCAGCCGTGTGCCCATTGCGGGCGCACGGTTTTTTCATATAATAAGCGGGATGCCCGAACCTGTCCTTTATCGTCGTTATCGCCCGCAAAGTTTTGCCGAAGTGCTTGGTCAAGACGAGATTGTTCGCGTCCTCGAGGCCGCGGGCCAAAAGAAACTCCTGCACCACGCCTATTTGTTCACCGGTCCGCGCGGCACGGGCAAGACCAGTGTGGCGCGCTTGCTCGCGCGCGCCGTTGATTGCGCTCCGGCCGACCTTTATGAGATTGATGCCGCTTCTCATCGCGGGATTGACGAGATCCGCCACTTGCGCGAGTCCGTCCGCTCTCTGCCCGTGGCTTCGCCCTATAAAGTTTACATTATTGATGAGGTCCACATGATTACTCGTGATGCTTGGAATGCTTTTTTGAAGACCCTGGAAGAACCACCGGCTCATGTGATTTTCATTTTGGCTACGACCGAACCCCACAAAATTTTGGAAACAGTTTTGTCGCGTTGCCAAGTTTTTAATTTTCGACGGCCGACGCCGGAGATAATTTCGTCTCTTCTCATCCGCGTGGCGAAACAAGAGGGTTACGCGCTCGAGCCGGAGGCCGCCGCCTTGCTAGGGACGATTGCTGATGGTTCGTTTCGCGACGCTTTGGGCTGGCTTGAAAAGTGCTTAATTCTCGCGCCTAAAAATAAAAAGGTAACGGGCGCGGTGGCCGAGGCGGCAACGGAGGCGCCGTCGGCGGCGCTGGTGGAAAGCTGTTTGAACGCTATTTTAGAACGTAATTTAAACGGAGCTTTGGGCACGGTGGCCGAAGCCGTCAAACAGAATCGCGAGATGAAAATTTTTACCCGCTTAATTTTACGTTTAGCTCGTTTCGCTCTCCTGTTTCGTCTTAATCCGGAACGACGCGACGAGATTACCAAGCTGTTGACGCCGGCCGAACAGGTTTTCGCGGCGCGAGCGGCGGCTCATCCAGCGGCGGCCATTCTCGTTCCGACCCTACGCGAACTTTTGACCGCGGTGGGGGACATCGATCATTTCCACCTGCCGCAATTGCCGCTGGAGCTGGCTTTGATTAAAATACTGACGTGAGAAAAAAAATAAATCGTCTTCAATATTTCGCCAGCAGTTTCGGCGTGGTCTTGGGTCTAGTTTTAATCTGGCGCGGAATCTGGTATGTTCTCGACGGCCTCGATCTCCGTTTTTTTGGCGGTGATCACTTTTGGACGGCCATTGGCGGCATCGTCTTAGGTTTTTTGGTTCTGTATCTGCCCGACAAAGATTTGAAAGAAATCCAAAAACTATAAGACCAAGTTAAGCCGCCCTATATCGTAAAGACATAGGGCGGCGTTGTGTTCGAGCTTATGTCACTCCATCCTTAGAGTGACTTCTGGGGGAGAGGAAACTGATACGAAATTGCGCTTTTGACGCGACTGAACTGCGAAAGCGTCAAACTAACCTCTCGGCCGTTGTCGTTCGAAAGGCTCACCTTTGCCTTGTCGATCTTAATTCCCACCTCCATCAATTCTGTCTTGGGCAGATTCTTGCCCGAGCAGAATTCAACAAAAATCGGCCATTTTGTAGTTTGTTTGAAACAGATGCTTTCTGTTTCTCTGCGGCCAACAATTTTGGCTAGAGTCACAAATCCCGTATTGTTCCTCGGAACACGCACGACAACAGACTCGTTGTAATCCTGGAGCAGGGTGTGTTGATCGAAGCCCACGATACGCGCGGTTCTTTCTGCCATTGCGACTTTTCCCATACTCAAACCTCCAATACTAAAACCGGAAAGGCCTCCCTAAGATCACCTATCCATAGGCGACCCTCTGACAAGGTATTGTACCACTAGTCAAAGAGCTTGGCTAGATAACTGTCGATATCTCGCTGGCTTAAATCGTAAAAATATTTGTTGGTCTTGCGGAGTTCGCTCGCCAATTCAACCCCCACAAAGCGCCAATGCCAAGGCTCAAACACGTAATACGCGTTTTTGGGCGGATAGGAAAGGGCAAAACCAAAGCGGTGAGCGTTAGCGAGCAGCCATTGATAGGCGGCGGTTTTCTCGAATCCGTCGAGCTGGCCGTTGAGACCGGTGGTGATGAAGTCGACGGCACTACCCAGCTGATGCTCGGAGTAACCCTGGTCGGCGGAAAAAGTGTTGGCCGTGCCGGCGCCGTAGGTAACGGTATAAGTCGTTTTTGTCGCTCGCTGTTCCGCAAACGAGCGGTAGCCAGATTTGACGTAGATTTCTATTTTGTCGGCTTTGGCTGTGTCGAGCAGGTCTTCCAAAAATGGCCAAACGCGGGCGTGAATGGTTTCCGTCTCGGTTTCGGAATAAATATATTTTTTCGGTATTTCCACTAAGCGTTCGGGGGCATAATGCTCGTTGAGAAAAAAGACTTTGGAATATTTTTGCAGTAATTCCGGATCAGTTTGGCTCAATTTTTCGAGATTGCTAACCGTGCCTGTAATTTGGCCCACCGTTTTTTCCACTTCCGCGGTTTTAGAAATAGCGGAATCAACGGTCTCGCGAGTCTCTTCCAGGTCATCAGCGGCCGAAGATAGGTCTTTGGCCACTTCGCCCAGGCGTTCATCAAGGACGACTAGCTCGTTGGCTAAGGCCCGGTCTTGAGTCTGCAGGGCCAAGGTGCTGGAAGCAAAGTCCGCGTTCAGCCCACTCAAGCGATTAGAAAGCCGAAAATTCCAAACCACGAGGACGAGCAAGGCGAGTCCTAACGCCGCCGGCCCCCAGAGGGGATAATATTTTTGCCAATCAATCTTCATTTCGTCTTTCACTCTAGCATAAAACCAAAAAACCCGCCGTGCCTGCATTTGACTTATAATAATAGATATGCTATAATAGAAGAGGTTCTTTCACAAAGGAGACAATTATGAAGGCCGTTTTGGGACTCGTTTTTGGCTTGGTTATTGGCGCGATTTTGGTTCTTGCCATCTGCAAAAATCAAACTACTATTTCCACGCCGGCTCCCGTACCCGCCCCCTCGTTTTCCGTCGTGATAGAAGACGGAATCACAGTCAAAAAAAATTTGGAGGGAGAAATTGCGGCCGTGATGTACGGGGGTGAGTGGATCACCCCCAAGGAATTGAAGGAGAAGATGATGGCCAGATTCAAGATCAAAGATTGATTGTTGATTCTTGCCGTCATTTAATGACCGCCCGAGACCAGAAATAATTTTCTGGCCGGGCGGTTTCTTGCGAGAGCATGATATAAATTTTATTAATTACAAAAACCCGCCCCGTCGCTCGCGAGCGACGGGGCGGGCGGAGGTATGGGGTCTTTGCCGGGTTAGTGGTCGGGAACGTCTGTGGGTTTGTCGTCATCGATGGGTAAACCCCAATAGGGATTGTAGACGCTCGACTCACGTTGCCCTTTCGCGGTAATGATGCCGTCGGCAATCACCGCGTCTTGTGCGAAACACAATGTCTTGCGTTTGTGTCCGGAACCGACCTGCGTACTCGGGTCATAGATCGGGTAATTTCCTTGAAATTGAAAATAAAGCCCACTCTTTCCAAGCGGGGTTGGGTTGTTGACCGAGATCCTAATCAACCGAACAACCTCTTCTCTCAATAGCGCAAGTTCATCCGGTCCGCGATATTCATACCGAGCGTCAATCCGCAAGGCCGTGCGCCCGCTTTTAACGTCCCAGATGAACTCCATTGGGCGACCATTTTTTCCGTCGTAGGGGATGACCAGTTCCGTTGGTGCTAGCGGCATAAGTCTCACGCTGTTGCTCGATCTGATTTCGTCCTGATGAACAAAATGGTCGAAAAAAGAAATACAAACGAGAGCGACAGATGCAAACGACAAGATCACGACCATCACCCCAAAGAAACCCAGCGACTCGCTTCTATCAGACGATTTTGCTGTTGTCATTGGTTTACCTCCAGTCAATGTCCTGCGCCGTTTAGGCCCCGCGGCAGGGGATTGAGCGTCGGCTCAATTTCTTTCGTTACCCTAGCAACGTTTCTCTATTTTGTCAACTAAAATTTAGTTTTCAACGCAAAAACCCGCCCTGTCGCTTGTGAGCGACAGGGCGGGTGGAGATGCGGAGGCCTTACCAGTGTTCAGAGCGTGAGCGACAAATTGTGAGCGGCAAGCGCGGCTTTTATTATCTTCACACGCTTGAAGCCAATGCCATCCAAACGAAGGAGATTCTCCTCGGTGTAAGCGGTCAAGTCGGCGACGGTCGTAATGCCGAGATTGTAAAGAACTCTTTCCGTTCGTGCCTCTAACCCGAGATCGGTGACCAGTCCTTCAGACATGTCGATCATCGTTCGCAACATACTCCGTTCTCCTGTTTAAAAACCATCCCGTTCAACCATTGACGGGCTCTGATATCCGATGACTACTTTACCACATCCCGCGTTGTTTTACAAATCACAGACTACAAAATTTTTGGGTTTCTGTTAATATGACTTGGTCGACCTTGCCAGATCGTCTAATGGTAGGACAGCGGCCTTTGGAGCCGTGAATCTTGGTTCGAATCCAAGTCTGGCAGTCAAACAACTCTGTTTATTTGACCCTAGCATAATTTTACGGTATCATCTCGGGATCTGGGGCCGGCTGGCCCTGGTTTTTTAACCAAAATGGAAATCCGTAATATCGCGATTATTGCTCACGTCGACCATGGCAAAACGGCCATTACCGACGCGATTCTGCGTCAAAACGGAATGGTGGAAGCCGGCGTCTCGATGGACTCGAACGCTCTCGAACGAGAACGCGGTATCACTATTTATTCCAAAAATGCCTCCGTTAATTATCGCGGAACTAAAATAAATATTGTTGATACACCGGGTCACGCCGACTTTGGTTCGGAGGTGGAGCGCGTACTCCGTTCCATCGATTCGGTTTTGCTCATCGTTGATGCGCAAGAGGGTCCAATGCCTCAAACTCGTTTCGTGCTCAAAAAGTCATTAGAGATCGGGCATAAACCGATTGTGGTTTTGAACAAAATCGATAAACCGGCCGCCGACCCTGCTCGTGCCCACGACGAGGTACTCGAATTGTTTATGGAGCTTGGAGCGAATGAGGCCCAACTCGATTTCCCGGTTATCTACGCGGTGGGTCGAGACGGAGTCGCGATGAAAAATCTAACCGACCAACGCGAAAACTTAAATCCGCTTCTTGATTTGATTTTGGCCAAGGTGCCGCCGGCGCCACAGCTGACGTCGCTTCCGGGCCGGGCTCAACCTTTCAACCTAGCTTATGATAATTTTCTCGGTCGTTTGGCGGTGGTTCGGGTTTACGAGGGGGTGATCAAGGACGGCGACAAGGTTTTCATCCGCAAACCGGATGGCACGACGAAAGAGGGCCGCGTGACCAAACTTTTCACCTTCGAAGGACTGACCCGCCGACCCGTCAAAGAGGTTCAGGCCGGCGATATTGCCATGATCGCCGGCCTGGCAGAAATTTATATCGGTGATACCATCGCCGCCGACCCGACGGCAGAGCGGTTGCCGATTATCCGCGTCGATGAGCCGACGATCGCTCTCGACTTTCTCGTCAATGATTCGCCCTTTGGTGGTCGGGAGGGTAAATTTGTAACCGGTCGGCAAATTCGCGAACGTCTAGAAAAAGAACTAGAGGTGAACGTCGGTCTACGGGTGGAATTTGGCGGCGACGCGATCAAGGTCGCCGGTCGCGGCGAGTTGCACATCGCCATTTTGCTCGAGACAATGCGCCGCGAGAGTTTTGAACTCGCCGTTTCCCAACCCCGAGTCATCATCAAAGAGATTGACGGCGTTAAATCGGAGCCGTTTGAAGAGGTGTTGATTGAGATCCCGAATGCGGCTCAAGGCGCGGTGATCGAGAAATTGGGTCGGCGGGGAGTACGCTTAACGTCGCTTAAGGCGGCCGGGCCGCTCACCCGTCTCACCTTTGAAGGCCCGACGCGCGGCCTCTTGGGTTACCGCGGGCAATTCATTATCGACACGAAGGGCGAAGGGATTATGGCCAGTCACGTTCTTGGTTTTCGCCCCTATGCCGGTGAGATTGAAAAACGAGTTACCGGCTCAATGATTTCCATGGCGAGCGGCAAAGCCCTCGGTTTTTCTCTGGCTAATTTGCAAAATCGGGGAACGCTTTACGTTAATCCCGGCGACGAGATTTACGAGGGGATGGTCATCGGCAACACGGCTAAAGGCGAAGAAATGGTCGTCAATCCAACGCGCGGTAAACAATTAACCAATATGCGCGCTTCTGGCTCGGACGAAAAAATTTATCTAGCCGCGTCTCTTCCGATTACCATCGAACGCGGTTTGGAAATTATGGCCGACGACGAATATTTAGAGATTACGCCACAGCATACGCGCCTGCGCAAAAAATATTTAACGGAAGCGGCGCGGGTCAAAGCCAAGCGGCCAACGGATTAAATTTTAATAATCTCGGCCGGTGCGCGGGTTGCGCAACGGGACGAAAACGAAACCCGGCCGCTCTTCTTTCGTCACTCGGCTCTCTTTGTCTTTTTTAACGCGGACAAGACTGTAGCCGATTGGCAAAACCATTACGCCGCCGGGGCGGAGTTGGCCGAGGAGCGCGCCCGGAACGCTCGAAGCCGCGGCTGAAACCAAGATGCGGTCGTAGGGGGCAAAACGAGGCCAGCCGAGTTCATGCCGCGAGTGGTGGATGAGGCCGTTTGGCGCGCCGAAGGCGCGCAGGTGCTTCTGGCCGTATTCCGACAGTCGTCGGTCCAATTCCACCCCGTGGACGTGGCCTAAGGGAGCGATCACGCGCGCGATTAGAGCCGTTGACCAGCCTGAGCCAGCTCCCACATCTAAAACTCGCTGACCTGGTTCCAAATCTAACCATTCAAGCATCGTGGCCAGAGTACTGGGTTGAGAAATGGTGACTCCGCTACCCAAAGGCAAGGGGCGGTCTTCGTAAGCCTGCCGTTTGTAACCCCGAGCGGTAAAGTGACGACGATCCACTTCTCGAAAAATTTTGATTAATCCTGGGGTGGCCAAAGCCTTCTTGGCCACCAGTTCGTCAACCAAGTGGTCCATAATTTAAAAACATAGCACAGTTAGATGATTATGATAAAATGATGAGCGTGAGACGACATTCGGTAATTATTTTGACGGCCGCGCTCGCGGTGGTTGCCGCCACCTTGGCACCTCGCTGGTGGCGAAGTTTGACTTGCCAATACCAGTTTAGCGACTTTCCAATCAAGGAGATTGCCGTTTCCAGTCTGTTTTCATCGGCTTCTGGTTTTGCTGGAGCTTACGTTGTGACTACGCGGGATTGCGGCCCGTCTTGCCAGAGCTCGACCATTACCGACCATCGCGATGAAAAAGTCGTGGCCGATGATTTACTCTCCGAGCTCGGCCTCGATTATCGACCTGATAGCCGTCTGTTAATTGCTCATGGTCGGGTAGAACGGGGAGACGAATATTATCTGCTTGATAGCCAGCAGCGTTTTCAATTTCTTTGTCGAACCGGAGTCGTCTGTTTGCCAACTTCCGTCAACGCTCGTCATCCGCTAACGGGCGAAATAGGGGGGTTTGATCGCCCCTGTGATGTCCCGCTTGGTTGGCAGGCTTTTCCCTAAATTTTAAAAAGCAAAAAATTGACTGGCCACAAACAAGAGGTAGGGGATAAGCAAAATTGCCGCCTCGAAACGAGTAATTTCCCGCCCGCTCCGAACATACCAAACAAAAAGCACGGCTGGTATCACCAACCACAACCTGACGCTGGCCAAGGCCCCCAAGTGAGCTAAATAAATTGGTTGGAGAATAGCCACCAAACCAAGAACCAGAGTTGAGGGTAAAATTACTGCTCCCATCAGATTGCCGAGAATAATCCAATTTTCGCCACGACGGGCCGAAATAGCGGCGAAATAAACTTCCGGTAAAGCCCCGCCCAACCCGGTAACCAAAAAACCAATCTGAATAATCGGCACGCCGAAAAACTGGGCAAAATAGGAAGCCGAGGAAACGATTAAATGACCCGCAACAACCAAAATAATCAAGCCAAAAAAAATTTTGCCGAAATTTTGAAAAACAAATTTTAACCGATGAGAACTTTTAACAACGCTAGGTTCTCGTTCAAAGTTTTCTTTTTTTGAGAATAGCCAAACACCGTAAATAAGAAATAAGCAAATCAAAATTAAACCGTCACCGCGCGAAAGTTGGTTGTCGTTAACTAACCAAACAGGTAAGAGCGCTGCCAAGGCGGTGAATAAAGCGGTGGTTTGAATGACGTGACTACCGGTTTTAAGTCGGCCACCCGTCGAAGCAAAAACGGCCAAGGCGACGGCTAAAGTAATTGCCACAATATTATTGCCGCTAATATCTCCAAAAGAAAGCTGGGTCACCCCTTGCCCGACCGAAGCCAGACCAACAATTAGATTGGGCAAAGAGGCGGCCAGCGCAACGAGAAAAAAAGACACCACAAATTCCCGCCAATTGAGAAATCGCGCCAAACGGACCAAACCATCAACCAACCAGGTGCTCGCGGGGTAGAGCAAAAGCAAACTCGCGGCTAGTAGGCAACTGTGGAAAACAATCACCGCTCTATTATATCAAATTCGGTGTTATACTTGTCTAAGTCTCTAACCCGATGTCTTGATGCGCCCGAGAGTTTTAATGTTCGGCTGGGAATTCCCGCCTAATAATAGCGGGGGTTTGGGTACCGCCTGTCTCGGCTTGGCGCGCGCGATGGTGGAAGAAGGTTTAGACCTGACTTTCGTTTTACCAAAGCGTCTGGGTGTTGCCACGGCCCCCTTTCCGATTTTGTTTGCCGATTTGCCGCAAGTTAAGGCGCGCGCCGTCAACAGTTTGCTCTATCCCTATGTGACGAGCGAAGCTTACGAGCGAGTGCGCCGTCAACTCGGCGCCTCTTTTTATGGCGATGACCTGATTAGCGAAGTCTTGCTTTATGGCGAACGCGCTTCGGCTATCGTGGATGAGACTGAGTTCGACGTTATCCATGCTCACGATTGGCTCTCTTACCCCGCCGGACTCAAAGCGAAAGAAATGACCGGTAAGCCGTTGGTGGTCCATATTCACGCAACCGAATTTGATCGAACGGGCGGTACCGGCGTTAACCAACGAGTTTATGAGATCGAACGAGAGGGGATGAATCGCGCCGATCGCGTCGCAGCCATCAGCCATCTCACGCGCAATATCGTCATCCGCCACTACGGAGTCGATCCGGCCAAGGTGGAAGTCGTGCACAACGGCATTGATTGGCCAGCGAGCGACGCGGCACCAACGACCGCTCTAACGCGGCTGCGAGCCGCCGGTTACGGCATTGTTTTGTTTGTTGGCCGTATTACATTGCAAAAAGGTCCAGACTATTTTATCGAGGCGGCGAAACGGGTCTTAGCCGTTAATCCCAAAGTTTATTTCATCGTTGCCGGATCGGGCGATATGGAAGCGCAAATTATCCGGCAGGCGGCGGCCATAGGCATTGCCGACAAGGTAATCTTCGCCGGTTTTGTGCGCGGCAAAGAATTGGCCGCTTTGTATCGCGCGGCCGATATTTACGTCCTGCCGTCGATCTCCGAGCCCTTCGGCTTAACGCCGCTCGAATCGTTGACCTATGGCACGCCCGTCATCATTTCCAAACAGTCGGGCGTGGCGGAGGTACTCCGCCACGCACTTAAAGTTGACTTCTGGGATGTGGAAGAAATGGCTAATCAAATTCTCTCCGTGCTTCGTTATCCAACCCTGCGACAAACTTTGAGCCGTCATGGCCACGAAGAAACGAAAGGCATTACTTGGCGCGCCACCGCCAAAAAATGTTTAAATATTTATCGCGCTCTTCTTTCTCAACCCATCGCCGCTTAATTTTTTCCAATTTAGACAAAAACATTCCCGCGCCGTCTCCACGACGCGGGAATGTAAGGAGTAGCCGCCAGATGAAGAAGCGACTACCGTTTGCTTACGCAATATCGGGGAATTCGATTCATGATCTGCCGAGCGGCAAGCCAGATAATTAACCATGGCACCCCGACCACGACGGCAAATGTCACCGTTACGAAATCGTTGAGAAAACACGCGCTGAATAATGTCCAAATGATGAACGTCGTACCCAGGGCCCACAAGACGTTGGGTTTATATCCCAAAGCGCGAGGTAAACGGAAAACCAGTTCTACCGTAAGGAAAGTAACCAGCGCCACGCCAGCGGCTGTCTCGGGGCCATAAGTACAACCGAGGATTCTGTCCAGAGCGAATACCACCGAAGCGGTTGCAAGACTGCCGATCAAAGCCAAGAGTTCCAACAACACGATGCTCACCTCCTTATTAATTGCACCACAAACCAAAATTTCGACAGGTAAAATTCGCTCTGGGTGCGCACACCGCCTGCAACGAGCTAGCGGCGCACGAACCAATGATTAGTACGACGATGAGCACCAGTATGACCAAGACAACAAGAGCGGCCGTGGAGGCGGGCTCCATTTTGTCCGATCCTTGGGGAGATCCAGTGGCCAACGTTGACCAATCTTTTCCGGTAGAAGCGGTGACAACTTCCGATACCAATCCTTTTTCTTCGTCAAGATGAGTAAACACGGCCGTCATTGTTGGGCAATAACTGGCCGGGTTCATAATCACAGCCGACACTATTCGCTGTTGAGACGATAAAAAGACGTCAAAAGACAGGTTCACAACCGGTCTCGTCATCCCGTTGGCGAATATTTCGTACTCCCAGACTTGGACGGTAGAAATTGGGGTAAAGCCCAGCACTTGACCATTCTTCAGGAAATGAATATCTTCCCCCCATCTTTCCGCTTTGACAATAGAACCATCCTGAAGAGTAAAACTGATGGAGGGAGGATTTGCCTTATCCCCCCACGACAATCCGACAAAAGTAACCGCTCCTCCCAAAAGACTGACAGTATCATTGGAAACCATCCTGTTGATGTCCGTGATCACCATCTGCTGGCCGCCGGCGATTGCCACGGCGGTATAGCAGAATGAGGTGGCGACAACAAAACAACCGGCCAGGAAACGACTCAAGCGCTTCATCTTAGACCCTTTCATCTTGGGGGACACCAAACAACCAGAGAAAAAACCACTGTTTTATCTGCGAGCGAGCCTTTGACCATTCCCTTATCAAAGACCCGAATATCTGGCCTAAAGTATATACCTGTGGATAAAAAAGTCAATAAAAGACGCCTCCGACCTGAGAATCCAGATCGGAGGCGTTGGCGCGACAGTGAGTGGCATTGCACCAGCTCACTGCAAGTTAGATGGCGGGTTCACGACGAAGGCGGCGCAGGATAGCTACGAGGCTTCCGGCACCAAGCAGAGCCAGTGTGGCCGGCTCGGGAACTACCC
>CAYWTW010000001.1:0-29568 GCA_964461325.1 uncultured Candidatus Saccharibacteria bacterium | reverse complement strand
ACAGGACGATGCTGTATTCCGATCTCTTGCGGGCGTAAAAAGATTAAAGCTTTACAATGTCGGTCTCAGAAAGCAGATCGGTAGACTGATCCGTTACACAATGCAAGCAGGATCTGATGTGGAGGCAGGCTTGGATGAGCTACTGAAACGGACATCAATCAAGTCTAATATGTTCGGCGCGGGCTACGAGAGAGGTGCAAGAACTTCAATAGGATGTTCTCGTAAGGGAAGAATATGGTCTCGTCGAGTAATCAACATTGACGCGCTGGTGCGTTGGTTCGATTATATTGGAACAAAGGTTCTCGATGACACCATTGACCCTGATGAGGTTTTGAAGGGTACGCTCAGGCCGAAAATAATCGGCGTACGGCCAGCCAAAGTTCCAGTGCGCATTGATTGGCCAGAGATGTTTTATCTCCAACCGGAGACTGATTTTGTGTTCATGATTGGCGGCACAAGAGTACCGCTTCACTTTGCTGATATCGAGCTCAAGAACGTTAGTGATGCCGGTGATTTAGAGTTCTCGATAAAGTCCGGAGATATCACCGCAGATTTCGAGCTGACTCTTCAGGAAAATGGCGACAACAAGACCTATACATTCTCCAAGACTACTCGTGATGAAGCAAAGATACTTTATCGCGGAGAGAATCCGCTTGTTGAGTTTTTTAACGACAATCCTCCTGTCTTCTGGTTTGCTGACGGCTCTTCTCTAGAAGGCAATACATATATTGAGTTGAACGAGACTCCTCCTGCGATTGCCGACAACAAGGTTGAAGTCTGGGACTGGGAAGGTACTGACATCCAAGCTGAATCACAAGGAGTGAATAAGAGTCAGGATTCCATTCAATACAAAGTCATACAGAAGCTCATCGCTGAAGATTACGAGGTTGTCTTTAACGATGACGGCTCAGGAGAGGTGGCAGATGTTGTTGCTATCAGGACTGTCGATGGAACTCATAAGTACATTGAAGTTGATTTGTATCACTGCAAATTCTCAAGTGATGCAAATCCAGGAGCGAGAATAGGAGATCTCTATGTCGTGTGCGGACAGGTTCAAAGAAGTGCGTACTGGAAAGAAAGTGCCGAGAAACTTTTTACTCACTTACTCCGAAGGAACCCACTTAAACACAACGGACAGGAAGTTGATCGTTTTGAAAAAGGTGATCAAAAGACTCTTGAGAAGATAAGTCGCATGAGCGAAGTTATGGAGTTCCGAATGAACGTACACCTAGTTCAGCCAGGTGTATCCAAGGCTCGAATGAGTGACGAGCAGAAGAAGCTCCTAGGTATTACGGATCACTATTTGCTGGAAACCTACGAACTCCCGTTCAGGGTAATTATCTCTGCTTAATTTAAGCGACCAGAAAAATAATATTTCATCAACCTATATTAGCTTTGTGGGTCACAGCTCAAACTAGAGCAAGTGGGTCATCAAAACTAACAGGTTGTCAATGCGGAGGGTAAGGGATTCGAACCCTTGATGCCTTGCAGCATACTCGCTTTCCAAGCGAGCGCACTAGACCTCTATGCGAACCCTCCACGTTTGTCGGCGATCAACCGCTTGAACGCCTCACCACCTTTATACCGCTTTATCTGTCGTTCACGCAACCAAGCCTCTCGTTTGGTTGATAGAATCTCTTTATAAACAACTCGCCATGGTCCACGATTACGAGTCGAGCGATTGGCCCCACTGTTGTGGTGAATCAATCTTTCCGTCAAATCGCTGGTCATACCAACATAAAACCGGCCGGTGGTTTGACTTTGAATAATGTAGACAATAAACGCGTTCTAAGCTTTTCCCGCCTTTGGCGGGACCCCGCCGTAGGCGGTGGTCAAGCGTGCGCATTAGACCTCTCTGCCACCCTTCCATCACCTCTTTATACCGCTTTATCTGGCACCGACGCAACTTTTACCATCAAATTGACTGGTAAATGAAAAAACTAATGAGCGCGAGGAACACCGCGGCCCAGAGCAGATAATAGGCCGCGGCGAGGAGTCCCGCCACCGGCCAAACGAGATGGAGCAAAAGCAGAGAGACGCCCACGGATTGGCAAACCATCTTGAACTTGGCCGCCGGATGAGCCGAGACAATCCGGCCCTCTTTTTTCTGATAATACAGGGCGCCTAAAATTATTAAAAACTCCATCCCGATGATGGCCACGGCCAGACGCCAGCCAATCATCTGCGTGACAACGAGCGCGACGACGGAGCTAACGAGCAATTTGTCGGCCAGAGGGTCGTAGAGCGTCCCCCATTGCGTAATCTGCTGACGCGTCCGCGCGAGCGCCCCATCAACGGCGTCGGAGAAGGCGGCGATAACAAAAAGAATCAATCCAACGAGACGGTAATCAAAGTAGAGCAGCAGAATGACCGGTGGGATAAGAACGAAACGGAAAACCGTCACGTGGTTGGGGACGACCCGGCCGGGCAAAAGCGGCAGAATCGTCTGGGCGATCAAACGGTCAGTCAGGAGCATTAGTAATATTCTAGCGCGAACCGAGCAGGGCGGCGATACGCTTTTCCACCGGCGGATGAGTCATAAAAAGGTTGACCAATGTGCTCCGACGACCGCCAAACGGATTGGCGATAAAAAGATGCGCCGTGGCGTTGGAGGCGCGACGCAGGGGCTGGCTTGACTGGCTGATTTTGCGCAACGCGCTCGCCAATCCTTCCGGATAACGCGTGAGCAAGGCCCCCGAAGCGTCGGCCAAGTACTCGCGCCGGCGCGAGATGGCCAGGCGGATAAGCGAGGCCGCGAGAGGCGCCAAGAGAGCGGCCGCGAGCGCGATAATGGCTAGCACGCCGCCGGCACGACTATTGTTGTCGCGTCCGCGCCAACCAAACATCTGCGACCGGAGAAAGAGATCCGACACGATGGCCACAAAACCCACAAGCACGACGGCCACCGTCGAAACGAGCATGTCGCGGTTGCCGATATGCGAGAGCTCGTGGGCGATGACGCCCTCCAGTTCCACTCGATTCAAAATTTGGAGGAGACCCGTCGTCACGGCCACCACGGCGTGACGCTCGTCGCGGCCAGTCGCGAAGGCATTGGGCGCCGGGTCAGACACAACGTAGACCTTAGGCCTTGGCAAACCAGCGGTAATGGAGAGATTCTCCACAATCGTGTAGAGGTCAAAAAACTCTTCGCGGCTGGCCGGCCGCGCGCCCGTCATCGCCACCACCAATTTATCCGAATACCAGTAGCTGAAAAAATTGGTGAAAATGGCAACAACGACAGCGCCGTAGAGAATGGCCGGATTGTTCCAAACCTGGCTAAAGAGCCACCCAAGCAACACCACAACCACCAAAAAAATGGTCATCAACAACCACGTTTTGCGGGTGTTGGCGTTCCGGTGAGTATAGAAGTTGGCAGCCACCGAAAGAGATTAAAACTGCACCTTAACAGGCTCGGCCGCGGCCGCTTTTTGGTTTTCCGCTAATTCGAAAAATTCCGGCGCGCTAAAACCAAACATACTGCCGACGAGATTGGATGGGAAGGCGGAAAGTTTAATCTTAAAGTCGCGGATATTAGCGTTGTAGAAGCGGCGCGCGGCCTGAACCTTGTTCTCCGTGTCGGATAGTTCGCGCTGGAGCTCCAAAAAATTTTGATTGGCTTTAAGGTCGGGGTAACTCTCGGCTACGGCAAAAAGCGACTTAAGCGCCCCGGTGAGCATATTCTCGGCATTGCCCTTTTCACTCACTGTTCCGGCTTGCATCGCCATGGTGCGCGCTTGGGTAATCTTGTCGAAAGTTCCCTGCTCGTGGGCGGCGTAACCCTTAACCGTATTTACTAAATTCGGGATCAAATCGTAACGGCGCTTCAACTGGACATCGATATCGGCCCAGGCTTCGGCCGCTTGATTTTTAATCTTGACGAAACCGTTATAGACGGCGATCAACCACAAGGCGATCACCGCTACGATTGCTAAAATTATGTATATGATTAACATGGTGACCCTATTTTAACACTTATTTAATAAATTTAAAGGTGGAGAGGATAACCAAATATTAAATTGGCAAAGTGCCGTCACAAGTCATCGTACGTCCTTGTGCTACACATTTGTTTTCTAAACAACGAGAATCGGAGTATTCAAATCTGGGATAATTAGGATACTCACACAATGATTGCAATTCGATGTTATCCCCCTCTTGAGGATAATGCACGCCCTCGCAACCCCAGCCTTCGGCATACACGTGATATTTGTTGAATGAGCCGTAATTACAAAAATTTGTCCCCACAGAACAATCCGTATCCTTCTCGCAATAACTAGAATCTTGCACGAACGGCAACAAGCTTTCGTCAGCTTTATATACCTCAGCCGTAAGGTGATTATTTTTATAGATACCCGGAGCCAAATTTATATTTGCGTTTGGTTCAAACAACACCAAAAGATTAGTTGGGAGAAAACGATAAGAAGAACGCGGCGGAATGCTATTAAATTTATCGTAAACCATTACAACAATCTTGTCTCGATAAGTCGATTTAACCGGTGAAGGAGAAATTTCAAGAACATCGAGCAAATGATCACCCAGATTAGATTGGCCATAATTAAAATCAAAAGCATAAGGTGGCAGATCAACAATCCCCTGATTAAGAGACAGCTTAACTTGATAAAATAATGCCGGAGCTCTTTGGGTCATGGGTTTTATTGTTCCCACCGATACCCACACCGCTATCCCGAGCGCGGCGGTGACAAGAATGCCAGCGACCACGTAGCGGCCACGGGGAGTGGTGAAGAAATCCGATTTTTGGTTCAAATTTTCGTCCATAAATTTTACGTTTAGTCTAGTATGCCGAGATTATACCATAAGCTATAATCGGCGGGTGTTTAGACCAACAATCCGGCAAATTTTTGCCTTAATCCTGTTGATCGCCGGACTCCATTTTTTGGGTTTGGAACGTCATTATTACTGGCTCCTCTGGTGGTACGACATCGTCTTGCACTTACTCGGCGGACTCTGGGTTGGTCTCGTCGCCATCTGGCTTGGCCGACAATTGAATCTAACTCTTGGTTGGTCGCGTTTATTGCTCATCATCCTCACTGTTGGGGTTGCCTGGGAACTCTATGAACTCTGGTTTGGTTTGACGTTAACGAGCAAGGCCGGCTATCTCGAGGATACCGGCCTTGACTTAGTTTTTGATCTGTTGGGCGCCATCGGCGCCGGCTTTTTTAGTAGTCCCCCATTCCCATTCCGCCACCCATCGGTCCGCCGTGCTGATGAGCCCCGCCACCCTCTTTCTTCTCCTCCGGCTCATCACTAATCGCCACCTCCGTGGTAAGCAAAATCGCCGCGGCTGAAGCCGCTCGCTCTAATCCCGTGCGCGTTACTTTGACCGGGTCGATGATACCCGCCGCGAACATGTCATCAATAATTTTGTCGGCGTTGGCGTCGTAACCAGCCGTGCCGGTTGATTTCTTGACGGCCTCTACCACAACAGAACCATCCTCTTTACCGGCGTTGATGGCAATCTGGCGCAAGGGCGACTCCAGCGCTTTCAACAAAATTTCCACTCCGACGGAAAATTCGTGCGCGATGTCGGGCGAAGACGGCGGCAATTTCTTGCCGGCCAACTTCGTCGCGACGCGGATCAACGCGGCTCCGCCACCCGCCACAATTCCCTCTTCGATCGCCGCCTTAGTCGCTTCCACGGCATCTTCAATCTTCAATTTTTTATACTTCATTTCCGACTCGGTCGCCGCGCCCACGCGAATGACGGCGACGCCGCCCGAGAGCTTGCCCAAGCGCTCGCGAAGTTTCTCTTTATCATAATTGGAATCAGACACTTCGATTTCTTTCTTAATCTGGCCGATGCGGTCTTCGATGTCGGTTTTTTTGCCCTTACCACCCACAATCGTCGTGGTGTCTTTGGAGGCAATCACGCGACGGGCTTGGCCCAGATCACTTAACGTCACATTTTCCAATTTCATCCCCACTTCCTCGCTCACCACCTGCGCGCCGGTCAAAATCGCGATGTCCCGAAGCATCTCTTTGCGTCGATCACCAAAACCAGGAGCCTTCACCGCCAAAGTGTGGAAGATGCCGCGCAATTTATTGACCACCAGCGTCGCCAATGCCTCGCCGTCAATATCTTCGGCAATGATGACGAGCTCTTTCTTGCCGGTTTGAGCCAGTTTCTCAAGCAGGGGGAGAATGTCTTTAATCGAGCTGATTTTTTTGTCCGTGATGAGAATCAGCGGATCATGATACTCGGCCTCCATCCGGTCGGCGTCGGTAATCATGTAAGGCGAAACGTAACCCTTATCAAACTGCATACCTTCCACCAATTCAGATTCCACGCCAAACGATTGAGACTCTTCGACGGTCACAACGCCGTCTTTGCCCACCTTGTCGATCGCCTCGGCGATAATCGTCCCAAACTCTTCAGATTCGGCCGAAATCGTCGCCACCTGCTTGATCTCATGCTTATCTTTAATCGGTTTAGCCATCCCCCGCAAAACCTCCACCGCGGCCTTGGTCGCGGCCTCAATCCCCAAGCGTACCCCCATGGCGTTCACGCCGAGCGTCGTCTTGCGGAAGCCGGCCTCGCTGATCGCCTGAGCCAAAACCACCGCCGTGGTCGTGCCGTCACCGGCGGCATCGTTGGTTTTGGAAGCGACATCTTTGACAATTTCCGCCCCCATATTTTCAATCTTGTCGGCCAAGGTAATTTCCTTGGCGATGGACACGCCATCGTTCGTAATCGTCGGCGCACCATACCCCTTATCAAAAACGACGTTCCTTCCCTTGGGGCCGATGGTGATACGGACGGCATCGGCCACCCGATCAATTCCGGCTTTCAAACGAAGCCGCGCTTGATCGCCAAAAACAATTTGTTTTGCCATAAGCTCGTGTTTTTTAATTAATCAATGATCGCCAAAATGTGCGATTCGCTCATAATGTAATACTCTTGCCCGTCCACCTTAACCTCATCGGGCCCATACTTGGCAAAAAGCACGCGGTCGCCCACGTTTACCGACATTGGGATCCGTTGGCCATCATCGCCAAGACGGCCGTCACCCACGGCCACCACTCGGCCTTCTTCTGATTTCTCCTTATTGACCGTATCTGGGATGATCAAACCGCTCGCTGATTGGCCCTCCCGCTCATATTCGGAAACGGGGGCCACGACTACGCGGTCGCCCAATGGACGAAGCTTAAAAGCTTTTTCTGTCTTGGTTTTCTTTTTCATATAAAAATAATAAAAATTACCGGTTAAAGTGCCAGCAATTATACAGTCGGCCGGCCGGCTGTCAATCAGGCGTTAATTATCTTAACTCCACCAGAGAATCAGCGCGGACAGACGAGACAGGAAAAGACGCAGGGCTTGGCGCAAGCGCTCGATTATTCCCGACCAATCAAAAGGACTAACGGAAAGAGGATTAGCGCCCAAACTCGAGTCGATACTTCCCGATGCGGACGGACAAACAACGGTTTCTGCCACGCGCGCCACACCCAAAACGCGATTGAGCTCTTGCCGCGTCCGTGGCCCAGCCAAACCATAACCCGTCGTTTCGGGGCTACCGCTCCGGACTAAACCTTGCCGGTCCTGGAAACGCTGTACCGCCCGAATCACAGCTTGGCCGTAGTATCCATCTACCACCTTTTCCGGGTAGAGCGTAGGGTCCGTGGCGAGCATCTCCTGCAGAATCCTCACTTGCGGCGAAGTAAGACCAACCCCAAATGGCCCCACCACCGCGCGCGCGGCAATGTTTACTGGCGTGGTGACGCAGTTGTTTACAGAAGAGACCGCACCAGCTATCAAATTATTTTCAGCACTATCAATCGGTGTTAGGTCATTGTGTTGGCCATCACCCGCTTTTAGCGGTTTGACCGACAACCCTTGGCCGGCGTTCATCCGGCGCGCCTTGTTATAGGCGAAAACGCCATAATAGTAAGTTCGACCGGCCGTTAAACCGGTGTCCGTAAAGGATTGGCCGTCGCCCTCGTAAACCACTCGCGCGCCGGAAATCTGTTCGGGAACTTGAGTGCTAAGCTGGCTCGTCGTCAAGGCTTTGTCGCTTCGCACAATCAACGTACGGACGTAGTTAGAATCCGTTGGTTTAGTCCAACTGATAATCGCCTGGCTGGGACCGGGCAAAGCTCGGGCACCGAGAGCGAAGTTCGACGGATTAGAATCCGACGAGCCGCTGCCTCCACCGCCGGGGAGATTGGGTGGAATCGGATCGAGCGGCAAAGTTTTGAAAGACACCACGTTAGACAGAGGCGAAACATTGCCCGCGGCATCAACCGACTTAAGCGCCGCATAATAAACCGTGTCGGGAGTTAGACCAACCAGAGTGTAGCGATCGGATAAGCCGGGGGCGCTCGGCGGCGGCTCGCCGGTCGCCGCCAGCGCGCTCGGCCAGTTGGCCTCGCTAAGTGGCGCTAGAGAATACCGGAGATCATAACCAGACGTGGGACCGGAATTTTGATCGGCGCCATTTTGAGCCGGAGCATTCCAACTAAGCAGGGTCGAAGTAATCCCCGCGCCGCCTAAAACAGCAGTTAGGTTCTGGACAGCGCCGGGAGAGGTTTGATCGGGTACCGGGCTCGGTTGGGTGCTGAAAGTAAAGTTAATCGACCGCGCCGAATTGCCAATCGCGTCACGAGAACTAACTCGAAAGTGGTAAGTCACGCCCGGCGTTAATCCGCTCAACACAACACTGTGGCTAGTCCGAAGACTGCTATCGAAAACCGTCTGCTGGCCATAAGCGGTGGTAAAACCGTATTCCACCTGTCTCGTCGCCGGTTCATCGGTTTGCCAACTGATTGTCGCGCCAGTTTGACTGATTCCCGACGCGCCGACGCCGGAAATAACGGGAGGAACGTTATCAATCGGCACAATCGAACTCCAGATAACATCAAGTTGGTGATTGGACTGCAGGTTGGAAAACTGATATTGGGTTACGGGTCCAACCGGCGCGCCATCAATAATTACGTTAGTAATCTGATAACCGCTGTTGGGAACAATCGTGAAGGTTTGATTACTGCCAGCGTTTAGAGTAACCGTCCCGGGAGTGACTGTGCCGTTAACCCCCGAATTGATAGTGATGGTATAAGTCGTCACGCCAGGATCGGGATTACCGCCGCCTGTCGAGCCAAACTCGTGAGGGCCGATATCCCACTCGCTGGTGCCGGAATTATTACCGTCATGGGGACGATAATTGCCGTCAAGATCGTCGACGACCGAGTGAACAGCAAAACCTTGATCAATCGCGGGGCTGTTGGAATTTAAAGTAAAGTTACCGGATCCCGGTTGAACCAATTGAGGATTAGCGACTGAACTTCCCGCTCCCTGGCCCGCCGCCTGCCATTGAGCGAAAGAGTATTTAGTTCCGCTTAAATTAAAGAGGGTTTGGAAATCGCCGTACCAAAGGTTATTAGTTTCGGTAATATTCGCGAGCGTATCTTTTTGCAATTCAACACCGATGCGCGTGCTACCGCCGAAAGCGTGGACGATGTTGTTGCGCAATTCGAGATTTGGCATCGCTCCCTTCGAGAGCAGGAAGTAATATCCCTCCGGGAAAAGATTCGAGTTGTAAAACAAATTGTTATAAATCTTCCAATCCGGATAAGTCCCGCCCGCTTCTCCCGTATTGCTGATAAAGTGAGACATCTCGCGGCCGACATTGTTGCGGATGGTGACTCGTTCGAACGTCGTACCCGCGCCCATCGCCGCCTTGGGCCAACCGGCCACCGGATTATCGAAAATATTTCGTTCGACAATCAAATCTTTAGAACAGTTGACGTGCCCGGCATCGCCCGAACCAATCGACAACATGGCGCCTTGGGCCGCGCGATGACTGAAATAATTATCGGCAATGATGTTGTAATCATTTGAGCCGTCAACACAACCAAGGCCAACGAATTTAATGTTCGTGCCGCGATAATAGTTGCCCTCAATCCGGTTGTGACCAATGTAAGACTTGGCAATATAAGTTCGAATGCCGTGCTCACTAGCCGAGGCAGTATCAAAACTATTGCCGACGAAAGCGTTATACTCGGCCGCCCGTTCCGGCGAACGGCTAAACGGCGCCTTGTAAATGGCATAAGTCGTAAAGTCGCGGAACACATTATCCACCACGAACAGATGCTCGGCATTGAGGCCGCCGCCGCTAATGACGTAGCCACCGCCAACAATTTCCAACCCCATGACCAGAGTCTTATCCTTGGTCCCAATCGCCTGCGGCGCGCCGCTGAAGACGAGGCGCGGCCGAGGACCGGTACCAAAAGCTCCGAGGAAAGTAACATTGCTCAAATTACCGGTGCGGGTAAAGGTCTCGCCGCGGCGATAAAATCCATTGCCGCTGATCTGCGAGGTCGTAACTTGCTGTAAGCCGGTCGGGCAGCCGCTAAAGTTACCACTGGTCGAATAGCAGGCGCCGCTCGTTGGCGCACTCACGCTCACCGTCGTGGAACGAGTTTTGGTATCGCCCTGATTGTCGGTCACCGTTAAAACCACGCTGTAATTCCCCGGTTTTTCGAACACGTGAGCGGCCAGAGCGCCAATTGCTTCGTTGCGACTTTGACCAGTGGTGCTCCAGACGCCGCTGGTAGAATCACCGAAACTCCAACGATATTCAAGGTCGTGGAAAGGCCGGATGACTGGATTGCTATGCGTCGTTCCCGTGGCGTCGAAAAACACCGACAGCGGAGCCGCGCCGGAAATCCTCGAGGCCACCAAGCTCGGCGTAATCGCGCCGACGGTTTGGAGATTATTAACGATCACGTTGACCGGCGCGCTCGTCGCCAAATTGCCAGCCACATCGCGAGCTTCGACGGTTAGTTGATGCCCGCCGTTATTCACCGTCGCCGTATTCCAAACCGTCACATAGGGCGAAGTAACCAAATCCTGACCAATAACTGCGCCATCAACCAAGAAACGAACGGAGGCAATCCCCGAACCCGTATCAGCCGCCGCGGCCGACAGGCTAACCGCGCCAGATAGACTAGCGTTAGGGGCCGGACTGACAATCAACACGGTCGGCGGCGTTACGTCGAGCGAGCCCGTGGACGTTTGCGCCAAAACCCCAACTTCAGACGAGTTTAAAGCGGAAGCAAAAACCCTGGTCCGGTCCAAACGGCCGGCCAAATAGCCAGATGAAGCAAAGGCCCCAACTCGCGGAATCGCCGTGCCGGTATACAAACTCGCCGGTCTGGTTCCCGTCGTCGCCGTGGAAAGAGGTTGACCGTTCTTATAGAGCACCACTGAATTGCCATCAAAAACCGCGGCCAGGTGATACCAGGTGTTCGCCTGCAAATTGGCGCCCACCGAGGTCGCGAAATAACCGGGAGACGCGCCATCATTATCTAGGGCGAGATAAAATTCGCGTGGATTTTGCCAGTGCGTGGCCAAACTCCAGGCAAAACCGTTACTCGTCAAACGACTGATAATCGCCTGTTGGCCGCTCACAGAATCAAAATTAATCCAAGTCGCGATCGTCAAATCACGAGTTGGTCGCAAGCTAACGCTATCCGGTAAAGATATAACATCGCTTGTGCCATCGAATTGATAAGTGCCAGAATTATCTTCGCTACCAGACGCCAAATAGTTGGGGCAAGCGGCGCCAGCACAAACTCCATGATTACCGTAAACCGAAGCATCGGTTGTTTGGCCGTCGCTCGAAACATCGTTATATTCCAAACGTAGAACCAGGGGGTCGCCCGTCGTCACTAAACTAAAATTGGCCGTCACGCTCCGATCTTGATCCAGAAGAACGGTCGCCGGATTAATCGAACCGGATAGGGCGCCAGACCAACCGGCAAATTGGTAACCGGCGGCGGGAGTAGCGGTCAGAGTCACCACCGTGCCGAGCGAGTAGCTCGCCAGATTAGGACTACGACTGACGACCCCGCCGTTGGCGGGCGAAGCAGAGGCAGTAAGAGAAACGGTCTGAGGAGAAGCCGAGGCGAAGGTTACCACAATCGATCGATTGCTGGTTACGTTAGAGAAAGTGTAACTGGCAGACGGGGTTGGATTGACGGCGGCCCCATCAATTAAAACCGAAGTGACTACGTAACCACCAGCGGGAGAAAAAGTAAACGTCCGCGAGCCTCCCGCCGACACATTAACCGATCCGCTCGGGCTAATCGAACCGTTCCCGCCGGAGACCGAAGCGTTAATCGTATAACTGGTCGGCGGAGTAACCACACCGCCGGTAGACACCTTAAGCACCGCGGCCGTGTTAACGTTACTGCCGCTTGGGTTGGCGGCCAGATAAGCACCGACCGTGGGAAAGTTGCTCGAATTGGTATGACCGACGACATAAAAATCGCCGCTATTGGTTACGTAAGAACCGCGAGCGTAATCACAGACTACCTTGCCGCTACCAGCACAATTAGACGTGCCCCCAAGATAGGTGGAATAAAGTAAAGTTGAAAAATCACTAGATAATTTGCCAACGAACCAATCAGACTCACCGCGACGGCTACTCTGATAAGCGTCGTTGGTCACCGGAAAATTGGCAGAGAAAGTCCCGCCGCTCACGTAGACCTCGCCGGAACTATCAACCCCCACCCCCTCCAAACCTTCACCACTCGAACCCCCGAGATAAGTCGCTTGCGCCAACGCGCCGCTCGAGCCGTTCAACTTAGCCACGAAACCATCGCCATTGTAATTACCAGTGCTGGCAATACCGCCCAAAGCTGGTTGAAAAACGCCACCCGTCACCGGCATATTGCTCGACCGCGTGGTAAAAGCGGCGTAAACATTGTCGGCGTTATCAAGCGCCAAAGCGTGCGTCTCGGAAAACTCATCTCCGTTGCCGCCAAGATAGGTCGACCAGCGCCGCGTTCGTCCGTCGGCGCTTAGTTTGATGACATACATATCCAAACCGCCAGCGTGAGCCCGCAAGCCCGGACTAACCGGGTCTCCGGCGTAATTACTGGTCCCCATCGCCACCACCTCGCCCGAACCGGTTACTCTGATGGACGGCGTGCCAAAACCAACTCCGCTGGACGCGCCGCCGACGTAAGTCCCCCACAATACTTGATTGCCGCTTGAGTTTAATTTGGCGACAAAACCATTGGCTCCACCCGAAACATTTGATTGATAAGCGCCTGACGCGGCGTAGGGATTAGCCTGCGAAACATCAGTCAACACCGCGTAAACATTCCCGGAAGAATCAACGTCGATGTCGCGGATAAAACTACGATCCGGTCCACCTAAGTAAGTAACCCACACACGCTGTCCGGCATTATTAAACTTGGCGACAAAACCATCTTGATCGCCATAATTACTGTTGGGATTAGAATCGCCAGCAAAATTGCCCTGAAGAGCGCCGACTGTCACCGGAAAATTGCGCCCCGCTCGGCCAGCCACGTAAACGTTGCCGGCTCCATCCAGCTCGATCGCGTAAGCTCGGTCATAATTTGGACCACCCAAATAGGTCGACCACTGCGGCAAGCCACTGGCATTAAATTTGGCTACAAAAACATCGTGGTTGCCACCAAAAGTCGTCTGCGCCGCGTTCAGCAGTGGTGAAAAATTAGCTGACCCGGTCCCGCCGGTAATATAAACATTGCCGGCGGCATCGGTCACCACATCCCGCGCGGTTTCTTCGCTGGAGCCGCCCAAATAAGTAGACCAAGCCAGATCGTAACCGCTATTACTACCAAGGGTCCCGCCGCCGGTTTGACCGGGAATCTGGCTGAAGTTGGCTATTACCGAGCGGTTGGCGCTCATGGTCAGGGTGGCCGGATTGGTGACGCCGGAAAGATCGCCCGACCAATTGTCGAATTGGTAACCTGTAGAGGGAACGGCGGTAAGAGCGACGGTGGTTCCATCTTGATAATTCGATTGGTTGGGACTCAAGCTGACGGTACCGCCAGACGAAGGCGAAGCGGAAGTATTCAAAACATAGGTTGCCGGAGTCTGGGTGCCGGAGTTGTAAACAACCTCCAATTCGGCCGGATGGCCGGCATCGCGCGAGGCCAAACCAACGTAATTGCCCCCATTGCTGTGAGTAAGACTAAAAGACGCGCGACCGTCGGCAAGCTCGCTTTGAAGATAACTCGTGACGTCGAACCACGAGGTGTAAACGTCATCCGCCGCGTCGAAAGTAATGGACGCAATAGTGTTACCCGTCGCCGGTTTATTCTGCCAAGTGAGCGTCGTTTCCCCCCAGCTGTCGTCGTTAACGACTGACAAACTAACTGGTTTTGGCGAAGCATCGTCGTCGCCATCGGAAACATAAAAACGGAGACGGGCCGAAACAAGGTTGCCGCTGATACCAGAAAGATTAAAACGCAAATATGGCTGGATGTTCCAATCGCCGCCACTCTGGATAATCCCCAATTCGGCTCCCGTGCCAAAATTGGCGGACTGATGACTACCGCTCCGTACGGCCGCGTCTGCTTCGGGCGTTAAAACCACTGTTTGATCTTGATTGCCGACCTGAGCCAACTGACGACCGGTTTGCAAACTGACTAGATCCTCCAAGGGAATGAAGGTCCCCGCCCAAATCGCCACGACGAATAAAATTACGGCTAAAAACGCCCCGGCCACGGAAAGGGCACCAGATTTTGTTTCCATTTACTTTCAATTATACCCGCAAATACGATTTCGCTCTTGTGGATAAGGGCAAAAAGAGCGCGAGAGAGTTTGCGCTTGCGTGGTTAAGTCAATTTTGTTACAATCAACTCAAATGTCGATTTTGACTTCCGTCCTACCTTGGGTGCAAATCGTGGTGTCGATAGTTTTGGTAGCGGCGATTCTGATCCAGCAAAGCGACGCCTCTTTGGGGCGCGCTTTCGGCGGGTCTGGATCGGGAGGTGTTACTTATCAACGCCGTGGCCTAGAAAAAACTCTCTTTGTAACAACGATCATCCTCGGGATCATTTTCTTTCTAAGCGCCGCCGTATCTTTGTTTTTGTAGATCAACAGTCAGAAGCCGGACATTATCTAAATCTAAATTAAATGAGAGGAATCTATTGGTGGTTTGCCGGCAGTTTGATTGCTTTGATTATTGGTGGAGCGGGATTGTTGTGGGCGCTCAACCGTCTTTATCTAGTGGAAACCCCGACTAGCGGCGGCAGCTTCACCGAGGGACTGGTGGGAGTGCCGCGTTTTGTTAACCCCTTATTCGCCAGTTCCGAACCAGACAATGACTTAGTCGCCCTGCTGTTTTCCGGACTATTGAGACTTAATTCGGCGGGAGAATTGATCCCCGATTTGGCCGAGAGCTATCAAGTCTCGGAGGACGGACTAACCTACACCTTTACCCTCAAACCAGAATTAACTTGGCACGACAACCATCCTCTAACCGCTCAAGACGTGATCGAGACAATTAAATTGATTCAAAACCCAATTTTAAAGAGCCCGCGTTTCAGCGCTTGGGAGGGGGTGGTCGCGGAGACTGTCGGAGAAAACGCGGTCAGTTTTCAATTGCGCCAGGCTAATCCGCTTTTCCCCTATCAAACCACCATCGGTCTGATACCAAACCATCTTTGGTCGGCAGAACCGGCCGAGACGATGGCTTTCAGCGAACGTAACATTCTCGCCATCGGCAGTGGCCCGTTTCGTCTAAAAAAAACCCGCTGGTCAACCGATAGCCCGGCCACAGTTGAACGCTACGAGCTAGAAGCGTTTTCTGGATTTGCTCTCGGCAAACCAAAAATTAAAAAAATCAATCTGCGCTTTTTCCAAAGTGAGACGGAATTAATGACGGCCTACGAACAGGGCGAGATCGACAGCTTGGCGAGCCCTGATCCAGCGCCAGCCAAACGTTGGCGGGCCGAAGGCCGATTACTCGTCACCGCCACGCTCTCCAGAATTTTTGGCGTCTTTTTTAATCAAAATCAGGCGCCGCTCTTCATTCGCGAAGAGATCCGGCGGGCCTTAAGCCAAAGCCTTGATCGATCAAGCTTGATCAGCCAGGTTTTACACGGCTTTGGCCAACCAGTATCTGGCCCGCGGCCCACCGACACGGCTTTTGGGCCAGGCCTGAGCGCGACGAGCACCGAAAGCTCTGTCCTCGTCAGCCAAATCCGGGACGAGCTAAGCACTAGCGGCTGGACAACCGAGGAATCAACCGGTATCCTAACCCGCGGCGAAGCAGACAAAAAAATCGAACTGCGCTTTACTCTAAGCACTGGCAACACGCCGGAATTGCAAGCAACAGCCGCTTGGCTGAAACAGACGTGGACAGATTTGGGAACGGCAGTCGACGTGTTGGTGTTTGATCGGGGCGATCTCGACTTAAACATCATCAGACCGCGCAAATACGACGCCCTCTTGTTTGGTTTGGCGTTAGGGCCAGAATCAGATCTCTTCCCCTTCTGGCATTCATCACAACGTCTCGACCCAGGATCAAACCTGGCCCTCTACGCCAACCTGAAAACGGACGAGCTCCTAGCCAAAGCTCGTCAAACTACCGGAGAGGGCGAACGACGCGCCCTGTATGACGAAGCGGCTGGATTGATTGTTGAGGAGCAGCCAGCGGTCTTCCTCTACGCTCCGGAATTCATCTACGCCGCGCCGCCGCAAGTTAAAAACCTTAATTTACAAATTATTAATTCACCGTCAGACCGCTTCCGCGATGTTTATCGTTGGTATATAGACACGGAAAGAGTTTGGCCAAATTTTAGAGATGAAACCTACTACCAATAACGACAGCCAGCCGGGCGACAATCGTCCGCGCTCACCGCGGGGCCGCGGTCCGTCACGCTCACGCCGCCGCCCGCCACCGCGCCGGCCCAGCCATCTGGGCGCCGGAACTGGGCCCAAAAACATTAAACGCGTGCCGAAAATCGAGCCGGGGGTGATTCGAATCATTCCCCTCGGCGGTGTGGAGGAGATCGGCAAAAACATGACGGCGATCGAAATTGATAATGACATCATCGTGATCGACATGGGTCTGGCTTTCCCGACGGAAAACACGCCAGGCATCGATTACATCATTCCGGACGCCACCTACCTCGAACAAAACAAGGATCGGATTCGCGGCGTGATTATCACTCACGGCCACCTCGACCACACCGGCGCCATTCCCTACATCATGCCGAAAATCGGCAATCCCCCGCTCTATACTCGCAACCTCACTTCGCTTTTCATAAAAAAACGAATGGATGAATTTCCGCATCTATCGCCTCTTAATTTGGTAATCGTTGAAAATGACAGCAAGTTAAAGCTCGGAGAAATTTCCGTCAGGTTTTTTGGCGTGACGCACACCATTCCTGACTCTTTCGGCGTCATCATCGACACCAAATATGGAATGATTGTCAATCCGGGCGACTTCAAGCTTGACCTCGACGGAGTCAATGGCAAGCCGACAGCCGAAGAAGAAAAGCGCTACGGCATCTTCGACCGCGAGCCCACTCTCCTGCTCATGACCGATTCCACTAATATCGAAAATCCCGGATTTTCCATTCCCGAGCGAGAAACCCACAAAAACATCCGCGAGATTATAAAAAACATCCAGGGCCGCTTATTTATCGGCACTTTTGCCTCCCAACTGGAGCGGATGATTAAAATCATCGGCTTCGTTGAAGAGTTTGGTCGCAAAATCGTCGTCGAAGGCCGAAGCATGAAAACCAACGTGGAGGTCGCGGAAAAGGCCGGCTTACTCAAAGTTAAAAAGGGTACCATCATCTCGGTCCAAGAAGCGGCCAATTACCCGGAGAACAAAATGGTCATTCTGGCCACCGGCGCCCAAGGAGAAGAATTCGCGGCGTTAATGCGCATCGCCACCAAAACTCACAAATATTTGCGCTTCAAAAAAGGCGACACGGTTCTGCTCTCTTCATCGATCATTCCAGGCAACGAGATCATGGTCCAAAAACTTAAAGACAACATCGCGCGCCAGGGGGCCAAAATTATCAGTTACCGCACTTCCGAGGTTTACATCCATTCTTCCGGACACGGCAATCGTGGCGAAATCGAATGGCTACATCGCAAAATCAAACCGAAATTCTTCATCCCCATTCACGGCTGGCATCAAAAACTGCGGGTCCACGCCGATCTGGCGATGGAGCTCGGCATGCCCGAGCAAAACATCATCGTCCCCGACAACGGCATGGTCGTGGAGATTAGCGCCGACGGCGAACGAATCGCGAGTCGACCAGAAACAGCGCCCAAAGATCTCGTGATGGTTGGCGGCTTAGGCCAAAACAACGTCAAGGAAGTGGTGGTTCGCGACCGCGTTATGCTTGCTCAAGAAGGCATCTTCGTGATTATCGCCCTCGTCAATATCCAGACCGGCCAAGTCATTAAATCGCCCGACATCATCTCCCGCGGCTTCGTCTACCTGAAAGAGTCGCAAGACTTGCTCCGCTCCGTCCGCCAGCTGACCAAGAAAAAAATCGAGGAGGCAACGAGCAAAATGCACCCCATCAACTTCGATTATGTAAAAAACATCGTCCGCGAAGACATTGGCCGCTTCTTGTTCCAGAAAACCAAAAGCCGCCCGATCGTTCTGCCTGTGTTAATCGAGGTTTAATTCTAAATTATGAGCGCGGCGTTAGCCCCCAAAATTATCAGACGTCATTACGCCTATTTAGCCTCATTTTTTCTCGCCCTCCACGTCGCCCTGCCAATCTATATTGGTTCGAGCTTTCTCGGCCAATTCGTGTCCGAACAATCAATTGGCTGGTTTTACGCCCTGGCCTCGGCTTTAAGCTTCGTCGCTCTGTGGTGGGCGCCAATTCTAATTCAGCGATTGGGATTGAGGCGTTTCAGTCTCATCGTCATCGGTCTCAACGCGCTCGGTCTACTTGGACTAGTCTGGTTTCAATGGTCGGCCTTCCTCATTGGCGCTTTCATTTGGCTTCAAATTACAGTTTTGCTCCTGCGATTCAACTTAGACCTCTATTTGGAAACCGTCACGACAAACTCACACACCGGGGCCGTCCGTGGACTCTTCCTGACCGTCGCCAACCTTGCTTGGGTCATCGCGCCGTGGCTGGCCGGATCCCTTGCTGGCCAATACGGTTTCCGCGTCGTCTACTGGGCGGCGCTCGGCGCCCTCCTTCCTCTCGGCTGGATCACTTTCGCTCGCCTTGAGGGCGACCTCGCCACGCGCCGACAACGGTATCAACCTCTGCAAACTCTCGCCCGCCTCTGGCGGGCGCGCGCCGGCTCGGCTCTCAACTTGCGGCGGATTTTAGTCATCGACCTGGTTCTAAATTTATTTTATGCCGTCATGGTTATCTACTCGCCGCTCTATCTCCGCGCCCTCGGCCTACCTTGGTCGACCATCGGCCTTCTGTTTTCGATAATGCTCCTGGCCTTTCTCTTGCTCGAGTGGCCCCTCGGGATCGTCGCCGATCGGCAAACAGGAGAAAAAGAAATCCTGCTCGCCGGTCTCGCCATCACCGGCGCCTTCACTCTCGGTTTAACCTGGCTTAACGCCACGACCAATCTCTGGCTCATCGGCACTCTGCTCTTCCTAACGCGAGTCGGGGCGGCCAGCGTGGAGATTATGAAAGAAACTTATTTTTTCAAACAAATTGGGCCGGGTGATTCGGCCGCACTCGCCCTCTCGCGCGATACCCAGCCTCTCGCCTATCTTCTCGCTCCCACGCTGGTCAGCGCCTTTCTCTTTTGGTTTGACCTGCGCTACGTTTTCGTTCCCCTTGGTCTGCTAATGCTTGCGACAATGCTCTATGCTTTGAGAATCAGGGATACGGAATAGAAAACAACGGCGGGGGTTAGCTTTTATTCTAATATCCCATCAAGATTAACATCATAGAGAATTTGCTCTTGGACAAGGCGGTAGCTGATAATTTCGTCCGGACGAAACCAGTGCTTAATCTCGGCTTCGGCCTCTTTGGTCGAACTCGAGGCGTGGATTAAATTACGAACAGCTCGAGCGTCATTGTCCGCCAAAGCGTAAGAATCGAGAACGAAATCGCCGCGGATTGTTCCCACGTCGGAAGATAACGGCTCTGTCCCCCCGGTAATCTTACGAACAATCGACACGGCGTTGGCTCCTTGCCAGACCATGGCCACGACCGGTCCGCTTGCTAAATATTTTTTCAATTTTTCCAAAATCACGGCGGTAATCTCAAACGGATCTTCGGTCGGCAGTTTTTCCCCTCGTTCGCGCGCCGCCTTAACTCTTTTCTCGCCGGTCAAACGGCGCCACTCCGGGTCAAGCGTGTAGTGCGCCTCCACCATCTTCGAATCTGGAACCAACATTTTTAAACCAACCAATTTGAGACCAAGACGCTCGTAACGACCAACAATTTCGCCAATCAGCGTCCGCTGCACACCATCGGGCTTAATCAAAACCAAAGTCCGTTCAGCTTTAGGATGTTTCATAAAACAATTATATCGCAAAAATTAAGCGGTCAAAATCTTGGGACCATCAGGACTTACCCACACCGTGTGCTCGAAGTGAGCAGCCAATCCCCCGTCCTTAGTGCGCACGGTATAACCATCCGCGGCCCAATCAACCGCTTCGTCGCCCAAGACGAGCATTGGCTCAATCGCGATGACTAAATCGGGAGTCAACCGCGGCCCCTGGCCCGGCCGGCCATAATTGGGAATCAGCGGCGGCTCATGAACGGCGTAGCCCACGCCATGACCGCCAAGCTCGCGCACCAAACCAAAACCGTAACGCCGCGCTACCGCCTGGACGGCCGCCCCCACATCACCCGCCGTCGCCCCCGGACGCGCCGCTCGAATACCCGCGCTCAACGCCTCGCGTGTAGCCTTGAGTAGTCGGCGGGCCGGTCGCGTCGGTTCGCCGATCGAAATGGTTACCGCCATATCGGTATACAAACCCTCGTGGCGCAAACCAAGGTCGAGACTGACCAAATCGCCGTCCAGCAACTCGCGATCGCCCGGGATACCGTGAACCACCTCGTCATTGACCGAGACGCACAGCGCGGCCGGGAAAGGCCGACGCGCGTCGGCCGGTTGATAATTCAAAAAGGCCGGCTCAACGCCGAGTTCGGCGATGAGCCGACGGGCCAACCCATCGAGGTCTTTGGTACGAACGCCGGGCTTAGCGGCATCAACCAACGCCTTAATCACCCCACTCAAACGCCGGCCGCCTTCCACCAGAATCGCTAAGTCCGTCGGGTTTTTGGGTTGGGGTCGGTTAATTATTTTTGGCCGCCTCTCGCTCATAAAGCACGAACGATCGATTCGTGAACCGCTGTTTCAGACTGTTCGCCGTTTATTTCGAGAAAGCGGTAAAAGGATTCCTGCCGGTAATAATCGAGCACCGGCGCCACCGCTTCGTCAAACCAACGCTGGCGAGCTAAATTGTTTTCCGGTTTGGCGTCATCGGCTCGACCGCGCCCGGCCAACCGGGCCGCCGCCACCGCGGCCGAAATATTCAAATAAACGACGGTCGGCTTAATTCGTTCATAAAACTCAAGCGCGGTCTGTAAAGTCTTGGCTTCGTTCAGGGAGCGGGCCACGCCGTCGAAAATCAGGTGGGCGTCGCGGCCGTCCAAACGAGCGGCTAACTCGCGCGACCAAATCGAAACTGGCAGAAAATCGGCTAAACGGCCGCCGCGGCCCATTATTTCGGCCGCGCGCTTAGCCGTCCAACTGTCTTCTTCGCGCACAAACTGGCGGAGCAAATTGCCCGTCTCAATGTAAATCGTCGGGCAAACCGGTTCCTGTCGAGTCAACCAATCTTGAAGCAACCGGACCTGGACGCCCTTGCCCGATCCCGAGCGTCCCATAAAGATGAAGGTGTGGGGGTGGGGCATGTTTCGCCTCTAGTCTAGCACGTGGCTAGTACTCGCGCATCGATAATTGGCTATCAATTTGTTTAACCAATTCGAGAACAACCGAAACGACAATGAGCAACCCCGTACCGCCAATCGCCAGAGCTCCGATCCCCGTCGCGCCTTGGATGATTAGCGGCAACAAGGCAATCAAACCGAGAAAGAGCCCGCCGACCAAAGTTAGGCGGGTAACCACCCGCGTCAAATAATCGGTGGTCGGTCGACCAGGACGAATCCCGGGAACAAAAGCGCCACTTTTCTGTAAATTGCTAGCAATCGACTGCGGATCAAAGGTAATGGCTGAATAAAAATAAGTGAAGGCAAAAACCAGCAGGAAATAAGCGATTGAATAAAACCACATATTGTCGATCAGGTCGCGCAACCAAAGCGCCGCTTGGCTGATTTGAACTTGATCAATCCGGCTCAAATAATCAAAAACCAGCCGCGGAAAAAGCAAAATGGACAGAGCGAAAATAATCGGCATTACACCCGCTTGATTGAGGCGCAGAGGCAAATAGGTCGACATCCCGCCGTACATCCGCGCCCCGCGCACTTGCTTGGCGTAAGTGACGGGAATTGGCCGTTCGGCCTCGGTTACGAATACTACACCCCCCACCGTCAGCAAGGCGACAACCAGAAAAGTTAGATAAAGAGGAATCTGCGCTGGCTCGTAAGTGGCGATTAATTGAGTTAGAGCCGTGGGCAAACTAGCGACAATGCCGGCAAAGATAATTAAGGAGACACCATTGCCGATGCCGTATTCGTTGATCAACTCGCCAAGCCACATTAGCAAAACCGAACCAGCAACAATCACGATAATATTGGTCGTCTCTTGAAACGCCGTCAGGTTTTGCAATAGTCCTTGGCTTTTAAGCAACGCGAGCAAACCCAAACCTTGGATGGCCGCGAGCGGAACCGTTAACAGGCGCGCGTATTGAGCAAAACGCTTGCGTCCCAGTTCGCCAGACTCCTGATACAACTCTTTTAAAGACGGGAACATCACGGTGAGCAGTTGCATAACAATCGAGCCCGTAATATATGGTCCAACGCCCAACATCACGATTGAGAGATTTTCCAAACCGCCGCCAGAAAAAATGTTGAGCAAACCCAAAAATTGGCTCGAAGCGAACAAGCGGCCAAGCGCCACCGGATCAACGCCGGAAATTGGTATTGAAGCTCCCAGCCGGAAAAGGGCCAAAATCAAAAGCACGAACAACAGGCGTCGGCGCAGGGTTCCTTCCTGCCAGACTAAACGAATCTTTTTAATAAAATTTTGCCACATGGGGTTTAGGCCGAAATCTGGCCACCGGCTTGCTCAATCGCCGCCCGCGCCGCCGCCGAAACCGCGCAACCGCGCAAGCGCAAAGCCCGGTCTAGCTTGGTGCCATCGAATAAAATTTTTATCCGCGCGCGCCGAGACACGGCGGGGATCAAGCCCGCGGCGCGCAAAACTCCCGGGGTAATCAACTCCGTCGCGGGGAGAACGGACAGACGGGCCAATTTGACCACCGCGGCCCGAGACGCCAGACGGCCGAGACCAAAGTCGTGTCCGCGCAATTTGGGCAATTTTTTGATTTGATCGCGGATTTCTGGGCGAATCCGGTGCCCAGCGCGAGCCTTTTGGCCCTTCGTGCCCCGACCGGAAGTTGTTCCGCGCTTGCCACCACGGCCAATCTGCCTGGCCGCTGGCCGTTTGGTCCTGGGTTGTAATTGATGTAGTTGCATATAATTAAACTTTGATAGAGCGCAGGGCGTTGAGAGCCGCTCGCACGTTGTTAAGTTGATTTTTGCTGCGAGAATAAATTTTGGCGCTGACGTCCCGGATGCCGGCCAAATCAAGCACCGCCCGCACCGAACTCCCGGCCACCAAGCCTCGCCCGGGCGACGGCCTAATTTCGATCAAAGCCGAGCCAAATTTAGCTCTAACTTCGTGGGGCAGGGTCTGATTTTTATTGAGCGACAAAGAGGTCAGGTCTTTCCGGGCGCCATTAAGCGCCTTTTCAATCGCTAGAGCAATGTCGCTCGCCTTGCCCACCCCGAGACCAATCCGGCCGCGGCGATCGCCAGCCACCAAAACAATGGAAAAACTAAATCGCCGACCACCGCGCACCACCCGCGTGACTCGTCGAATCGCTAAAATTTTATGAGCCAAATCCGACTCGCGCCGATCAGCCCCGCCCCGCGACGGCCGACCGCCGCGGCCGCCAAAACCCCGTCGCGACGCGCCGGCATTATTGCGATTATCAGTTGTCTTTTTTGTTACTTCCGTAGCCATAATTAAAATTGCAAGCCGCCGGCGCGCGCGCCGTCGGCCAAAGCTTTGATCCGTCCTGTGTAACGATAACCCGCCCGATCAAAAACCGCGGCTTTAATCTTCTTAGCCAAGGCTCGTTCGGCCACCAGATTACCAACCAAAAAGGCCTGCCCCCGCCGACCCGGGTAATCAGCCGGCGCCACCGCTTTCTTCCCCAAAGCGCGATTATCCGCGGCCGCGAGAGTCACGCCGCGCTCGTCATCGATCAATTGAACGTAGATTGCTCGATTGGAGCGAAACACCGCCAGCCGCGGCCGGCTCGCCGTTCCGCGGGCGCGCGCCCGCACGCGGCGCGCTCGGCTAGCCCGACGGCTAGCCCTGGTCTCTGACGATTTTTTTTTGTTTGAGGCCATAAATAAAAACAGCTTAAGCCACCACCTTCTTGCCCTGCTTGCGATGGATAATCTCGTCCTCGTAACGAAAACCCTTGCCCTTATATGGTTCGGGTGGGCGATGAGCTCGAACGCGCGCCGCGAATTGCCCGACCAGCTCACAATCCTGACCGGTGATGGTCATCAAACCCTTATCAATCTTGACTTCCAAACCTTCGGGAATAGCCATCACCACCGGATGAGAAAAGCCCAGATTCATCTTCAAGTTTTTGCCCTCAAGCGCGGCGCGATAGCCCACCCCCTCGAGCAAAAGCTTTTTTTCAAAACCGCTAACTACCCCCTTAATCATGTTTTTCAGATGGGCCGCGTAGGTACCCCAAAGTGCCCGATTATCAAGCGATGACTGGCGCGGCACCAATTTAAGCCCCCCGCCAGACTCCAGCGTGATATTGATTTCCGGCTTGAAAACACGAGTTAACTCGCCGCGCGGACCACGCATGACCACTCGCCCATTGCCGACCTCAACCTTGACCTCGGTTGGCACATTGATAATTTGTTTGCCTAAGCGTGACATGGTTTACCAGATGGCAAATAACGCCTCACCACCCACACCGGCGCGACGCGCTTCTTCGCCCGTCATCACGCCACGGGAGGTGGAAACGATCAAACGGCCGCGGCCGCGACGAATCGGCCACAGGGCTTGGCGCCCGAGATAAGTCCGACGCGACGGCTTAGACCAGGCCTGAACCCCGGTGAGACGAGCAATCCCCGGCTCCTTAAAGGCGAGTTCCACTTCTAAAAACTTTTTATTTTTCTGCCCTCGAACCACCGCCTTGGTTAAATATCCTTCACGTTGCAAAAGCTCCGCCACCGCCAAACGGAGATTGGAATAGGGCGTCACCACCACTTTCCGCCCTACTAAAGCGGCGTTCTTTAAACGATTGGCGAAATCAGTGATTGGATTATTAATCATGAAAACAAAGTGGGTTTACCAAGAAGATTTTTTGACGCCGGGAATTTTGCCATCATTGGCCAACTCACGAAAACAGATCCGGCAAAGGCCAAAATCGCGCATAAATCCTCGACCCCGACCACAGCGGAAACAGCGCCGCACAATTCGGGTACTCCATTTGGGCGTTTTGGCCGCTCGCGCGATGACTGATTGTTTAGCCATAAGATTGTTCGACGATGCTAGCAATAAATTTGGTCTTCGTCAATTTCGCTTAATGCTTAAACGGCAAACCCAGTAGACGGAAAAACTCTAAGGCCTCGACCCGGCCCCTGGCCGTCGTCACCAAACTAACCGACAAACCAAAAACGTCTTTTAGTTCTTCGTTAGACGTCTCCGGAAAGATAATGTGTTCCCGAAAGCCCAGTGTCAAAACTCCGGTAGACGAGACGCCGCTCTCGTCAAAACCACGAAAATCGCGCGTCCTCGGCACGGCAATGTTGAATAAGCGGTCAAGAAAGTGATACATCCGCGCTCCACGTAGAGTTACCCGCCAACCAATCGTCTCCCCTTCGCGTAATTTGAAGGAAGCGATGGACTGCCGCGCCACGGCGGGCGCCGGCTTCTGACCAGTAATTTTCGCCAAGCGGTCGGCTACCAAAGCCTGGCGCGCTTTATCACGTTGTCGGCCGGTCCGAGCCGAAACCACCACCTTAATCAAGCGCGGTAACGACAATGGATTTTGCCGGCCTAAAGCTTTGGCCAATTGGGGCCGAATCTCAACGATTTTTTGTTTAAGGGGTGTCATAAAATTAAATTCTAAAGAGCCCGATCGCAGCGCCGGCAAATTCGAATCTTTTTATCGCCATCAAAACGCGCCGCCGGACGAATGGCTCGACGGCACGTCTCGCACCACAAACCGACGTTCGAAGCGTGAACGGGCGCGGCCGTCGCCACCACTTGACCCTTCTCGCCACGGCGGCGTGGCCGCACGCGGCGTTGCTTCAAATTAACGCCCTCAAGCAAGACCCGCTCGCTCTCCGGCAAAACTCGTTCGACTTTAGCCGTTTTGCCGCGTTCGGCTCCCGCCAGCACAACAACTTTGTCATTTTTTTTAAGCCACATGGTTTCGTGATTTAAACAATCTCTGGCGCCAAAGACGCGATTTTTTGATAGCCGCGTTCAACCAGTTCGCGCGGCATCGGACCGAAAATCCGCGCTCCCACTGGCTCTAATTTGTCTTTCTCAATAATCACCACGGCATTATCGTCAAAGCGGACGTAAGAACCGTCAAGCCGGCGGAAGGGGCGGCGTTGACGCACCACTACCGCGTGCACCACCTGATGTTTCTTAATCGCTTTCTTCGGTTCCGCCACTTGAATCGACATTACCACCTTGTCGCCGATCTGGGCATAGCGGCGGCCCGTGCCTCCCAGCACGTGGAAAATCCGGCCGATTTTTGCCCCGGTATTGTCTGCGATTTTGACGATTGAGCGCGGTTGAATCATATGACGATAAAGTGCTTATTTCGCGATCGCGGCCGGTCGCTCTTGATGCGGACGCGAGCGCCGAGCGCCAAAGGCTCCCCCTCGTGATGAGCCAAGTAACGCTTAGACCGGCGCAAAAATTTGCCATAACGCGGGTGGCGGACAAAACGGCTCACCTCCACCACAACCGTCTTCGCCATTTTGGTCGAGACGATGACCCCCTCGAGGACGCCATGGCCCTTTAATTTTTTTGTTTCAGTTTTCATTATTTATTTTCCGACTCTCCTTTCGGCCGCTGACCAAGCAGGCGAGCGATCTCCTTTCGCAATTGCCGAATCGCTCGAACATTGGTCACCTTAGAAGCGCCGGCGCCGCCAAACCGCAAACGGCGCAAGGCCTCCTGTTTTTCGCGGAGAACGGCGGGCCAATCGGTGGGAACCTTAGTTTTAGCGCGAGCCATAATTAAAATCAATGCCGCTCCACGACGGAGGTCCGAAACGGCAACTTCGAACCAGCTTGGCGCAAAATCGACTCCGCCTCCTCCGCGGCCACGCCATCCAACTCAAAAATAATACGGCCCGGCCAAATCAGAGCCTCATAACCCTGCGGATCGCCCTTGCCCTTGCCCATGCCCACCTCCGCCGCTTTAGCCGTGTAGGGTTTATCCGGGAATACTCGAATCCAAATCTTGCCGCCCTTGCGCGTCGCGCGAACGATGACTTTGCGTGCCGCCTCAATCTGATTGGAGCGCAAGCGCCCGGCCGTTTGCGCCTTTAACCCAAAAGAGCCGAAAGATACCTCGAGACCACGAGTCTCGATTTTGGCCCGTAGCGGATTGCGGCGCATCGTGTGCCACTTGCGGTGTTTAACTTTTTTAGGCAACAACATGTTTATTTTTTGGTTTCCTCCACGCGATAGACCCAGGCCTTCACGCCAATCACTCCGTAGGAAAGCAGGGCCTTCTCGCGGGCGAAATCAACGTCGGCGCGAAAGGTTTGGAGCGGCAAACGGCCGCGTTTAATCCATTCGGTACGGGCGATCTCCGCGCCCCCCAGGCGGCCGGAGACCTCCAGACGCACGCCAGCCACTTGGCGCTGGGCCATCGCCTTCTCGGCGATCTGTTTTAGAACGCGCCGGAACGGCATCCGCCGCTCCAATCCTTCGACCACCATCTGAGCCAAAAGCGCGGCTTCGGTTTCCGGATTTTTAACTTCTTCAATGTCTAGACGAAAATCACGAGCCAGCGGCGCGCGGTGGCGACGCAAAAATTTTAAAACATCATCTTTCAGACGATTGGAACCTTCGCCCGCCCGCCCGATGATCATTCCCGGGCGAGACGAACGGACGAGCAAACGCATCGAGTCGCGCCCCCGCTCAATCTCCACCCCCGCGACGAACAAACCGCGTAGGCGCTTCTCCAAATAATCGCGGAGCAAGACGTCGGCGCGCAAAAAATCTTGGTACTGGCCGCGGCGGCCAAACCAGCGCGAGCGCCAATCTCGGATGATACCCAAACGATGGGCGTAAGGATGAACGGTATGAGTCATGTTATTTTTTAACTTTTTTCGGCTTGATTTTAACCGCGGTTTCTTTGATCGGCCGGCGTCCCAACTCAATTTCCACGTGGCTCGTCTTCTTGTGGATGGGGTAAGCTCGACCATGAGCGCCGGGATGGAACCGCCGATAAACCAAACCGGAATTGACGGTAATATTCTTCACAAACAGCTCCGACGGCGGGTTGGTGGCGGCCGCGGCCTCGGGACCGGCATTCGCGGCGGCCGACCGCAGCAATTTGCGCAACGGCGCGGCGGCCCGCTTAACCGTAAACTGGAGGAGGCGGTCAGCCGTCTCGAGCGAACGTCCGCGCACGAGATCGGCCATCAAACGGACTTTGCGCGGAGACTGACGGTAATTGCTAAGCAGGGCTTTCATGATTGTCAAATCGTTTAGGCCTTGGCGGCGGCGCCGGTGCCGGCCTCGCGCGCTGTTTTAGCGGCGTTGATTTCGGCCTCGCGCTTCTTTTGTTCGAGCTCCTTCTGCATCTTACCGCCATGACGCACGAACTTGCGCGTGAGGGAGAATTCTCCTAAGCGATGCCCGACCATTTCTTCCGTCACTAAAACCGGCTTGTGCTCGCGACCATTGTGCACGCCGAACGTAAACCCGACCATTTCCGGGCTAATCTGCGAATCTCGAGACCAAGTTTTAACAACACCCGCCTCGGCCGGTTTGCGACCGGCAATCTTTTTTAACAGGCGGGGGTCGATGAACGGCCCCTTGCGCAATGATCGAGTCATAGCCCGCACATCCTAGCGCACGGCGGAAAATCGGTCAACCCTGTCACTCGCGAGTGACAGGGTCAACCCCACCCCGAATTCCGTATATTTTCGGCTAAACGGTAACTATTACAATGGCACAAAACGCCCAAATAAGAATCGAGCGTGGCCTTAAAATTATCCTCATTAATTAACCCGTTTTCTCGTTGTTTGATTTTTTCGCCCAATTTTCTGAACATTCGTCTCTTGGTTTTGGAACGCAAAATTCGATGGTGCGGCAAAGCAACATACCCGCATCGAAGTTGCCGACGTTGACGCGGTTACCGTCCGAGTCGAGATATTGTCCGTTCCCGTCCGCGGCACCGGAACTTGAGGGTTACTGCCCGTGAAGGCCTATGTCCTCTCATTCCTGAATTTTATTCGGCGGTATTTATCTTGCGACAAAACCCGCGCTAGACCAGGACATGGCAGGTACCCCATATACTAGACACAGTTGTGCAGTAAAACTGGGCTGATTGAG